>CALURG010000079.1 GCA_944323115.1 Candidatus Gastranaerophilales bacterium
ATGTATCCGGTTTTCTTATCAAATATTTCATAATTTTCTCCTCGTTTGTTCTTTTAATAATTTTTTTATATTTTTTACAAAAAAAATGATACTTACATTGCCTGTAAGTATCATTTTTTCGTATAAACTATTATTCTTTTATTTTTTAACTTTCCATATCTTTGTCAAACTGTGCCAGTTGTTTTTTCTTCAAATTGTGAACAACCGCATCTACCAAAAAATCATAGGATTTCATTTTTTGGATTTCCGGAGAAAATTCTCTGATAAGAGATTCTCTGACAATTTCTTCCAATTTATCATTTGCTGTCTGCGTATTGTTGTCAGAACAAATCATATCAATGTATTTTGAATTTACCTTGTAATCTTGAATTTGTGAAAACATAAGCCATTTGAGTTTTGGCTTGATTGAATTTAATTTTTTCACGATTTTCAAGTTTTTTAAATTAAACATATTTTATTCCACCTATTTATATTAATGAGTCTTGGTAGTTCACACACAATTATAAAGTATGCTCAAAAGTTAAATTTACTTTTTTATACTATGGTCTTAACAATTTGTTACTAAAAGCGTATTCTTTAATATTTATTAGTATTTTCGTTGTTTTTTGGGTTTTTGTCAACGCCAAAATAATTTTTTAAAATCATGTACCAAAAAGCCGGCTTGCAAAAACCGGCTTTGTTAATTTCTATTTAATTTTTTTATATAATTTAATCCCAGCAGAATTTATTTTTAAATTTTTTCTCCTTTTTTCTCGGCTTAACACATTTTTTTTCATTGAACATCAATTTGATGTCATTGAGCTCTTCTTTTAGTTCCTCAAGAGCAAGGTCTGATTCCATGTCTAAATACATGTTTTTTGTAATCACGAATACGCCTCCAAATTCTACTAATACGAACCGCAAAAAATTCATCCCTTCGGTTCACATATAATATTTACGGATTTTTACGAAAAAACTTTAGTATTATTTTCAAAATCTTTATAATCTGTTACAAACTTTTTAAAAAACTTATGAATTTCTTAATTTATAAATTTCCTCAATTTCTTTTTTAGAAAGCTCTTTTGGTCCGCCCAAAAGCAAAGAGTTTAAGTATATTTGAGCATAAGTTTCGGCTGTTTCCGTAAGATAATATGCATTTTTCAAATCCGTACCGCCGATTATTATCCCATGATTTGCAAGCAAAACAGCATTGTGTTTTTCAAAATATTTAGCAGTATTTTCAACAAGTTTGTTTGAACCCGGAAGAGCATAGTCCGCAACAGGAATTTCTCCAAAATAAAAAACATTTTCAGATATTATAGGTTTCGAAAGAGGTATCCTGCAAACCGCAAAAGCTGATATATACGGGGAATGACAGTGTACGATAGCGTTTATGTCAGGCCTGATTTGATAAATTGCAATATGCAGATTTTTTTCGGACGAAGGCTTTTTGTTTCCTTCAACAACATTTGCATTTTCATCTATCAGAACAATATCATCAAAAGACAACTCACTAAGACAGGTACCTGAAGCGGTAATTAAAATTTTGTCTTCAAAACGTGCACTGATGTTTCCGGATGTTGCCGGCGACATATTTTTTTGCGAAAGTTTTTTTCCGTATTCTATTATCTTGGATTTAAGTTCTTCTTTTTGCATGATTTCATTTTACCAATTTTTTACATAAAATGATATAATAAAACAATATTAGAGAGGAAAAACTTTTGTCAAAAACAGGAACAAAAATTGTGGCCGGAAATTTACCCAAACTTGTCGACTACGACCAAGTGGCAGTTTGGCTTGATGAATATCAAAAAATAAATTCGGAAAAAAGCAAAAAACATTTGCAAAACCTTATTGCAATAACCTGTATGCCTCTTGTAAAAAAAGTAGCAAGAACTCTCGCAAGAAGAAGCACCGACCCTGTTGAAGATATTATTCAAGTGGGCAGTGTAGGGCTGATTAAGGCAATAAGACTCTATAATTCTAAAATCAGCAAAAATTTTAAATCATATGCAACTTACCTGATAACAGGTGAAATTCGCCATTACCTTAGAGATAAAGCTGCAATGATAAAAGCACCCAGAGCAATTCAGGAACTCGCCTATCGTGTACACAAACTTACACTTGAAATGATAGAAGAACAGGGGGAAAAGCCTACGGATAAAGAAATTGCAAACAAAATGGAACTCCCTGTTGACAAAGTACAGGAAGCAATCGATGCAGACAGAAGAAAAACTATAGTGTCTCTTGACCAGCTTACGTTCCAAGATGATGATGACTATTGCAATTGGGGAGATAAAATAGCGGATATAAACTATGAAAATGCTCAAAGTTTGAGAGAAGACCGCATGATGCTTACAGAATCTCTGGGCAATATTGAACCAATGCTTCAAAAAATTGTTGAAATGACTTATTTTAAAGATTTGAGCCAGGTAGAAATAGCAAATCAGCTTGGAATTTCTCAAATGCAAGTTTCAAGAAAACTTAAAAAAGCACTGGTGCTTTTGCATGACATAATTAAAGAAAAACAAGCGGAACAATAAACATGACTGTATTTTGGGTAACATACGTGTTTATATTCGGTCTGTGTATAGGCAGTTTTTTAAATGTAGTTGTTTTAAGGGGTCTTTCGGGAGAATCTATTGTTTTGCCTCCTTCTCACTGCACAAAATGCAATCACAAACTTGCGTGGTATGACAATATCCCTGTTTTGTCTTATCTTTTGTTAAGAGGGAAATGCAGATACTGCAAAGAAAAAATAAGCATTCAATACCCTCTGGTGGAACTTTTTACGGGACTGGTTTTTGCAGGGATTTATTACAAATACGGTTTTAGTTTAAACACCTTTTTTCTTGTGATTGCAGCCTCTTTATGCACAGTAATGGCAGTTACCGATATAAAAGAAAAAGTGATTCTTTCAGTACATGCGTATATTCTTGCTGCATTGGGGCTTTTGTACAACTTCTTTAATATTTCCGGTGCTAATTCAGCAAAAATCAGTCTTTGGATAGCAAATTTCAATATTTCCGTTTATCAATCATTTATCTACTCTTTGTTAGGACTGATAGGCGGTTTTGCTGTTATGAGTTTTATTGCTCTTGTTACAAAGTTGATAACAAGAAAAGACTGTTTCGGAGAAGGTGACTCATATATATTGGGCTCTTTGGGAGCATTTTTCGGTATTTCAAATGCAATAGTAATTTTAATCCTCAGCATATTCATATGGGGAGGACTTGCCGTACCTGTTTTTTTGTACAAATGGTTTAAAGATAAAAACTTTAAAATATTCAGTGCATTATTGTTGTTTGTTATTTCTGCAATTTTATACGGACTTGGTGAATTTTTTGACATATTTACATCAAATCTTTTCCACTGGTTTGCTTTTCTCCTTATGGCAAGTATAGGCCTGTACTGCTGCAAGCTTCTTGTACAATCCATAAAAGAAGGTGAAAAACTGACAATCATTCCTTACGGCCCGGCACTTATTTTTGGTGTGTTTGTTGTAATGTTTTTGCTGTAGATTGTTTAAATTTGTTATAACAAAACGGATAAAATACTCTTGCCTTTCAGTCACAGGCATATTAAATAAAATTTTTATTGACCACATGGTCTATATGCAAAAAATAAATTTCAACCATCGGGTTGATGAGAAAATACTTCATATAGAGTAACTTATACATGAGGGATAATAATTAATCTGTTTGGTTGATTTCAACCCTTAAATGGTAAGAAAACTTGGGCAGGACAAAAGAATAGTGGAACTCAGTGGATTAGATATTACTCTAAGACGTATGCAGGCTATTGAAAGTACTTTCAACAGCTTGGCAAACTTTGGCATGGAACCTGTAAGACCTGATCAGGATTTTCAAAAAATTCTTGATGCAAACATGTCATCAAAATCCTCAAACAATTCTTCTCCTTTTGTGAACAAGATTTTTTCAAGCGAATTAAACGGTTCTTCTGAACAAAACGCAGATATAGACAATCTTATTGAAACTTACAGTGCAAAAAACGGTCTTGACAGTGCGTTTGTAAAAGCCGTAATCAAACAGGAATCAGGATTTCAGCCGGATGTAACATCTCACTGCGGAGCGATGGGGCTTATGCAGCTTATGCCTGCAACCGCAAATTCATTGGGCGTAAAAGATGCCTATGACCCTGAACAAAACATAGCAGGCGGAACAAAATACCTTAAAGGGCTGCTGGACAGATTCGGAGGAGACAAATCGCTGGCACTTGCCGCATACAATGCAGGGCCCAATGCAGTAGCAAAATACAACGGCATCCCGCCATACAAAGAAACACAAAACTACGTTAAAAATATAATGAGTATGTATCAAAAATACAGCGGAGGCAGACAGTAATGATATCAAGAGGCATAGACATAGCGGCAAAAGGCATGATGAGCCTGATTGATTTTCAGGACTCCACTGCAAACAATATTGCAAACGTAAATACAGCAGGATACAAAAAAGAAGGTCTTTCTTTCAGAAACGTTTACAACGCTCTTATTGAAGAACCGACTGAAAGAAACAATCCGAAAAATCAAGACGGAAGACTTGTCGGAGAAATAAGTATGGGTTCCGTTACACACAGGCTTGTCCACCAGTTTACTCAAGGTACTTTATCAAGAACGGAAAATCCTCTGGATTTGGGTATTGAAGGCGATGGCTTTTTCAAACTCAGAGCACCTGACGGAACAATTACTTATACAAGAAACGGTTCTTTCTGCATAAATTCACAAAACCTTTTGACAGACATGCAAGGCAACCAGGTTTTGGACTACAACAACCAGCCGATAAGAATAAACTTGAGAGAACTGAATGTAAAATCTGAAAAAGATATTACCGTAAATGAAGACGGGACAATAGTCGCAACAAGAAATGAAACAGCACAGGCCCTTCAAAGAATCGGTATTTACGATTTTGCAAACAAAGACGACATGATGGCAGTAGGCACATCAATGTATGTTCCTAAAAATATAAACACAAACCCTGAAATAAGAGCACAAAAATTTTCAGTACAACAGGGTGCAATTGAACTTTCTAATGCAAACATAATCAATGAAATGATTAACTCAATTAAAGTATCCAGAAACTATGAAACACTAAGCAGCTTTGTGAGAGAAAAATCAAACCAGCTCTCTCAGGCAATTAATCTGGGCAGACTAAATACATAATTTAAAAAGAAAGAATAAAAAGACTATTAAAAAATCAGCGGGAGAGAGAAAATGCTAAGATCACTAACAACAGCAGCAACAGGTATGATAGCACAACAAAACAATTTGGATGTTGTGGCAAACAACGTTGCAAACGTAAACACAACGGGTTTTAAAAAATCCAGAGCGGAATTTCAGGACTTGCTTTCTACAGCAATAAGAACACCCGGTGCAATGATTACACAGGGTACATATCAGCCTGTCGGTGTTGAAATCGGTCTCGGTGTAAAAACATCCGCAACAAGAAAAATTATGACAGGCGGTGTAATGCAAAGTACAGGAAATAAATATGATATGGCTATTGAAGGCGAAGGATTCTTCCAGATAGTCAGACCTGACGGTACACTTGCATACACAAGAGACGGCTCCTTTGCTCCTGATGCAGTCGGCCAGCTTTGTACTTCTGACGGATATCTCCTTCAGCCGCAGATAACCATCCCGCAAAATACTACAGAGGTAAACATTACCCCTGACGGAAACATTTCCGTAAAAGTCGGAAACGATACAACCCAGACAATTGTAGGACAGATTCAGCTTGTCAGATTCCAAAACCCAGCCGGTTTGCTTTCTATAGGCCACAACCTGTACGTTGAAACACCGGCATCAGGCACACCGATACCGGGTACACCTGACCAAGACGGCGTAGGCTCTATTCAGCAGGCATTTTTGGAAGGTTCAAACGTACAAATCGTTGACGAAATGATAAACCTGATTAAGGCTGAAAGAGCTTTTGAAACAAACTCAAAAATCATCACAGCCGCTTCGGATATCCTCAGAACAACCAATCAGATAGTGACATAAATTAAATAATAAAATTAACTCGATAAATTAAAAACCAAAGAAGGCAGAACAAATTTGAAAAACATAATTAAAACAATTTTAATAACATCAATAATCCTAAGCACAGCTTCAGTTTGCAGTGCTCAGGTGATTTCTGCCGACAAATTCAAATCTCTTGTCGCAAAACAAGCCCAAAAAGATTTGCTGAAATACGATGTTGATGAATCGGAAGTAACCGTAGGACATCTGCCTGTAGACAGTTTTACACTGCCTGACGGCAAAGTTACGGTAGAGATAGTTGCAGGTTCAAACAACCTGACTGCAAGAGAATTCAAAAAAATTAATCTGTACGTAAACGGCAAGTATGCAAGAACTTATTATGCACCCATTGAAACAAAAGCTTTCAAATATGTAGCCGTAGCCAAAGAAATGATTCCGAGAGACAAAGTTGTACCGCTTCAAGCAGTAGAGTTTAAAAAAATGAATGTTGTCGGAAACCTCAACAACACAGTCAGCATGAACGACATTGCAAAAGAACTCGTTGCAACAAAAGTCTTTTATCCGGGTGAAATGATTACAAAAAGATATACTATGGCAAAACCTGATGTTGTGAAAAATGCTATGGTTACAGTAAATTTCAGAGCAGGGTCAGATTTGAATGTTTCAGTAGAAGGCACTGCTCTTATGCAGGGAAATATCGGCGACATGATTCAAGTGAAAAACAAAAGATACAACAAAATATACACAGGCGAGGTTATCGGCATAAATCAAGTGCTTGTGCAAATATAAAAATTTTTCAGGGGAGAAAAAACAAAAAAATGAGAAGAGTTAAAACAAAAAATTTCATAAAAAAAGCAGTGCTGATACTTGCAATTGCAATGTTTTCAATAAATATTGCACAAGATACAAAAGCAGAATCACTCTATGCACTAAATTTAACTCAAACTTATTATTCAGAACCAAAATCTCTCTTTGGAGGAGTCAGAGCACGTTCTGTAGGCGATTTGGTAACAATTGTTCTGTCAGAAACAATTACATTCAATGATTCATTGAATTATTCTTCAGACCGTTCGGCAAACACAGTAGACAATTTTACCAATTTTATAAACAAAATTTTGCCGGGTACTCCTTTAAACAACCAGTTCAACAACTTTGGCGGTTCAAACACTGTTGAATCAACAACAAGCAACCAAAGACAATTGGGTATCAATGACTACGTAACCGTTCAGGTTGTACAGCTTTTGCCAAACGGAAATCTCATGGTTCAAGGCAAAAAAACTTTAGTTAACGGAAATGAAAGAGTAGACTTTCTCGTAAGCGGTGTCGTTGACCCAAGATCAATTGACCAAAACGGACAGGTCTACTCAAGAAATGTTGCCAACTTCCAATTCGCACTTGCAGGCAAGGGAACAGTATCAAGAGCAGGCAACGAAGGTATCATAAACAGAGCGGTAAAATACCTGTTCTAGTGAATAAAACAAGGGAAAAAGAAATGACCAGGTTTTTAAAAGTAATAACAGCAATAATAATGATAGCAGGCATGATTTCGTCGGACGTACTGGCGACAATGGTGAGAATAAAAGACATTGCACATGTAAAAGGCGTCAGAAACAACCAAATAGTCGGCTACGGTATCGTTGTCGGTTTGCCGGGTACAGGTGACAACTCACGTTCAACACAGATTACAAACCAAATGCTCCTGCAAAATCTGGGCACGGTAATCGAACAATCAAACTATATCCAAAAAGGTTCTTCAGCAGCCGTTCTCGTTACGGCAACTGTTCCTCCGTTTGCAAAAAACGGCGACCAAATTGATTTGACCGTATCAACAATGGCTGACGCAAAGAGTCTTGAAGGCGGTGTTCTTGTTCAAACACAATTGAGAGCCCCGAACGGAGAAATCATTGCAATAGGTCAAGGCCCTGTATCAGTAGGCGGTATTTCAAAAGACTCCAACGGAACAAGTACAAGAACAGCCATAACAACAACAGGCCGTATACCAAGAGGAGGTATTGTTGAAAGAGACATAAATACAGTAATAGGCGACGAAAACTCTCTTACACTTCTTCTTGACAAATCAGATTACACAATGGCTACAAGAGTTGCCGGAACAATCTCCAGAAATGTTACCGCCGCAAAAGCTCTTGACGGCTCAAGCATAAAAGTTGCAATTCCGGCAAAATTCAACAATGACAGAATTGCATTCCTCTCAATCATAGAAAACATGATGGTTGATGCGACAAGAGACAAAGCACGTGTTGTAGTAAACGAAAGAACAGGAACTGTTGTAATAGGCAGCGAAGTAAAACTTCTTCCGGCAGCCGTTGCACACGGAAATATTACGGTAACTGTTCAAACAACAAATCAGGTTTCACAGCCTGAACCGTTTGCAGGCGGTACAACTACAGCTTTTGCAAACAGTGCTGTATCAGTAAACAAAGGCGGCGGAAGTCTTGTCACCATGCCGGCTAACAGCACGCTGAACGATTTGGTTCGTGCACTGAATGCTATCGGTGTGGCACCGATTGACCTTATATCAATAATGCAGGCTCTGAGAGAAGCAGGAAGCCTCCAGGCAGAAATTCAGGTAATTTAGAGATTCTGTATACACTTCGTACAAATCTCAAAAACAAACAAAAAGGTAAAAACAAAATGACAAACATTTCATCACAAACAGCAAATCTTTCACCGGACATCATAAACCACGATGTCCAAAGATTCGGCAACATAAAAACGATGAAATCTCCAAAAGCACAGCTTGAAAAAGTATCCAGAGAATTTGAAGCAATATTCGTGACAAAAATGCTCAACACAATGGACAAAACAGTGAACAAAGAAGACAGCGTGTTCGGAAATGATGACAAATACATGGATAAATTCAAAACTTTCATATACGACGAAATCGGACGTGATATTGCAAACAATCCCAGAACAAGCATAGGTTTTGCAAAACAAATTTATGCACAAATGGAAAGATATCTGCCAAAAGAAGAATCCGAAAGCCAAAATGTTGTTGAAAGTACAAAACATACAGCACACGCCGCATCGAATGTTGCTGTAAAAAAAGCCGCTGAAACAGTATCACAAACAGCAGTTCAAAATTCTGCATCCATAGGATATGCAGCCGAACAAAACAAACAATTCTTGAACAAAAATGAAAACAATGAAGAAGCAACAGTCTTTGAAAATACGGAAACACAAGAAATAAAAAATCGAGTCGATAAGGAGATATAACTAAAAAATGCTAGGTTCAGTAAACAATTCATCAAATATCAGTGCAATTCAGCTTTTGAATGCGGCAAACGCTTTTAAAAACAACTCTGCCGCAACAAAACCGATTGAAGCACAAGAGCCTTTTACTACAGACGGAACAGAACTCAATGACAACAATATACTGAAAGGACAAAATATAAACGAGATAAAAAAATATGCAGAACTTGCCGGTGAAAACAACCTTACCGAAGAAGACATAAAATACGGTCTCAGCTACGGCAGAAGCGTAATAGTAGAATACCTCGCATAAAAAATTACTTATACGGAGAAATAACATGCTGCAAGAACAGATTAAAACACTCGAAAACATAGTCGACAAAGAAATAGACGGATACAAAAACATAGAAAAGCTCTATGTCGACAAAAAAGAAATTCTTATCAAAGGAAAAAGCACTGAATTGTTTGATGTTGATGCAAAGATTGTAGATACCTTCAAAAGCATCAGCAACTATTCCGAAATGAGAAAAAATATCTCTAAGTCTATGAATATGCCGACATTTTCCTTGACGGATATTATAAACAATATTAAACAGCAAGATGCTCAAGCTGCCGAAAACCTCGAAAAGAAAAGAGATGAAGTAAAAGAACTTTCTCAAAAGATTTTTGAACTCGAAAAAGTAAACTTGGAACTTTTAAAACACGGCATGCACGTAACAAATAAAACTCTTGAAATTATAATCAAAGGACTGAAACCTATTACGGAAGAATATAATAAAAACGGCAAAAATATTACAAAAGACCAATTAGAAATGTCATCAATCATCGAAGAAGCATAACTGAAAAAATAAAAAGGAAAAATAATGGGAAGCACCTTAAACGGATTAATGAATATTGCGGTAAATTCAGTCAACAATAATCAGATTGCACTGAATGTAGTGAGCAACAACATTGCCAACATGAATACAGAAGGCTACACAAGGCAAGAAGTGGATTTTGCGGCCATACCCGGCTACAGAATTTTTGACTGGTGTGCAAGCAACGGAAAAGTAACACCCGGTCAAGGTGCAGAAATCACCGGTATCTCCACAAAAAGGTCTGAATGGCTTGACAATTATTTTAGAGACCAAAATGCAGGTGCAGGCTACTATGACCAAATTGGCGGTATGTTAAATAACATGGAAAATCTCCTGAATGATGAATTGAGTTCCAACGGTCTTTCCAAGCTTTTTAATGACTTCTTTGCAGCTTCTGAAGCACTAAGCGGAGACCCGACAAATAAAGCTTACAAGATAGCTTTTGTAAGTGCTGCTCAAGATATTGCCAACGGTCTGAACAATATGGCTAATACAATAAATAATTATATAAGCACCTCTGTCGGGACTTTTGGCGATGCAGACAGTTTTGAAGCTTCTTTGATAAATACAAAAGTAGATACTCTGGATTCAAAACTTGAACAATTGGCATCTTTGAACAATCAAATTGCACAAAATCCGGAATCAAATACTTTGATGGATCAAAGAAATATTATTCTTGACGAAATTTCTTCGATGGTGCCCATTACAACTACCACAAATGAAAACGGGACAGTAAACGTCCTTATCGACGGCCAAACTGTTGTAAAAGGCGGAGAAAAAAGGTTAACAATCCAAGCCGTACAAAGCGACGATGAGAACAATCCTGTCAAAATCCAACTTGTAGACAAAGAAGGTAATATCAAAAAAGATGACATATCAGATTCACTCGGTGATTGTGCCATAACAGCTATTTTACAGGCAGGCAAAGGCGATGCTTTCGGATATAAGTCAATTTTGAATGATATAAACAAACTTGCATCAGCATTTGCCCAAGAAATGAACAGAATCCAAACTCAGGCTGATGCAAACGGAACACCTTTGTATATAGGGCCTGACGGAACACTTGTTGAATCAACAACTCCTCTTTTTGTTACAAAAGACGGTTCGGCAGATTTTACGGCAGGCAATATTCAAATTAACCAGGCGGTCATTGACGATCCGAATCTTGTTGCTACAGCAAGAATAGACACGACAGATCCGAATTATGAAGACATCGCTGTCGGCAATGCTTCAAACATGGTACTGTTCAATGAACTTGCAAAAGGGAAAATTGCAGGTTTAAATATTTCGGATCCACCCGGAGAAGGTATGAGCATAACCGATTATCTTTCAAGCCTGGTATCAAAAATCGGCTCGGGTGTCGCCTCTATAAACGATGCAGCTGATGCACAGGATGCAGTGCTTCAACAGGCACAAACCCAAAGAGACGAACTGTACGGAGTAGATTTGAATGAAGAATTGGCTGATTTGATTAAATATCAAAGAGCTTATGAAGCTTCTGCAAGAGTATTTACAGTAGCAAACGAATTGATGCAAACGATTTTACAAATGATTTAATTTACAATCAGAGGTATAAAAAATGAACATAGGCAGTTATTCATCAAAAAATATGATAGATATAATATCAAACCAGCAGAACAAACTGTATGATATCTATAACAAACTGAATACAAATCAGAAATATACAAATATTTCCGAAAACCCTATTGATGCAGCTGATTTGGTCAGGATAAACAAACAGTTGTCCGAGATAGAAACCTATGCAAAAAACGTAAACAATGCAATCACCCAGATAAATGCTCAAGACAGCGTGTTTTCCACTATCGTTGACAAACTGCAAAGAATAAATGACCTTGCCATCCAGGCTGCAAACGGAGCAAGCGGGGAAAATGGCGTAGAAGCCTGCCGAACAGAGTTTGAAGAACTCAAAAAAACAATTGTCAGCCTTGCAAACAGCCAGTATGACGGGAAATATATATTTGCAGGAACAAATGTGACAACAGAGCCTTTCACCTTGAACGATGACGGCTCCATTACTTATGCAGGTACAACAGCCGACAATTTTGCAGGATATGAAAGATATCTGGAAGTTTCAGACGGTGACTACATTGATTTAAACAGTGCAGGTGATTCTATTTTCGGCACATACGACGCAAATGACCCTGACAATCCTGATGTAAGCTCGGGACTTTTCAAAGTGCTCGGCGATTTGAGTGCCGCTTTTGAAAGCGGTGATCAGGAAAAAATCAGAGAACAGCTCACACCTTTACAAAATTCGATAGAACATATCTCTGAAATTCAATCTGTACACAGTTCAACAGTAACAAAGCTGAACATGACAACAGAAATATTGAAAGAAACAGAACTCACACTGACTTCAAGAAAAGCAGAAATTTCAGAAGTTGATATGACTACAGCCATAACAGAACTCATGCAGCAAAACTATGCTCTGCAAGCCTCTATGCAGGCTTATACAATAATATCCAACCAATCACTGTTGGATTATATTTAAAAATTAACAGTGCAAAACTGCATTTGTTTATGCGGCGGCATTTTACACTTAAAAAATCCAAAATTTTGCATAAAAAACACTATACGCAGAATTTTACAATACAAATTTTATCTTACCATTATTTATTTTACGGGCGTTACTAGGGATATACAATAGTTCTGCCCTTTTTTTTATACATATTGGCCTGGCAAATTTTGCGGCAAAACAAAAAAACAGACCTTTCGGTCTGAGTTTACTGCATCTATTCAAATTAAAATGTATAACGGGGAAAAGTCTTTTAATGTTTCGGCTTGCAATATACTATACTTAGTACAATATATTGATATTTGAATCGTAACTGTCCAAAATTTCCTGCAATTCTTTTGCTTTTCTTGTAGTTGTGTCAGAGAAAAGAACATCTCTTAAAAAAGAAAGCTTGCTTGCAAGCGGATTTTTGTTGTATTTTTGGTCATTAGCAGATTCAATAAACTGATCTATAACAGCTCTTTGAGCTATATTTGAAATATCTTGTTTAAATACGGGTCTGGAATAATATTGTTTTCTATTTACGTTGGAATAATCATAAGAGCTTATTCCATTTACTTTCATCATTTTTTTTAAATCCTTGTGTTTGTAAATTGAATTAAGTGTTTTTACTACACTATTTATTACATTTTCATTATGAACTATAAAGTATTCTTTGTCAACCCCTATTGAATAATTCTTAATAAATCGCCAAATGTATTGTTATCATTGGGTTTTACAAAAAGTGTATTTTGTGCACTTATTCGCCTAATTTAGTAGTATTTTTTATAAATCAAAAGACAAATAATAAAAATTATTCTAAAAATACACCAAAAAGGGAATTGTTTTTATTCAAAAAATGATGTTTCATGTAATTAAATCTTTTTCATACTTCCAACTATTCTTAATTCCAGACACTAGGGCTTTTATAACCAAAAATTGCCCTATTTTTTTGTTCAAATCTGCATAAAATACGAACTTTTAAAGTGTATTTTTTACAATTATTATCCGGTTGTTATTCCCTGTTAATTATTGCCGACAGCATAGAATCGTACTTTTCCGTTGATTTGAGTATCAAATCACACAACTCTCGTATCGCACCGTTGCCGCCGTTTTTTGAAGACACAAACTTTGAATATTTTTTCACCTCTTCAACTGCGTCGCAGGGGCAGCATGGCAGCCCGACTTCTTTCAAAACGCAAATATCAGGCAGGTCGTCACCCATATAGGCTATTTCTTCGGGCTTCAAACCAAATTCCGACATAAACTCTTTTAATGAAGCTATTTTATTTTTGCTTCCTTCATAAAGTTTTGTCATGCCAAGATTCTTAAATCGGTAGCGGACTGTTCCGTTTTCTCTTGCAGTGATTATTGCGGTGACAAAACCGGCTTTATTAAGCATTACAATACCCTGCCCGTCTTTGGCATTGAAAGTCTTGTATTCTTTTCCGTCTTCATCAAAAGTCAATGAACCATCCGTCAACACTCCGTCAACATCGGTGACCAGTGCTTTTATTTTGCTCGCCGCATATTTAAGTTCAAGATTCACCATTATGCAACTCCCGCTTTAAGCAAATCATGGATATGTATAAGCCCGATAGGCTTGCCGGTATTGTCGCACACAGCCAGTGACGTAATAGAATGTTTTTCCATAATATGCAATGCCTTTGCCGCAAGGTCATTTACAAGTATAACTTTCGGATTTTGAGTCATGACATCTTTTGCCTTTAAATTTACCGTAGAATTGTATTTCAAAAGAGTCCTTCTGATATCACCGTCTGTTAATATACCGGTCATAACACCATTGTCATTAATTATAATTGCACATCCGAGTTTTTTAGCGGAAATAAGAGAAATTGTATCAAGGAAGTTGTTATTTTCATTGACAACGGGTATCCTGTCACCTGTAATCATAAGGTCGCTTACGTGATACAATACACCTTTGCCGAGTGCACCTGAAGGATGGAACATAAGGAAATCTTCTTCCGTAAACCCGCGTTTTTTCAAAAGACAAATTGCAACAGCATCACCCATAGCAAGTGTAGCCGTTGTACTGGCTGTCGGTGCTTTCCCCAGAGGGCATGCTTCTTTTTCAACGGAAACATCGAGCACTACATCTGACTTTCTGCCGAGCGTAGAATCTTTTTTACCTGTCATTGCAATCATTTTTACGCCAAATCTTTCTATAAGAGGCAAAAGATTCATAAGCTCAGCCGTTTCACCGCTGTTTGAGATAGCAATAACAACATCATCTCTTGTGATAAGTCCGGAATCCCCGTGCGTGCTTTCTGCCGGATGCAAAAAATAAGAAGGTGTGCCTGTAGAAGAAAGCGTTGCGGCAATTTTTCTGCCGACATGTCCGGATTTGCCCATGCCCGTAACAATCACACGGCCTTTGCATTCATACAAAATATCAATAGCCTTTTCAAAATCTTTGTTTATTCTGTCTTTGAGATTTAATATTGAATCAGCTTCTATTTGCAAAACTTCTTTTGCAAGATCGCATATGGAATTGATTTTGTTAAGGGTTTGGAGCATACTTCCTCACTGTATTATTATCTCTGCCTGCACAACCGTTTTAATTATTATAGGACAAATTCAAATATTTGAACATTTTTTCATGAACCTTATTTTATTATATAATATTCTTTGTTGAGAAAAAAATGCTCTTTAAAATCAAATTTTGATAAAGAATACGAGGATAAAAATGAAAGATACACTGGAAAAAATTCATAAAACTGCACTTGAAGCGATTGAAAAAATTCAATCAACATCTGATATTGAAGATATCAGAAACACTTATCTCAGCAGGAAAAGTGAATTAAACAACATAAAAAAGAATCTAAAAGATCTTTCTAATGACGACAAAAGAATCATTGGCTCTTTGTCCAATCAAATATCAAAAGATATTGAAGAAAAATTGAATGAAAAATATCAGGTATTCTATCAAAAAGAACTAAACGAAAAACTGGAAAAAGAAAGAATTGATATAACAATGCCGGGTGTTTTTACACCTTTTGGAAAAACACATCCTCTGACACAAACCATAGATGAAATTACGAAAATCTTTCAAGGGATGGGTTTTTCTCTTGTTCACAATGAAAATTCTCCGGAAGTTGAAACCGAATATTTCAATTTTGATATGCTGAATATTCCCAAAGACCATCCCGCAAGAGACATGCAAGATACTTTTTATACGAAGGTCGCACCAAATGTAATTTTGAGAAGCCAGACATCAGGTGCACAAATCCACGAAATGCTGACAACGAAACCGCCTATCAGAGTCGTTGCTCCGGGTCGTGTATACAGATGTGAATCTGTCAGTGCCAGAAAAAACAATCTTTTCCATCAGATAGAGGGTCTGCTTGTTGACAAAGACATTACCTTTGCTGACCTAAAAGGAGTTATGAATGAATTTTTGAGACTGTATTTCGGTTCTGCCAGACCGACAAGATTTCGCAACAGTTTTTTCCCTTTTACGGAACCGTCAGCAGAAGTTGATGTACAGTGCATAATGTGTCACGGCAAAGGCTGTCGTGTTTGTTCAGGAACAGGCTGGCTTGAAATTTTGGGTGCAGGCATGGTTGATCCCAATGTCTTGAGAAATGTAGATATTGACCCGGAAGTGTATTCCGGTTTTGCCTTCGGTATGGGAGTTGAAAGACTCGCAATGCTGAAATGGGCAATAGATGATATCCGCCTGTTTTTCAACAACGATGTCAGATTTTTGAAACAGTTTTAATTATTGATTATCCAAAAACAATCTTAAAATAGAAAAATCACATAAGTGCGAGAAGTCCGGCACCAATCATGCCTGCGTTGTTTTTTGTTAATGCGGATTTTACTTTTACTGGTGTGACAACCGATTCCGCATTAATCATATCTTCCAGCTTTTGTGTGTCAACAAACTCACACATACCTCCGGAAATTACAATACAATCCGGATTAAAAATATCAGTCAGACTGACAAGTCCGACAAACATGTAATACTGCCACTGTTCAAACACTTTCAAGCAGAATTCATCTTTTTTTTCTACACCTTCAGTAATGTCGTATGTGGTAATCTCTTCAGGTTTTTTGTGTTTTAAAAAACTTGTCTCAAATTCCGGATATTCTTTTGCACCTTCTTGTGCACAATTTTTGAGTCCTGTTCCGGACGCATAAGACTCCCAGCAGTCATATCTGCCGCAGGTGCATTTTCGGCGTTTGTCGGCAAAAATCTTTAAACTGCCGACTTCAAGAGCATTACCCATCGAACCTCTGAACAACCTGCCGTCTGAAACTACGCCTCCGCCTATTCCCGTACCTATAGTAGCCATTAAAACGGTATTAAACCCTTTAGCGGCACCGCTTTTGTATTCTGCCCATACCGCACAATTTGCATCGTTTTCCACAAAAACTTTTTTGTCCGACAGTGTTGAAAAATCAATAGTGTTATACCCTTTCGGCAGATTTGGCGTAGAACTCAAAACCATAGTATTTTCGAGGTTTACCGCACCGGCAGAAGACAATCCTACAACATCAATCTCATTGTCATATTCCTGAATTATGGATTTTAGTGTGTCAACTATCTCTTCAGATGTTTTCGGGGTTTTTGTTTTTTTTATTTCAGAAAGAATATTGCCGTTTTCATCCAAAACAGCATACAAAATTTTTGTCCCGCCAATATCAATACCGAGTGCTTTTTTCATGAACTTGCCTTTTCTCTGTTTACAAATCTTTTTGTAATAAGCTGGGGTCTTGTTATTGCAGAACCGATTACAACGGAATATGCCCCGATTTCAAAAGCTCTGTCAACTTGAGCAGGTTCCCAAATTCTGCCTTCCAGAACTACCGGGCAGTCTACGGCTTTAACAAGGCCTTGAAGCAATTCAAAATCAGGCTCGGTAGTATTTTCAGAAGATTCAAGAGTGTATCCTGACAGTGTTGTGGAAATAATATCCGCACCGAGTATCCTTGCGGCAATACCTTCCGACAAAGTAGACACATCAGCCATTACAAGTTTTTTATTTATTTTTATAAACTTTATGATTTGTTTCAGATTGTTTTCACCTCTCGGGCGTGAAGTTCCGTCAAGTGCTATAATATCCGCCCCCGCTTGTATAAGGTCTTTTGCGTCTTTTATTGTCGGTGTAATATAAACTATTTCTCTCCAATTAGGAGGGATAACTTCGGGTTTTGTTATACCAATTACAGGTATTTTAAAAAGTTTTTTTGCATTTATAACATCTCGTACGCCTGCAACACGCAAAGCAGCCGCACCGCCTTTTACAACGGACTGCATCATAGCAGCCATACATTCTTCTTTGTACAAAGGTTCCGACGGCATTGCCTGAACGGACACTATTACCTTGTGTTTTATTTGTGAAAGTATATCCATAAATTTAATTATAATCCCTCTTTAAGGTATATGCAATTTTTTGGAGTTAGCTTATTGTATTTAAATGTAACTATTTGTTAAAGATTATGTTATTTCTCTAAAGTTTTTTCTAAAAAAACCGTATATACATTTGTAAGTTATAAAACAGGGAGTATAAAAAAATGGCAGGTTTTGAAAAATTTAAAACAGCTTTAAAAAATGTGGAAACACAAAAGTATGAAGAATTACAAAAAGATGTAAAAAACGTAAAAAATGTTATAGAAAAAATACTTAAAATGGCATTGGAAAATACGGCTCAAGTAACAAGAAGCAGCTATGCCGGTTTAGAAATGCTCTGATTTAAAAATTTTTTCTTTAAATTCATATTAGCTTGATTTAACCTATCACAAAATACCGCATAAGCCCGATATTGCTTAAAAAAGGGCTTTGCTTTGTGCCGGGTTGATTCAAGCTATATGTTATAAACTTATTGGAAGGAATCTTTATTCTTCCACAAATTCAGACAAATCAAGGTCTTCGGCCGAAACTTCTTCGTCATTTTCTCTGGCTTGTTTTTCCAAATCCATGATTTTAGCCAGAGTTTTGGCGTCACCTTTAAGTTTAAAATATTCCGCAAATTTCGGGGTAGTCCTAAGGTTGAAAGAACGGCCGTTTTTGTCTCTGTGTCGTGATATCAAACCCATTTTGAGCAATTCTTGTACGTGTTCATATGCATTTGAACGCAGCTCTTTTAAATAAGACTGTCTTATAGGTTCTTTAAGAGCAATTACAGTAAGTGTTTTCAATACAGCAGGCTTAAGCTCAACCGGACAAAGCTGTTCCACTATATCCATGTAATCTTGTTTTACCTGCAAAATATAGCCGTTTTCATCATCGATTTCCAAAGCACCTTCACGGGAAGAATAATCCATGATGAGTTCAAGCAAAGCTTCTTCTACATCAGTTTCTTCTTCTTTCAGAATTTCTGCAATATCTTTGACTTCCAGTGCCTGTGCGGTGATAAATAAAACGGCTTCTATTCTTGATTTCAGTGACATAATAAATCTCCGAATTTATTATATCACATTTGTATTTTTAAACCAGAATGCTCATTTATCTGACTGACTAAACATTAACCTTTAACGGCTATATATTTACTTAGTCAATTAAGGCAATGTAAATTTTTTCAGAAATGCAAAAATGGAAAGGTGAGCAAAACAAAACGCTTACGAAATAAAAAAAGGAGAAAAATATATGAAAAAGATATTATCTACGGCTATCATTGCAACAGCAGCAACGGTAATGTTCGGTGCAACCGCTTTCGGAGCATGTCCCATTAAAGCTTCACAAACATCATGCTCAATAGGAACACCGACAGGTGCTGCGGCTCCCGTGTCTTACATAGTTGCTCCGGTTGCACAAAGAACATACGTGCCGCCGTGCAACAACTGCTCTAATCAACCGGCAAAAAAATCTATTTTTCAAAAGATGATGACGCCGTTTACAGGAGTGTACAACGCCGTGTTCGGGCCGTTCACCAACCTGTACGATTAGAGAATCATGGCCAGCACCATAAGAAGTATACTTCCTATTTGTATACCGGTGTTTAATCGACGTGCCCATTTGTTGGAATCATACTCCTGAGAAGTCTTTTGGGCTGTAGTTACAGCCAAGAGTCTCTGGATTCGGGCTTCTTCATCGTCTGAAAAAGTCCGCTGAAAAACTTTTGATTCCAGACGGGCAAGACGTTTGGAAGGAATCTCGCTCGAGTATCTTTTACCGAGCAGATTCTTTTCCAATATGTCCAAATCATAACTTTGAGCGTATCTTTCTGCATAAGCCCCGCCGTCTGATTCATAATTGTATTCATTATCCGGCTGTCCTTTCGGAATATGATTTTTTGAATTCTCATAACTGTAATAGTTGTAATGGGAATTTTCACCGCCGTAATATTTTTGCCCGTTTTCAAGGACAATTTCTTCCGTCTTTGGGTTTATATCAGTTTCAAAAAAGTTATCTTGCGTCCCTCCCAAAATTTTAGAACGCAATGCATCCACTCTTTCGTTTAAAGAGAGGGTGCTTTCTTTTTTAAACGTTTGTTTTTCAAGTCTTGAAAGCCTTGCATATATATCATCGTTTAAGTATGCTTTTTTAAAAATTTTTTCTTCCATTTTATCCACAACAGGATATTTGATACCTGCGTCAGCTTTCGGACCTATATCCGTGCTTTGAGAAGACGCCGTATTTTTATTCTCATAAACAGGAGCGGCAGCTCCTGTTGAAGCTGCAATATTTAAGTCATTGTACAACTTTTCTATTCTTTCTTTTTGCGTTTTATTACTTAAAGAGCCGTATACTGCATTTTCCAGTCTTGAAAGTCTTGAAGAAACATTTCCCGAAAAAGTATAGCCGTAATAAGATTTTTCGATTTCATTGAGTTTTGAATTGTAATCCGCACAAAATGCAGGTAGTGCAAAAAACAAAAAAGCAATAAAAAAAACTGCAAACAGTAAATATTTTCTCATATCAACTAAAGACACATTCATTGTTAAAAATCCGTTTACTTACCCGTTTTCAACTTAAACGGTTTTTTTGTGTGTCTCAATTGTCCAAAGATAAAAATCTAAAGAGAAATTTTATGACAAAAAAATAATACTTTTTTCCTATTTTTTATGAAAAGCCTTTTAAAACAACAAAAAACTCATAGCACAAAAGTACTATATTTTATAAAAAACTGGCGGAAAAAATAATCTAACAATATTTTTTTACTGTTTTATCCAAAAGATTTACAAAAATATCCTGATATCTTTCACAGTTTTCTTTTGATTTTGCCTCAAATCTAAGAGTGAAGACAGGTTCTGTATTGCTCTGGCGAATCATTGCAAATCCGTCTTCCAGAATAATCCTCATACCATCCAGAGTAATTATGTCTTTGATTTTTGTTCCGAACAAATCAGGATTGTTTTGTACTGCTTTTTCCATGTCTTCAAGCACTGCTTTTTTGAAATCGTTTTGACAACGGAAACGAACTTCTTTTGATGTACAAATTCCGTCAAACGGTTTTAGCATGTCTTCAATTTTAAAATCAGGATTTGTCATTTTGTGTTTAGCTATAATTTCTATAATTCTGCATCCGGCATAAATCGCATCATCAAACCCGTAATATCTGTCTTTAAAGAAAGTATGACCCGACATTTCTCCGGCAAGAATAGCATTTTCTTCTTTCATTTTTGCTTTTATGTATCCGTGACCGGTTTTTGTCATAATTGCATTGCCGCCCATTGCGTTTATTGTGTCATACAAAACCTGTGAACACTTAACTTCTGAAACCACGACAGGTTTTTCCCCTCTGCGGGTAAGGGGTTCGCAAATATCCGTTGCATAAATTAAAAGCAGCTTGTCACCTGTCATGCTTTCGCCTTTTGAATCCACAATACCTATTCTGTCAGAATCTCCGTCAAAAGCTATACCGACATCCGCATTTTCTTTTACAACAGTCTTTTTCAAAGCTTCAAGCGTTTTTTCATCACTCGGATTCGGATGATGGTTCGGGAATGTTCCGTCCGGCTCGGTGAAAAGTTCAACAACCTCGCAGCCCAAGTCTCTGTACAACTGCGGAGCAACAAGACCTGCCGTAGCATTGCCGCAGTCTGTGACAACCTTTATGCCCCGACCTATCGCTGCAAATTTGTTTATGATGTTTTCACTGTACTGTTCTATAATATTGTATTTTCTAATAATACCGTGCCTGTTTGTTGTTTCTCTGGCATCAACTTCCGCCATAGAAAGTTTTTTCACTTCTTTTATTTGTTCTTCCGTCAAAGAAGCTCTGTTAAATGTCATTTTCAAACCGTTATATTCACTTGGATTGTGACTTGCTGTAACAATCAGTGCACCGTTGACTTTTCCGACAGAAATAACATTGTCCGGAATTTGGGCAAATTCCGAATAATACCCGAGCGGTGTAGGAGCAACGCCCAGATTTAAAACATTTGCACCAGTTGATGTTACACCCTTAATCAATGACGAAGTCAAAGACGGTGAATGCGTTCTCACATCCATGCAAACACTGACCCAAATATCTTTTATATCAGTTTGATTGTTTTCATCGGCATTTTTGTTGAGTTCTTGAAAAATGTATCTGACATAACCCCGACCGGCATAATAAAAAAGTTCTTCCGTTACATCTTCGTTGTAAATTCCTCTGATATCATTTTTGCCGAACGCTCTAAAATCCAGTGTATTACTCATTTTTGCCTCACAAGTGTAATTTCATACAATCAACTGATTTTTTAATTATTATTCCACAAAATTTTTTAAAGGTAAATTCAAATTTACTGACAGCACTGCCCCGTTTACAAGATTTAATCGCAATCTTGTTAAATATAATTAAAATTTAATACGGACGGGTAAAACAATTGGTATTTATACGTGATGTTATTTCATTTGAGTTTATAATATAATAATACCAGTTTAGCTAAACGGTTTTTTTACATGCGTTGCCTAAAATGCAAAAAAGAAATATCAGACAACCTTTTACGTTGCAATTTTTGTAACACAAAAGTAAAAACGGTCTGCCCCATATGCGGTACCGTTAATGTTATTACGTCTGAATTTTGTGAAGGCTGCGGACTACAGCTTTTGAAATATTGCCCGGAATGCAAAAGTGTAAACCTTCCTAATGTTTCTCAATGCCGAAAATGCGGTGCAAAATTTGAAAAAGATGATGCCATTGTTACTATCTCGGACTTAAATGATAATAACAAACCAGAAGCTGCACCGGAAAAAGAAAATCTGCCTTTAAGCAAACCGGAAAATAATGCGGCTCAAGATGATAACGAGCCTTTAGTTTTAGACAAAGCAGATGAATTTGACTTTGCAGAAGAACAAGAAAATTCCCCCGCAGAAACAGCAAATACTGAACAAACTCAAGACACTCCGGAAAAAATTGACGAAGATGAGCTGGATTTGTCCGAATTTGCAGATTCGGAATTTGAAAATCCTTCAATAGAATTTGAAGAAAATGAGAACAATGAACCTTCAGAGCAAGTCATACCTGAAGAAAAAACAGACACTCCGCCCAAAAAAGCTGAAGAGATTTCTCAAGAAATTGAACAGTTTCGTGAAGAGCTGGAAGACGATTTTTCCGGTGTGTCTAACGATCAATCAAACATAAAAATCTGTGACCAGATGAAATGCAAAAAGCTTATAGTAAATGCCATAAGAAATCCCGACAAATTGATAATAGGGATGAGTGCACCGGAAGGAAGCGGAAAATCAACCGTTTTAAAATATCTTTTCGGAGATTTGATGAACGAAAACCATGCCTGGCTGTGGGGAGAATGTTCTGCAAATTCACAGATAAGCCCCTTTGGTATATTCCAGGAAATGATACTAACGTTTTTTAATATGCCGAATTTTTCAAATATGTCACAGGATTTTTTGAAACAGGCAAAAACCATGCTTTCGCAGACATTGCCGAATTTCAGCCAGACAGAAATATTTAATCTTTTTAATTTTCTTTATCCGACTCTTACCGCAAATTTTGAAGATATACTTGTAAATAAAGATACAACCTTTGCATTGCTGGAAAAACTTATACTTGAAATTTCCAAAAAAGCAAATCTTATCATTGTTATTGACGATTTTGACATGATTGACGGAGCGTCATATGAATTCTTATCTTATTTTGTAGACAAAGGATACTTGGGAAACAGCATAAAACTTCTAATAACTTACAAAGACAACAGGATTACGCAGGGATATTTTTATTCCGAAAACATTGCACAAAACCAATATGAAGATATAAGACTCTCAAAACTCACAAAAAAAGATGCATTTAATTTCATAAAAATGTTTTTCAACGGCACAAACCCTCTGCCGGAAAACATCTTCGGACAAATTTTTGAATACTCTCAAGGCAACAGTGCATACATTGAACAAATTTTGATTTTGTTCAATGAATACAAAATTCTTACAACAAAAGACGGAGTGACAAAATACAGAAAAACAAGCATAGAACAAAAACTGCCGTCAAATATCTATGAAATACTAAATTTGAGACTGAGATATCTTCAAAAGAAACAACCTTCAGCTTTCAAAATGCTTTGCACAGCAGCAATTATGGGCAACAAATTTAATATCAGACTGCTTGAAATAATAATGAAAATGAAACCGCAAGAGTTTCAAAATGTAACACAGCTTTTGTGCAGTTCTGCTTATATCGCACAATTTAACACAAATATATTTGAATTTAAAAACACAATATTGTGGAAATTTGTTTATGAAAAGGCAAAACAAAACAAAGATTTTGTTGTTCTGAATGAAAAAATATTCGATATAATAAATTCATTTACACTTTCAAGCAATGCATTGAAAGCCCTAATCGCCCAAAGTCTCAATCAAAAACTGCTTGCATTAAACATCTGGACAGAAAATGTCAAACTCTGTTCATATCTCGGAGACGAGCATTTGTGGGCACTCTCTCAAAAACAGTGTTTGAAAATTGCACAAGAAACCGAACCTGAAAACAATTTGGTAATCATAAACAACATTCAGGAGCGTCTTGGAAAACTCCTTTACACTACCAAACCGACAGAAGCTATAGTATATCTTTCAAACGCAATCAGCAATGCTCTGAAAATCAACAATCAGCCAAAGATTATAGAACTCGCCGGCTATCTTTCAAAAAGCTGCTCTTTAACCGGCAATTATGTAGGTGTAATCGAAGCCATAGACACTATATTGAAAATAGTTGAACCTCTTGGAAATAAGCTTGAAACAGCACTCATAAAATATAAAAAGCTAAAAGCAATATTCAGTATAGGAAATTCAGAAGAAATATACAATCTTGCCTCAAACGAAATCATACCCATCGTGGAACAAGCTCTTTCGGGTGTAATACCAAACAATGATATCTCTATGGATGTCATTTATGAAACTTGGCTGGAATGCAACCTTACCGTCGCAATGGCATTGATTTCACAAGGAAATAAAAAAGCATTTGACGTTTTGTCCGTCATTGATGAAATAGTGCTCAAAAACAATGTAGAAAACAAAAATTACCTTCAAAGGCTAAAACTTGCAAAAGCTCTTGCTTTTTCCATACAAGGTGATATTAAAAAATCCGATGATTTGCTTGTTGAATTTTCACAAGAAACATCAAAAGAGATTGTTGAACCCGATATTATTTCCATGTGGAATTTTATCAACATACTGAACAAACTTTTCAAACACGAATGGCAGAATATAAAACAGGATTTGTATTCCGTAGTTACATTTGCAAACAACTACAATGATGTTCTTGTCAAAAATCTTTTGAAAGTATTTCTCGGAAAGATTTTGCAGGAAGAAGGCAATCTGTCAAAAGCACTTGATATTTTCAATGAACAGGTAACCATCTTTGCAAAAGAAAAAATAGCAATAGGTGCAATGCTTTGCTGGTATTACATTGCTAAAATTACACTTGTTACAGAAGGTACGGACAAAGCTCTTGATATCTCTCAAAAAGCTCTTGATGTTGCCAAAAATCCCAAAATTTCAAACTACTATTTCATGGTACTGTACAAAAGACTTATTGCAGAAATATATCTTATAAAAGGCGATACCGATGCAGCAAAAATGTATATTGAAAAAGCACTTATGATTGCAAAACAGTATGACTTGAAATTCTTAAAAATTTCTTTGTACCAGTTGTATTCAAAATATTTGGAAGAAATGGTTTTGAAAAAGCCTCAAAACAAAGCAAATTACGCCCAAAACGCAATAAACACGTATAAAAAGACAATCACTCTTGTCCAAAGCCTTTCTATAAAACCAATAGAAGAAGAAGTTCAAAAAAATTACGCTTCTTTCAAAGCATTCTGCCAGTTGAATAATATTCAAGTTTAAACTGTATAATATCTAAATTATTCTCACCTGTCTCAAGAGTAACAGGCCGGAGGTTGTTGTTGCATGTTTTCAAAACAGGATTTGAGACGGAGCTAGTCTTTTGTCATCCTGAAGAACGAAGCCTGTTCTGAATCTTGTCGAATAAGTGATTGCAAATCAATATTGATTTCTATTCCACCTCTCTTGAAACAAGCGAGGGTGGTTCAAACAACGTAATATTAAATTGACAGTACATACATTATGTGCTTAAATTTTAGGTGTGTAAGTTCCGGTATAAAAAGAATAAAATGATGAAAATTGGAATAGTTGGCTGTGGTGTAATAGGCGGAGTAATGAAAAAATGGATTGAATTAAACAATCCTTCTTGTGAACTTTTGATTTCCGACCCGCCTAAAAATTACAATGATGATTTGTCAGATATAGATATTGCTTTTGTCAGCATACATATTCCGACTGACAATGACGGTTCACAGGATTTGACCGTGTTAAATGAAATAATCTCAAATCTTCCTGATGTACCTGTGTTTATCAGGACAACACTGCTTCCCGGCACCTGTGACAGACTTTCTAAAGAATTTAACAAAAAAATATACTTCATGCCCGAGTTTTTGACAGAACGCACAGCTTATGAAAATTTCTGCACACAACCTATGATTTTCACGGGTGAAACAGAGCTGTTGAAAAAGATATTCAAAAACAAAGAATATATCGAAATGACAAACCTGGAAGCAGAAATTACCAAATATGCACACAATGTTTTCGGTGCACTTAAAGTTACGTTTTTCAACGGAATTTACAAACTTTGCGAAGAAAAAAATTGCAGCTATTCAAATGTTCAAAAAGGTGTTTTGCTGAGCGGATATATAAACAAACCACACACGGATGTACCCGGCCCTGACGGAAAATTCGGCTACGGCGGAAAATGTTTCCCGAAAGATGTAAACGCTTTTGTTGAATACGTAAAAGGCAGCAGGCTGCATGAACTTTTGGAAGTTGTACTGGAATCAAATCAAGAATACAGAAACGGAAGTGAGCTTTGTCAAACCCAAAAGTCTCTATAATCGTACCTGTTTTCAATACCGGCTGCTATCTTGATGATATGCTGACATCACTTGAGTCCCAATCTTTCAGTGATATAGAAATAATCTGTGTTGACGACGGTTCGGCAGACGATTCCGCTCAAATAATAAAAAATCACACGGAAAAAGACAGCCGCGTGCAATATCTTTTTCAGGAAAATCAAGGCGGAGGAGTTGCAAGAAATCTGGGGATTTCAAAAGCATCGGGGAAATACATTATTTGCCTTGATTCTGATGATATTTACGAAAAAAATCTGATTGAAAAATTATACGAAAAAGCACAAAAGACAGACGCTGATATTGTAATTTGCATGTACAACCAGATTGACATGCAGACTTCAAAAATCTCTCACGGCAAAGGTTTGAATCTTAAAAAACTGCCCCAAAAAGAAGTTTTTTCAAGAAAAGATACGGAAAATATTTTTTCCGTGACAAATCCCGGCCCTTGCAACAAGTTTTACAAAACGGAATTTATAAAGTCTAACAACCTCAAGTATTCTTCTTTAAAAACAACAAATGACTTGAGTTTTACGACTATTGCTCTTGCTTTGGCACAAAAAATATCAACAGTAAAAGAAGAACTGTCTACCGTGAGATACATGTCAGCGGTTTCCGGCACTACACAACGCCAAAAATCGACACACAATTCTATAACCGCTTATCAGGAAATATACGACTCTTTTGCTGAACGGAACATTTTTGAAGAAATGAAAACGCAGTTTTTTGAAACTGTTTCAGGTGCAATTGTTTACAACCTGACCTTTCCGACAAATGAAAAGTTTATAGAAAATCTAAAAATATATTTTTCAAAAGAGCCTTTCAACAGCCTGTCAAAAGATGAGTTGAAAAAAGTCTTGAAAATAAACAGATTTCAAAGAGAATATTTCGAGTATACATTCCTTTTCTTTTTAACACTCGGGTTGAACAAAAACCTGAAAAAGAAAAGAAACGGAATGAAAAATTTGTTTAAAAATTTAAAGTTGTTGGGAATATAAGGAGAAAGAAATGAGTATTCAGCTTTTTGTACCAAAATTCAGAGTAGATGAATGTCTGGAAGAAATCAAAGAATGTCTTGAAAAAGGCTGGACAGGTCTTGGATTCAAAACCGTTCAGATTGAAGAAGAATGGAAAAAATATACGGGACTGCCTCATGCACATTTTTTGAATTCCGCTACAGTCGGGCTTGATATGGCTGTAAGAATCTTAAAAATGGAAAACGGCTGGAAAGACGGAGACGAAATCATTTCTACTCCTTTGACATTTGTTTCGACAAACCATGCTGTTTTGTACAACAACATGTCCGTTGTCTTTGCGGATGTAGACGAGTATCTTTGTCTTGATCCGAAAGATGTTGAAAAGAAAATCACACCAAAAACAAGAGCAGTCATTTTTGTCGGTCTCGGCGGTAACTCCGGAAGGCTAGACGAAATCAAAAAGCTTTGCAAAAAACATAATTTAAAACTCATACTCGACGCAGCACATATGTCAGGTACAAGAATAGACGGAAAACATGCCGGTACAGACATCGACGTGTCCGTATTTTCTTTTCAGGCCGTAAAAAATCTGCCCACCGCCGACTCAGGCATGATTTGTTTTAAAGAAGAAAAATATGACGCAATTGCACGCAAAATCTCTTGGCTTGGTATAAACAAAGACACATATGCCCGCTCGGTAAGCTCAAAAGGTGCCTACAAATGGAAATATGATGTTGAGTACGTCGGCTATAAAAATCACGGAAACTCAATCATGGCGGCAATCGGACTTGTGTCATTGAAATACCTCGACAGAGACAATGCCTACAGAAGACAACTGGCAGAGTGGTATGATAATGCTTTTGCATTCTGCAAAAGCATTGGTACAGTACCAATGGCAAAAAATTGTGAATCTTCAAGACATCTTTACCAGATTAAAGTCGAAAACAGAGATGAACTTCTGCTTGCACTTAATGAAGCTGAAATATATCCGGGAGTCCACTACAGAGACAATACAGAATATCGCATGTATGATTATGCAAAGGGCACCTGTCCCAATGCTCATTACGCATCCGAACACATTTTGTCTCTGCCCATGCATATGAACCTGACAAAAGCGGATGTGGATTTTATAACAGAAAAAGTAATTGAGTACGCAAAGTAGAGGTAAACATGAAAAAAATAGATATTGTCAAAGAAATCGGGTGTTTTTTAGTTTCAAATTATCCAAAGTTTTTTGTTTCCGAAAAAGATAAATTTGAATGCATTTTAATAATGGAATTTAATTGGGGCGGAAACCCGCTGGGCTTGGATGAAAATTATCTTGACAAAAGATTTAAGCTTTTTGACAAATATACTTTTCCTTCAATAAACGCCCAGACTGATACAGATTTTACATGGTATATCATTTTTAATGAAAAAACTCCTCAAAAATATAAAGATATAATGCAAGATTACTGTTCAAAAGCAAATATGAAAATGGTGCTTGTATATACAGATCTAAACGCAAATGAATACAAGGTAAAAGACGTAATGAAAAGCTATGTTGATGAAATAAAAACAGACTGGCTTTTGTCTTGCAGATGTGACAATGATGATATTCTTTCAAAATTTTATATAGAAAAAATGAAAGAACAATTCCGCCCCGTAAACAACATGTATATAGATTTTATCAGGGGATACAATCTTAATGTAATAACGCAAGAACTAAATGCTTTCAAGAATCGTTCTTGCCACTTTTTAGGTTATGTTGAAAATTTGCATAAACAAAAAGAAACCGTGCTAAATTATGACCACTCGCTTGTAAAACAAAACGGATGGGTAAGAAGACTGGATAATAAAAAATATCCTCTGTGGTGTGAAGTTGTCCATGACACAAATATGATAAATTCTTTCAGAGGCAAGCCTGCAACAAATGAGCAAAAGCAATATTTTTATGAAAACTTTGTATTTTGAGTGCAGTTATTTTGTTAATAATATTATCAGGAAGTTTTAATGTTTTTTATTTATAAATATTTTTTATATTTCCTTTGCCTTTTTGTACCGGATAAAGAACTAAAAGGCCGGCTCAGAAACAAAGCAAAAAACTGTGAGTCTTACTACAAAGTGAGGCGTATGGCAAAATCTGTCGGAAAAAATCTTAAAATCACAGGCAACGTCAGAATAAACAGAGAAACGGTTATAGGAAACAATGTCGGGTTTAATGACGGTTTATGCATAGACGGTGCCGGAAAAGTTATTTTCGGGAACAATATTGCAATAGGAAGAGACCTTTTAATAATTGCCCAAAGTCATGATTATGATCACGGTGACAAACTGCCGTTTGGGAATAAAGATATTTTTAAAGATATAATTATCGAAGATAACGTTTGGATTGGCTCAAGAGTGACACTTGTACCAGGTGCAGTAATTCGGGAAGGTGCTATTATTCAGGCAGGAAGCACTGTCGTAAACGAAATCCCAAAATGTGCAATAGCGGGAGGACATCCTGCAAAAGTTTTTAAATATAGAGATTTTGAACATTATGAAAAACTCAAAAAAGAAGGAAAATTTATAAATTCCGACTTACAAAAATAATAGGTTTTTTGTTGTACAATACAGGAAAAGTTATCATGAAATTGCTTGATTACAAAAATGAAAATACAAAAATAATTGTCAGATTTTTGGGGATAAAATTTACCATTGCAAAACGTATCAACAAATCTGCAATAGACAAAAAAATTAAAAGTTTTAAAACATATTGTTTGACAGAAGAAAAAAGAACCCCAAAACTGATAGTTTCTTTGACCTCTTTCCCCCAAAGAATGAAAGATATTCATTATTGCATTTATTCGCTGTTGAATCAAACATTGAAACCGGATGAAATAATTCTGTGGCTTGCGGAAGAAGAATTTCCGAACAAAGAAAAAGATTTGCCTGAAACTGTTTTAAAATTTAAAGAAAACGGCTTGACCATAAAATGGTGTAAAAATATAAAATCATACAAAAAACTTATACCCGCACTCAAAGAATACCCTGACGAAATTATCGTCACTGCTGATGATGACGTGTACTATCCTGCGAATTGGCTCGAGATTTTGTATGCAGCTTATTTAGAAAACCCTGAGTATATACACTGTCATACAGCACACAAAATCAAGTTTAACGACAAAAAAGAAATTGAACCTTATGCAAAATGGGATAAACGTGTAAAAAACGAAAAACCTTCCTCCTTGAATTTCTTTACTGGAGCAGGTGGAGTTTTGTATCCTCCTCATTCTCTTTACAAAGATGTGTTGAATGAAGAACTGTTTACAAAACTGGCTCCAAATGCAGATGATATATGGTTTTGGGCAATGTGTGTACTCAACAAACGGAAAATAAATGTTGTGCAAAACTGCATAAACAAATGTCTGAGCGTAAATCTCGAAAGAGATTTACAAAAAACGGACGAATTTACCTTATATAAGATAAACGAAACTCAAAACGACGTACAATTAAAACAAGTTTTGGATTTTTATCCCGACCTGATATCATATATATATATATATATAGTATAACAAATTAAACATGCATTTTTTAAAATATTTAATACTTAATATTTTCTACCCTAAAATTTTGATATAAAAAATTTTCATATAGTCAACTGACTCCGACTATGTCTTGGGTTTTCTTCACGCTCGGACAAATAATAATATAAAACCGAAGGCAATTTATCCCTTCGGTCTTATACTATATACTATTGTTGAAAGTATGACGGCTGTTTTAAGACAACAAAAAGTCATTAAATTTTTCGGGAAAAAAGTTCTTATTTTGCTGCAACAGATTGATTTTTTATCATTTGTACGAGCAATTCATTGGCTTTTTTCAACTGCACATCATCTTTGTTTTTGATGTTTTCTTCCGTCAGTTCAACAGTAACATCAGGAGCAATACCTTTTTTGTTTATGTCTGTACCGTTTGGTGTCAGATACTTTTGAATTGTTATATTTGCACCGGAACCGCCCATGAGTTTGTTTACTTCCTGCACAAGTCCTTTGCCAAACGTATTTTCTCCGACGAGGAGTGCTCTTTTGTTGTCTTTCATCGCACCTGAGAAAATTTCGCTCGCAGAAGCCGAGCCTTTGTTTATCAAGATAACTATAGGTTTGTCCGTTACATATTTTCTTGTTGCTCTTGTTGTTTCTTTGTATCCGTCTCTGTCGACTGTGCTCACGATAATTCCGCCGTCAAGAAACATATCCGAAATCAAAATGGCATTGCTCAAGAGCCCGCCCGGATTTGAACGAAGGTCAATGATGTAGCCTTGTTTGTTTTTGTAAAGATTCAATGCCTGTTCAAACTCTGTTGTTGCATTTTTGCTGATAAAAGAACTCAGCCTGATATATCCGACACAATCATCGAGTTTTACTTTTTCAGGAATTTTTGTTGATACGGATTTGATTTCTATTTCTGCACGCTGAATTTTATAAAGCTTATTTTCTTGATTTTTTCTTTTTATCAAAAGCGTAACATAAGTGCCTTCTTCACCTCTGATTTGGTCAGCGGCTTTGTCTATGGTGATACCTTTTGTGGATTTTCCATCAATTTCAAGGATTTCGTCTTCTGCAAGAAGTCCTGCTTTTTCTCCGGGTGTATCCTCAATCGGAGCAATGATGACAAGTTTTCCTTCTCTCAAGCCGATTTGTACACCGATGCCTTTTAGTGAACCTTTTATGGAACTTGTTTCTTCCGCAAATTCTTTCGGGTCAAGAAATTTTGTATAAGGATCGTTCAAACTGGCAAGCATGGTCTGTATGGCGACATAAGCGTCTTCATCTGTTTTTATGACTTTATCGTATTTGCAACGCCATCTTTTCCAATCCTGCTGGTTGTTTGTATGGTCAACGTATTTTGAGTTGATAAGTTTCCACACCTGTTCATACAGCTGCTGGGGTGATGAAGCAAATACACCGCCTGATGTATTGAACGAACTTGTAAAAAATATTGCTGCCAGCACAAGGATTATTAAACCGTATTTTTTTAAATTAATTTTCAAAATTCTACCTCTTTTTTCCCTGCTTAATATTAGGTTATGAATATAATACCATAAAGTACCCGATAAAATATATCGGAGGTATTGCTAACCTTTTTCCTCTCCGTTTTATTAAAAATACTTTTTTTAGTTAGACTAAAGTACTAAACAAAAGTTTCCGAAAATTTAGTTTTGTAAAGAAAAAAGAAGACAAAAATTTTGACAATTTCACAAATTGCCCGCAGTCAATATTTTTTGTAAAATGACAAGAGCAGATCTTTGTAATTTGATTTTGTTAAAAAGCATATACAGTGGTATGTCAAAGAACAAAATCAAACAGAAATAAGGATATTTGGATTGAAAAATTTAACACTAAAAGCTACTGCAATCGGAAGTCTTCCGCATAAAGATTCAAAAGATGCGATATCTTTGATTTTTGATACATTTAAGGATATTCCTTTTTGGCCTCAGCTTTCGAATATAAACAAACACGAAGAAATGACAATTCAATATCTGCAAGGAATACCGGGCTTAAAATTTGATGAAGAGCACGGAAAATTGTTCTACGATGCTCTGTCGGATGAATTTTTTATAGAGCTTGAAGAATTTTTTATGGACTATGAGGCTATTGTAAACGAAAAGAACTTTTCCTCTCTTGATAAGTACGCAATTACACCTCCGTACAGCAGTGCAATTTCTTTGTATTTTGAAAAGTTAAAAAATAAAAATTATGAATATGCCAAAGGGCAAATCATCGGCCCTTTTACTTGGGGGACAAGCATTTGCGACAAAGATAACGTCTGTGCTTTTTATGATGAGACATACAGAGAAGTTTTGATAAAAGGGCTTACTTTAAAAGCCGTATGGCAGATTGAACAAATTAAAAAACACTCACCCGAAACTACACCGATAATTTTTATGGATGAACCTGTAATGTCACAGTACGGTACTTCCGCTTTTATTACGGTAAAAAGAGAAGATATTGTAAATGCCTTAAGCGACATAACAAAGGTAATAAAAGACTTTGGCGGATTGAGTGCCGTCCATTGCTGCGGAAAGTCGGACTGGTCGGTTTTGATTGATTCGGGTATTGATATGATAAACTTTGACGCTTTTGCTTACACAAAAAGTCTTGGTGCGTATGCAAAAGATATGGACAGATTCTTGAAAAAAGACGGATATATAGCATGGGGACTCGTTCCCACTCTTGATAGAGACGCTTTGGAAAAAGTTACTCTTGAAGACTTGATTAAAAAGTTTGAAAACGGTGTGAGTGACCTTGAAAAAAAATCAAACGGCAAAATTTCAAAAGATATGATTCTAAAACACAGTCTTTTCACACCTTCCTGCGGGGCCGGAGGCTTGAATAAGGAACTTGCACAAAAAGCTATGAAACTCGTTGAGGAGCTTTCAGTTTATTTTTCAAAAAAGTATTTTAATAATTATGAGGTTTAAATGGCATTATCAATCGCAATCACGGGAAAAAGCGGCAGTGGAAAAACTACTTTGACAAAAAATTTTGTCAAAGTTTTGAAAGAAACTTATCCGGGCAAATCTATTTTGCTCTTTGACAATGACTTGTCAACAGAACTGGCCCACAGCTACGGTATGGACGTGAGAAACACCATATACGGCATAAGAAGCGGCAAACACGAGTACAAAACAGGAATCCCTTCAAGAATGACAAAACAGGAGTATATAGAATGGGCTCTTGAAGATATACTTGTCGAAGTGGAAGAAAACGTAGATTTGATAGTATCATGGCTGGTTCCGTCAAAAGACTGCCGCTGCCCGATTACCGGACAAATCAGTGACGCCGTTGCTAAACTTATAAACCAATATGACATTGTTGTTTTTGACTGCGAATTTGATTTGAAATATTTGCATCAGCTTGTGGATATACCAATGGATGTAACATTGATAATTGCAACTGCAACGGAAGAATCAATATTTCTTGCACAGCGTATCGAGGAATTCTCCGCAAAATATGCCGCCGGCGGCCAGATGGCATTGATTCTCAACAATGTAAACAACGAACAGTACAACAAAATACAGGATTACTTGAGCAAGTATAGCCTGGAAGTGCTTGGAGTAATCCCGAGAGACAAGGCTCTTGCAGAACATTCTATTGACAAAAATTCAAAAGTTGTGGAAGACGCAATAAAATCCATGTATTTTAGGTTGAATCTTCCGCAGGTAATGAACTGGTAAGGATATTTATGGCAAAAATTTTAGACGGAAAACTTGTTGCAAAAGAAATTCTAGACAACCTTTCAGACGAAATTCTTTTTCTTGAAAAAGCTCCTTGCTTGGCCGTGATTATTGTAGGAGACGACCCTGCAAGCAAAATATATGTAAATTTGAAAAGAAAAAAAGCTACGGAACTCGGCTTTGACTCCGTTGTAGTTGAAATGCCCGAGACCATTACACAAAATGACCTTTTGGCCAAAATAGAAGAATTGAATGAAGACAAAAAAATCAATGCAATACTTGTTCAAATGCCTTTGCCAAAACATATAGACGCAAATGCGGTTATTGAAAAAATAAACCCGATAAAAGATGTTGATTGTTTTCATCCCTACAATGTCGGACGAATCGCAACGGGCAATATTCCTTATATTTATCCCTGCACACCAAAAGGGATTATGAGACTTTTGGAATATTACGATATAGAAATTTCCGGGAAAAATGCTGTTGTAGTCGGCAGGTCTAACATAGTAGGAAAACCTATGGCACAAATGCTGTTGAACTCAAATGCAACAGTAACGATTTGCCACAGCAAAACAAAAAATCTTTCACAAATAACACAAAAAGCGGATATATTGATTTCTGCCGTCGGAAAAGCAAATCTTATTACAAAAGATATGGTCAAAGAAGGTGCTGTTGTCGTGGATGTCGGAATGAATCGTACACAAGACGGTAAACTATGCGGTGACGTAGATTTTTGGGAAGCAGAGCAAAAAGCTTCTTATATTACACCCGTACCGGGAGGCGTCGGTCCTATGACTATTTGTTCATTAATGGTTAACACGTATGATTTGTTTAAGAAACAAAATGAGCTATAATATAAAATAATTGTCTGAGGCGGCCTCGCTTGTAGGAGTGTACACGGAGTGCGAGTGACGCCAAGTCTAGCATTTTGCGGAAGTGACCCCATGCACTTGTTGCCTGTGCCAGACTTGTCCGCAATGAATGGACTTGATTAATGCACAGGTTCAACAAGTAGTCGGAGTCAGTTGACTATATGAAATTTTTTTATAAAAAATTTAATAATAGAGGAAAGTTCATGACAGAAAATTCAGCAAAGAATTTTGTGGGTTATTTTAATTCAAAAGTTGCACCACACGCACAAACAGTGGAGCAAAAAAGGAAGAAATATTTACTTGCTTTTATTGCTGCATGTATATTTGCTGTTGTCGTATTACCGATTTTCGGTATGGTTTTGACACCTGTTTTTACAAAACAAACAACGGTGGGTCTGGTTGGATTTGCTGCTTTGATATTTGCTTTTGTCGGAACACCTTATATGTTCATAAAAAATATTTATGGTGTTTATGCTAAAAAACAAATTCTTCCTCCGCTGCTCGGTTTTTGGGGTAATTTTGAATATTTTGAACCTGAAAACAAATTTTCTATGGCTTACAAACTAATTAATGCTGTTAAAAATAAAATCGGTTTGCAAGGGCTGGTGAGTGATTTTACTAAAGACAAATCAACAAACATTTCTGTAAACCCTCATGTGCTGGCACGATTGATTGAATTTGACGGGATAGATTACGATGACAAAATTACAGGCAAATTCAACGAAATGAACATTGAATTGTGTGAATTAAAAACATTTAAAGTTTCACGTGACAAAGAAGGCAAAGAATCACATTATCCAACATTTAGGGGTGTTGTTTTCAGTGCGGCAATGAACAAAAAATTTAAAGGACTTACCGTTATTTCAAATGAGTCTGAATCCAAAAACAGAATGGCAAATCATCACCGTATAAATTTTGCATCAGGCAAGGCTTCAGACCAGTTATCTACCTTGCTTGCAATAGGTGCTCATCTGGCAGAAGCCGCCTCAAATCCCGAAGAATTTCAGGAAAAAGCAAAGCAGGCTGAAAAACAAAACAAAGAAAATCTTCCTACGGTTTTACGAAATTTAAAAATAGATGATGTAAACCTTGAAGACCCGCAGTTTAGAAATAGATTTAAGGTTTATTCATCAGACCAGATAGAAGCCAGATATATTTTGACAACTGCTTTTATGGAAAGATTTATGAAAATGGCAGAGTCATTCAATTACAAAGTGAAAGCTGTTTTTGTTGACGAAAATATATATGTACTTGTTAAAGACAGAAAAAATTGGTTTGAACTTCCGTTTTTCCGTTCTTGCACGGATTTGAACAACTATAATGAATTTTTAAATGATTTTTCAAGATTTCTTGCCATCGCTCAAACATTGAAACTAAATCAAAATATAGGTCTTTAATTAGTCGTTGATATAAAGAATAAAATATAATATAATTCAATATATTGATATTGTCCAAAAAAATTTGTTGTAAAAAATAAAAAATATAAACAAATTTTTGACAAAACAAATAAACACAACAAAAAACAGTTTTAATCCGTCTCTACACTGTATGACAAACAATACCTGGCAGATGAGCGGCTTATTAAAAAGATGATACTAAATTATCAGGTGAACAAATGGCAAAACATAACGATACAATTCCAATAGAAGTGTGTATTTTAACGGTTGATCACGATATCAAAGGAACGGTGCATGTTTCTAAATATACAAACACAAACCGTGAATTGACTGATTTGTTGAACGACAAGGAAAGAAGATTTCTTGCTGTAACAAATGTAGAAATATATCCCCGCAACTCAAATCAGCCGCCGAGAAGATACAATTTCCTGGAAATTCACATGGATTACGTTTTGATGGTTCACCCGTCATCACAGGTTGTGTTTAAAGAATCTTCCAAAGCACAGGAAGATATTGCAAGATTCAGAGAGTTAAGAAACAAACTCAGCCAGACAAAACCTTTCTAAATTGTCAAAATTGAGTTTGCGTTGGAATATTTATATTTATGAAAGAGCCGAAAAAAATTTTAGCGATAAATTTTGGCGGAATAGGGGATGAAATCCTTTTTTTGCCTGCATTGTCGAGTTTAAAAAAAGAATATCCTAATGTTGAAATCACACTTGCATTGGAGCCGAGAAGCAAGTCAATAAAAGATTTGTCAAACCTGGTTGATGATGTTATGTGTATTGATGTCAAAGGCAAAAACAAATATCTTGCACTTTTGAATCTTCTTTTTAAAGCAATGACAGGCAGATTTGACATGGTTTTTTCTTCCGGTGCAAACAAGCTGATACCCGTGTTGTTGTTTTTTACAGGGATTAAATACCGCTATGGATTTGACACAGGATTTTTGAGCCGGCTGATTTTGACAAAAGCGGTAAAACTTAATAAACAGCAGTATGCTTCAAAGATGTATCACGAGCTTGTGACTCCTGTTACCGATTACAAAACTGAATATCCGCAAATAGATGCCGGTGACATAGAAAAAGAACCGAATTCCGTTTTAATACATCCGGGTGTCAGCAAAATGAGCGTTCAAAAAAATATGGTTAAAACCTGGAGTGCACAAATCTGGGCAGAGCTTGTTAAAAAAGTGCTCGACACAGGCAAAAAGGTTTATTTGATAGGCGGCCCGGATGACAAAGAGTGTATTGAAAAAATAGTTGAAATAGTAGGAGATGTACCAAATTTTGAAAATCTTTACGGTACAACAAAAAATATCATGGACCTTGCCCGTTTGACAAAAAGAGCAGAGATTCTTATATGTTCCGATTCTGCACCGATGCATATAGGAGTGGGTGTCGGCACAAAGACTTTTGCCCTTTTCGGACCTACGGATGAAAAGAAACTTATACCGGACAATGAAAATTATGTTGTGATAAAAAATAAAAACTGCGGCTGCCGCCCGTGTCTTTGGGACAAAAGACAAACCACCTGTGATAAATTGGAATGTTTAAAAATAGACTTGGATGAAGTCATTAAATTAATCAAATCGTAGGCTTTCTTTTTGCTTTGATTCAAACAAATCGTAACGCTTTTTTAAACCCCTTTCATTTATTTAAGAAAGAACCTATTCTTCGGAGCTTATCAAGCTTTTTTCTCTGGTTTCTATAAATAGATTCATAAGCTCTATATCATCGTAGTCAATATATGCGGTTTGAAAAAGGTTTTTGCCGGATTTGATGGTTAACTGGTTGCTACCGTTTTGACGGATAATACTGTGCGGAATTTTAATCTGCTGATTGTCGCCGTTTAGGTTTAATTCCGCAATCATGTTTCCGTTAAAAAACACCTGCACCGGTGCGGCGTATGTTGTTTTGACTTTTGACTGCCCCATGTCTCGTGCCATTTTTGTATCTATTCCTATCACAGAGCCTATTATCAGATACACATCGCTTGAGGGCGGAATTGTTTTTATGTTGAAGTTTTTTGTATAAAACGGGCCGATTGCTTTTACGCGAAAATCACCTGCATTTGCAGAGTTGGATGAAAAATTGTCATCTCCTATATGGTACATATCTTTGTCGATAATTATGTCATGAGGGTTTGTTTTTTCTATCCCCACTACAATCGGTTTTGAGGCGGAATTTCCGTCTATAGTTAAAGAAAAAGGCTTGTATCCGTCTTTTTGCACGGACATAATAGTCGGTGCGTCAACTTTTGCTCCGAGAGAAAACCTACCTTGATTGTCTGTTTTTGTTTGGTAACCCTTAGACGGAAGTGAAACATCTGCCGATGGTATAGGACGGCCGTTTTTTGAATCAACAACCTGGTTGTAATCTCCCACACCGTTTTTTTCTACGTTTCCGCTGATTGCAGAATATGATTTTGCTCCGAAAGAAAAGTTTATAAGTACAAAAGCAAAAATACATGCCAAAAAGCAATATTTCATATTTACTCCCTGATTTTATTTTATATTTGTAAATTTTATAAAAAATCAATGAGTAAACTATACCCGAACAGAGCTAATTCATATTGGCATAAAGTCAAACGGGGGACATGGATATTTATTCGCCTCGTGGTATAAGAGTGCAGCCGGTATTCGGGTTGTACTCACAAATACAGTTTTTGCCGTTATTTTTTGCATTGTACAAAGCGACGTCCGCAAGTTCTATCAGAGTTTGTTCATCAAGGGCACAGGACGGATACTCGCTCATACCTATACTGACTGTCGGACAGATATAAATATCGTCTTTTACATTAATTTTTATCTGGCTGATATTTTTTCTGATTCTTTCTGCGATTACTTTTGCGTCCGTAATATTAGTTTCGGGCAGAATTACCGTAAATTCTTCACCGCCGTATCTGGAAGCTATATCTATTTTTCTTATGGTTTGTTGAATACAATTTGCAATTTCTCTCAAAACCTGGTCACCGACAGGGTGCCCGTAAGTATCGTTTACACTCTTGAAGCTGTCTATGTCCATCATCAAAAGAGACATTTCATGATTGTATCTTGAAGAACGTTTGATTTCGTTTTCAAGCAGTGTATAGAAATGTCTGTAGATATACAATTTTGTCAGACCGTCTTTTGTCGCCAATTCATACAACTTTGCGTTGTCTATGGCAATTGCTGCCTGGTTTGCAAGTGCTTCGATAAACTCCAAATCCTGTTTGTTAAAGAGTTTTCCGTTAAGCTTATTTGTAATGTTGATAACGCCAATCGGCTCGCCTTTGGCAATCAGCGGAACGCACAACAATGAATTTACATTCAATTCTTGTCCGTTATCGATAAATCGAGGGTCATTTTGTCCCAAATTTGAGATTATGGATTTCTTTTCAACAAATACCGTGCCGGCGATGCCTTCACCAACTTTGATTTTTGAACATTCAACAAGACCGTTGTTGATTTCTGTTTCAAGATTCTTGTCGGCAAGCCCATACACAACTTTTGTCTGGAGCACGTTTTCCGCAAAATTGTACAGCATCAAAGAGCCTTTTTCCGCATCAATTGTTTCCAAAGCCTTGTTTAAAATTACACGAAGCAGTCTTTTGAGGTCATCTATAAAGTTTACTGCCTGAGAAATATTGTAAAGAATAGAAATATTGTGCAATGATTTTTGCAGTTTTTTCAGGTCGTTTTCCTGATCTCTTCTTTTGATGTATTTAATCAATATCGGCCCGATGTAATTGAAAATTTTGTTCAAATAATGAAGCTCTTCTTCCGAAAATTCGGAACCGTCCGTTTTTGCACCTATTGAACATATAAAATAAGGAATATTGTCTTTTTGAAAAAGTTTAAAATAGTAGCTCTTCAGATTTTCAAGATTATATTTTTCCCAAAATGACCGGTAAATAGGGTTTCCGGCACTGTCGGAAACTTTTATGAATTCATTTTTATTTAAGACTTCCCAAAAACCTTCTTCGTCGTTTTCAAACTGAAAGTATTCATGGTCATCTGTGTTTTGATTTGCAACCATGTAGTAAACTCTGTCATGGTTTATAAAAAATCTTACATTGTTAACCCCTAAAGCCTGAATAACAAAATCAGTAACTTTCTCTATCAAATCCTCAATAGAGTCTGCTTGTGTAGCGATAATGCTAAGTTCAAACAAACTGTTTAAGTCATAAAAGTTTTTTTGCAGAAGAGTAATTTTTTCAGAAAGATTTTCCATAGTACCTATTTTATTCGAATTTTATTAATAATTCAATCAATTAAATGTACGCTTCTATTAAAATATCCGGTTCAAAAATTTTTACCTTGTGTATTTTCAGTTTAATGCTGTCAGAGATTTTATCAACGCAAAATCCTTCCGCAAAATTTTTTGCCTCTTTGTCACCGAGTATTTTGGGGGCAATAAACTGGTAAACTTTATCAACAAGTCCGGCTTTCAAAAATGCACCGTTCAGGCTCCCTCCTGCTTCAATGAGAATGCTTCGGATTCCTTTTTCATAAAGTTTGAAAATCAGATAATTTAAATCTATTTTATTATCTGCCAGAGGGCATTTTATTATTTCTACATTGCTGCCGTAATCTTTTGGTTTTGAGTTTTCTGAAACCGCAAGAAAAACTTTTGTGCCGTCATCGCTGTATATATTTGCTTCAAAGGAAGTTATTTGTTTTGAATCAACAATTATTCTTGCGGGATTTCTGCCGTTTTTCAGCCGGCAAGTCAAATACGGGTTGTCAGCCAAAACTGTACCTGAGCCTGTAAGTATGGCATCGTATTTATTTCTCAATTTTTGAACGTATGAACGGGCTTTTTGTGATGTTATCCATTTTGAAGAGCCTGTCCTTGAGGCAATTTTTGCATCCATTGTTGTTGCGGTTTTTATTGCAACAAACGGCATATTTTTTGTTTGATTTTTAAAAAATATTTCATTCAACCGCATACATTCTTCTTCAAGAATATTTGTAACAACCTCTATACCGGCTTCTTTGAGTTTTTTTATCCCGCCGCCGTCAACTTTTGGATTTGGGTCTTTGCAGCCTATCACAACTTTTTTTATACCTTTTTTTATAATCAAATCAGCACAAGGCGGGGTTTTTCCAAAATGAGAGCAAGGCTCAAGACTCACAAAAATCGTACCGCCTTTAACATTAATGTTATTTTTTTTGGCCTCTTCAAAAGCGTTTACTTCTGCATGTGCTTCGCCGAATTTTTTGTGCCACCCGCATCCTGCGACATTACCATTTTTATCAAGCACTACAGCACCTACAAGAGGATTTGGCGAAACAAATCCCTCCCCTTTTTTTGCCAGCTGCAAGCACTTTTTTATATATTTTTCGTAAACTTTATGATTTTTCATCTCCGGATTGAACCATTTTGAAGAACTGTTCTGAAATTATTTGAGAGTATTTGTCTCCCTGATTTGCGGCAACAAGTATTTTGTTTTTTCCGTTTTTGTCTTTGACTACAGAAATCAATCCTTCTATCTCTTTTACCGGCAAATTTGTAACATCCGCCTTGAACCTGGCAAAAGGAACACTTTGCCCCATTGCTTTCATTGTGCCTTGTTTGGTTATTTTAAAATTTTCTACGTGTATGTACTGATAACTGAGTTTTTCGTTTATTGCGTTAATTTTTTTTTCAAGCTGGTTATTTTTGAAATCATCGGCAGAAAGTTTAATTGTCTTGTTTTCATTCACTACAGCGAGTTTTTGTCCTGTAGCTTCATGCTCTGCGACAACAGCACGATAACCGAGAATATTTGTTGATTTTGATATTTCATATTCTTCCGGAATTTTAGAAAAATCGGCAACATCTCTGCTTTTTTCAATCAGCTCTTCTTGTGTAGGCTTTTCAAAAAAATGCCAGTGCGTTACAACCCAATCCCAGCCGCCGAGAGATTTAAAACCGATAATAGCAAGTACAACAATAATTACTTTAATAATAAATTTTAAACAACCCATTAAATACCAAATCTTTCATATATAGTGTGAATATTTCTCAAATAATACTGTGCGTTAAAACAGTCTTCTATTTCTCCCGTACTCAAAACATCCGTTACGGAACTATCCGACAGAAGGTTTTCTTTAAAATTTCCGTTTTCTTTGTTAAAAGCTTCAAGTGCGTTTTTTTGTACAATTGAATATGCATTTTCTCTCGACAAACCTTTTTTTACAAGTTCAAGTAAAACCCTTTGGGAGTACACAATTCCGCCGTATAAAGAAGCGTTTTTTAACATGTTATTTTTGTGAACAACAAGACCTTCAACAAGATTTCTAAACCTATTCAGCATGTAATCAATAAGTATGGTTGAATCAGGAAAAATGATTCTTTCAACAGAGCTGTGTGAAATGTCTCTCTCATGCCACAAAGGAATGTTGTCAAGAGCCGCAATTGCATTGCTTTTGACCACTCTTGCCAGTCCTGAAAGATTTTCTGATGAAATCGGATTTTTTTTGTGCGGCATAGCAGAAGAGCCTTTCTGGCCTTTTTGAAAAGCTTCTTCAACTTCAAGAACCTCTGTTTTTTGCAAATGTCTGATTTCTACCGCACACTGTTCTATCGCACAGGCAATAAGTGCCAAAGCCTGCATGTAATAAGCGTGATAGTCTCTTGCAATAACCTGTGTGGAAATTTTAGCAGGTTTCAATCCGAGACTTTTACAGGTAATCTCCTCAATTTCAGGAAGAATATTGCTGTAAGTACCGACAGGCCCTGAAATTTGGCCGACAGAAATCTCTTCTTTCGCAGAAAGAAAGTGTTTTTTTGCTCTTTCAAAAACATCAAGCCAGCTGCAAAGTTTTACACCAAAGGTCATAGGTTCCGCGTGCACGCCGTGTGAACGTCCTATGCAGACGGTTTCTTTGTGCTCTTTTGCTTTTTTTCTGATTGTGTCTATAACATTTTGTATATCTTTTTCTATAATTTCAGATGCTTTTTTTATTTGTAATGCAAACGCAGTGTCTATTACATCGGAGCTTGTCATCCCCATGTGAATATATCGTGAGGCTTCTCCGACATTTTCGTTGACATTAGTCAAAAAAGCTATGACATCGTGATGGACTTCCCGTTCTATTTCGTCAATTCTTTCAACGGAAAACGAGGCTTTTTCTTCTATCTCTTTTAGTGCAGAATCAGGTATTTCGCCTAATTTGCGGTAAGCTTTGCAAACGGCAAGTTCAACTTGCAGATAGTAGTTAAACTTAGACTCAAGAGTCCATATATTTTTCATTTCAGGTAAACTGTATCTGTCTATCATTTTGTATTCCTTTAAAGGAGGTTATTGAGGATACCTCGATGTTGCATGGATAAGCATTTGAGCAAGTTTATCAGAACCTTCAAATCCCCTTTCTTTCAATATTGCCGCTGCTGTTTTGTAATCATAATCCACAAAATTGTGTTTAACTGAAAACTCTTTGTTGTTAATTTCCAAAACGGCATAGCAGGATTTCGGTTCTTCGGAAAACGGTCTTCCGACACTTCCCGTATTCACTACGGTTTGTTTTGTGTTCGTTTGATAACCGCATGGCATATGGGTGTGACCGCAAAAAATTATGTCAGCGTCAGTGCCTGATATCATGTTTTCAACTTCTTCAATTTTTAAATCCGGAAAAATGTTTTCATTATTTTTTCTCGGGCTGCCGTGTACAAGAAGTATCTTTGTCCCCTCAATTTCAAGTTCTTTTTGCTTGGGAAGGTTTCTTAAGAAATTTTTGAGTTCTTCCGGAATCACAAACACATCATTTTCAAGGGCATGAGCCATAATGGGATTATTTTCTTCCAAAAGATGTATCATTTGATTGTCACAGTTTGCAATCATTTCATCGGTGTTTCCCTGTATAATTTCAAAATCTTCGGATTCTTGAAGTTCAATAATTTTTTGAATAGTTTTTGCAGGTTCAGGGCCTGCCATTGCAATATCACCCAAGCAGAATATTTTTGAGCAATTTTCTTTTTTTATATCCGAAAGTACTGCTTCAAGTGCCTGCATGTTACCGTGTATATCAGAAATGACCGCAATTTTCATAACTTTCCTCTATCAAATTACAAGTCAATTTTATCACACAATAGATAAAGTGTCAGTATTAAAACACGGGAGAACAAGAGTTTTTCTGTAAAAATATTATTTCTGCCAATAATTTTAGATATTTATCTGATTGCCAAGAGCCATAAGCTGTGTCACGGTTTGTTCGTATGTGGTTTTTTCGTCAACTTTTTGCTGCAAAAATGCATTTATTTGAGGCATAAATCTAATGGCCTGGTCAGTGACAGGGTCCGCACCGTTTACGTAAGCTCCGATGTTTATCAAGTCTTCATTCTTTTTGTATGCAGCGAGCAGTGTTCTTATTTTACCTGCGGCGTTTGAGTGTTCTTTGTTTGTAACTTCTTTCATAACACGGCTTACACTTTGCAATACATCAACTGCGGGGTAGTGATTTTTGTGAGCCAGTTCACGTGAAAGCATAATGTGGCCGTCCAGGATACTTCTGGCTGTATCAGAAATTGGTTCGTTAAAATCATCACCTTCAACAAGTACGGTATAAAGACCCGTAATTGTACCGTATTCGTTGCTTCCGGCACGTTCCAAAAGCTTTGGCATCAATGCAAAAACAGAAGGAGTATAACCTCTTGTTGCCGGAGGTTCACCGACTGCAAGACCGACTTCTCTTTGTGCCATTGCAATACGGGTAACACTGTCCAGCATAAACAACACGTCTTTTCCTTGATCTCTAAAATATTCGGCTATTGCGGTTGCGACAAATCCCGCTTTTATTTTCACCAAAGACGGCTGCTCTGATGTAGCAACAACGACAATGGAACGTTTCATACCTTCAGGCCCCAGTGTTGTTTCGATAAACTCTCTTACCTCTCTGCCTCGTTCACCGATAAGGGCAATTACGTTCAAATCCGCATTTGTATTTTTTGCCATCATGGCAAGAGTTGTGGATTTTCCGACACCGGATCCTGCAAACACACCGAGCCTTTGACCTTTTCCGGCTGTGATAAATCCGTCTATGGAACGTATTCCTAAAGAGAGAGGTGTTCTTATAAGCTGCCTGTTAAGCGGATTTATTATATCTGCCTGAGTGGAATACAGCGACTGTGTGTTTATTGCCCCCAAGTTGTCAATCGGTCTGCCCAGTCCGTCAAGAACTCTGCCTAAAAGCTGGGGGCCGACTTTAATTTTCATTGATGAGCCTGTATTCATCACGACTGCACCGGGCATAAGACCTTCCATTGAACCCAGCGGCATGAGAAGTATTTTTGATGTTTTAAAACCGACAACTTCCGCCCATATCGGCTCTGTATCCAGTCTGTTGTATATATAACACAAATCTCCTATGCTGGCTTTTGGCCCGTCGGCTTCAATAATAAGTCCGATGATTTGAATTACCTTTCCGACTTCTTGCAAAGGCTTTGTATTTTGTATTACGTTTTTATATCTCTGAAGATTTATCGTCATTGTCCGAGTCGTCTATTTCTCTTACAAGTTCAATTTCAGGCGTTGAATTCAACTCATTGTACATGCATTGAGCAAACTGTTCTATTTGAGCTGAAACTCTTGCATCTACCCTTGAGCCTACAGATTCTACTATTGTTCCGTCAGCAGACACTGCATTGTCTTCAATTATCTTTATGTGTTCAAGATTGTGGATATTTTCTTTTATATTGTCGGAAATTTCATATATTTTTTGTGCCATTAAAGGATTTACAATAACGGTTACACTCTCTTTTTCTTTCAGTTGTGCTATGGAATTTACGACAAGATTCAACAAAGTTTGTCTGCTTTGCATAATCTGGGTTTTGCAAATTTTTTCCGAAATAGTCAGCACCAAATCCAAAATATCATTGTGAACTGATTTTATAATCCGGTTTTTCATATCAAATTTGCATTTGGCAAAATTGTCCAGATTGTATACCAAATCTTCCATCTCGGTTGTTATTTTTTCTTTGCCTGCTTCATATCCTTCTTCGTATCCGAGTTTTTTTGATTCCGCAAGGACATCATCTTTAGAGGTTTCTGCCTGTTCTTGTGCCTGCATAAGAATTTTGTCGGCTTTTTGCTTGGCATCGTTTAAAAGAGCCTGGCTCTTTTTTTGAGCATCAGCAATTATTGAATCGGCTATAATTTGAGCATCTGAAATTTCCTTGTTCAAGACTGCTTTGCCGTCAGAATTTAAGACAAACGAATTTCCGACATTTATTTTGCTTGCATCTATTTTACTCAATGTATTCGTCCTCAGCTGTGTCTCTCGTAATTACAATTTCACCTGCTGATTCAAGAGCACGAATAATACCGACAATTTTTGTTTGTTTTTCCTGTACTTCTTTTGCTCTGACAGGACCCATGTATTCCAGTTCTTCTTTCAACATAGCCTGAGCACGTTCGGACATGTTGCTGTATATTTTTTCTTTGATTTCATCTCTTACACCTTTAAGCGAAATTGCAAGGTCTCTGGTTTCGACTTCCCTTATGATACGTTGAATAGCGTTGTCTTTGAGTTGTATAATGTCTTCAAATACAAACATGAGTTCACGTACGCCTTCTGCGAGTTCAAGATTTTTAATTTCAAGATATTCCAATACATTTTTTTCTGTTGCACGGTCAGACCTGTTCAATATATTGGCAAGTGCACCTACACCGCCTGCTTTTGAAAAGTCCTGTGCAACAACAGATGAAAATTTGCTTTCCACAATTTTTTCAATTTCTGAAATAATTTCAGGGTTTGTAGAATTCATATCCGCAATTTTAAACGCAACTTGGGCCTGAACTTCAGGCGGAAGGCTGTTCAAAACTTTTGCAGAACTTTCCGGTTTCAGATAAGCCAGAATCAAAGCAATCAACTGCGGGTTTTCGTTTTGAAAAGAAGTTGCAAGTTGTGACGGATCCGCATCATTGAAAAACTGAAAAGGGTTTGTCGTAAGCAAATTGACGAGTCTTCCGAGCATATTTTGTGCCTGCTCCGCACCATATGCTTTTTCGAGCAATGTCCTTGCATAGTTTGTACCGCCTGATGACAAATAGTCACTGGCTAAAAACAGTGAATGAAACTCCTCTAAAACCTGATTTAATATTTCTGTAGGGACTTTATTTAAGCTTGCAATATCAAAAGTAATCTGCTCAAGTATGTCATCGTCTTTTATATTTTTTAAAATTTCGGAAGCGGTAGTAGGTCCCAGTGCGATGAGCAATGCTGCGACCTTTTGCCTTTGTGTCATTGTTTCATAAGTCAATTCTACCATTTTTTAATTAGTCCTTAATATAAGAAATAAGTATTTTTGCCGCTTCACTCGGATCGGCCATGATTGTATCCGTCAAGTCGGTTTTGAGCTTATCAAGTTCAGGGTTGAGCCTTGCTTCAATTTGCGGAAGTGATTCAACTTCAAACTTGTCAATAAGATTGTCCGTAATAGTTTGCTGTTGTTCTTGATACTGTTCCTCCCAGCTGTCTGATGTATCCGTAGTTTTTCCGAACAATGAGCGGAAGACAAACAGAGCAACAAGGCCGAGCACCAGTATGACAAACATTGGAACGAGTTTGTTGATAACAATTTCTTGAGTTCTTTCTTTTTGAATTGTCTTGGCTTCCTGTTCAACAGCCGCTTGCTGCTGATCTTTTGCAGAAAATTCAAGACTTGTTATGTTTATAATATCGCCTCTGTCCAAGTCAGCACCGCTTGCTGAAATAACAAGTTTTTGGAGCTCATCTTTTTCTTCTGTTGTTAATATTTTATTTACGGCAACGGCTATTGTCATTCTTTTTACCGTTCCTGGTGCATATATAATTTGTTTTACTTCTTTTGAAACACTGTAGGTGGCAGCAGTTTTTTGCTTTTGATAGTTGAGATTTCTTGGTTGACCGCCTTGTGCAGGCTGTGCAGGCGGATTGTTTGTACCCGTTGTTATGCCCGGCGAGTTCGGGTTCGGATTGTCATAGTTTTCGGTTTCCGTTTGAGAAGAAGTCAACACACCCTGCTGTGAATCACCGACAGGCAGGTAGCTTTCTATAGTTGAGCGGGTTGAGTTAAAATCAATATCCGCACTGACCTGAACGGATGCATTGTCTGCACCGACTATTTTGTCCAAAACGCTTTGGATTTTCTTTGCTGTTTGTGTTTCATAATTTGTTTTGTATGATTCAATGTCGTTTGAATTTTTTTCGATTTCATCGGAAAGATTGTTTCCTGACTGGTCGGTAATAAAAACTTTTTCGGGCGTCAAACGGGGAATAGCATATGCAACAAGATTTTTTATAGCCTTAACTTGTGATGTTTTGAGTTTGTAACCCGGTTCCAGTATAAGCATTACGGAAGCGGTAGGAGCCTCGTCACGTTCTGAAAATACTGAACGTTCGGGATCGGCAATTTGAACACGAGCCTTTCTTACGCCGCTCATTCTTTCAATAGAGCGGGTAAGTTCTCCTTGATATATTCTTTGTTTTGTGAGTTTGTTTTTAAAATCTGTTGACCCAAGCTGCATGTCATCAAGAAGTTCAAATCCGGGTGAAGAATCCTGAATAAGATCATTTTCCGCAACAAATATTCTTAAATCATCCTGCATTTCCTGAGGAACAAGAACAGATTTTTTGTCAGCACTAATTTTGTAAGGATATCCGCTTTTTTTCAAGCTTTCGGAAACCGCTGCTGCATCTTGAGGAGAAAGATCGGAATATAAAACAGACCAATTCGGTTCCATTGATTTCATCACAAAAAATGATACGGCCAGCACCGTTATAATACTCAAAATTATTATTCCGAGTTTTTGTCCAACTTCCAGACCGTTCCACAATCTGGTCATGTCATCTAAAAATAGTTTAAAATAGTTAGTTTCCAAATCTTCCCCTTGTCTGTTAGGTTTTTCAAACTTTAAGTTTGCAAATTTCAGGTCATTTTAACCTTAATTAAAATAATAGACTATTTTTGCAACCAGTTCAAATATGTTAATTTACGTTAATTACCACCCTGTCTTGAGAAATATTTACATTTCTTAAAACTTGTCAAATCACATGGAAACATGTATCCTGACATGATTTACATGATGTCAAACAGTCGAAAGCATGTCATCATCTGAATTATGGATTCTTGAAACACCTGAAAAGCTTTATTTTTCAGCAAAACTAAGCACGAAATATAACTTAACAATTCCTCATGATGAGCTTGTAAAAAGGGTTTTTGTCAATATAATAAAAAAAGAAAAAGTTCATGTTGACCTTGCTCAAGGCTTTTGAACTATTTTCAAAAAACGAACCTTGTAATTTTGTTAAGAATTATGGGATGGGGAGTCTCTTCAAAGGTTCTGTGTAAATATTCGGGAGGACAAGTTAAAGTGCTAAGAAGCAGAGATATGGGAAGATCTATAGCTGTAAGAAGATGGACGAATACAGCATTAGAATGTTATAAAAGAGGGTGTGTATGCGAAGGCTGTTTTTATACAGACTTTTTTAACGGCACTTCTCAAAAATGTCAGATGAAAGCATCTGTTTTGGAATTGGTAAGAGTTTTGGGAAAACCTGATGTGGATATTCCGCAGGTTTTGGCTGATTAATTATTCCGTTTTCAATTGCAAGAAAATTTTTGTGATATGGATTGCTCTGATGGCTTCCACTCGTTTAGAAAGCGACGGTCTGCCGGCAGAAGCTTTGTATCAGTCAAATTCTTATATTTAAAAATTTTGTGAAATGGCTGCAAAAAAGTAGTATAATAGTATTGTAAGCTTTGTTTTTGATAAGGTACAAGACTATGTATGATAATCCATCAACTAAAAATTTTGTAGGTGTAATGTTTACCTGCTGCAATGTATACGGCCGTGTTTATAAAAATAAAGAAGGTACTGCCTATGTAGGCAGATGTCCGAAATGCCTGAAATCTATTCGTATGAAAATAGGTGAAGGCGGATGTAACGAAAGATTCTTTTACGCAGGGTAAAATTTGTGTGTTTGTAACAGCTTTTGGCAAAGGCTGGTTTTTTGTTTGAATGTTGTTATGCAAAAACTCAATAAACTTGTTTTTTAGGCAAAGATAACGCTATAATAAAACAGCTACATCATACTGAAATGAGGATGGAATATGAAACTTACGGTGCTTGGTGCAGGATGTTGGGGATTAACTTTGACATGGCTCTTAACTGACAATTTTGAAAAAGTTTGCGTTTGGGGCAGAGAATGCGATATATCAGACGAACTGCGAACAAAAAAACATACTACAAAACCCCTTGAAATACAGCTTAAGGATAAAGTTGAAGTAACATCAAATCTTGAAGAAGCACTAAAAGATGCTGATATAATTCTCCTTGTAGTTGCTACATCCGGTATAAGAGATGTATGTAAGCAGCTTGCTAAAATCGGTCTTTCCGACAATCAGGTGCTTGTAAATACCTCAAAAGGCCTTGAACTGCCTTCTCTTATGAGAATGAGCGAAGTTATAAAAGAAGAGCTTCCGGATGCAAATATAGCAGTGTTATCCGGACCTACTCTTGCAAAAGAAGTTCTTATGGGTTGTCCGACTGCGGCATCTGTTGCTTGCGAAAACAAACCTGAAATTTCAAAATATTTGCAAGAAAAATTGACTGTTCCCTCAAGATTTCGTCTTTACACAAATGATGATGTCATTGGTGTTGAGTTTGGCGGAAGTTTAAAAAACGTAATTGCTATTGCTTCCGGTTTTGCTGATGCAATGAAACTCGGCGACAACTGTCGCGGGGCTCTTTTGACAAGAGGAATGGCAGAAATTACACGAGTGTCTGTAGCTTTGGGGGCAAAACCTTCTACACTCTACGGGTTGTCAGGCATGGGGGATTTGATTGCAACTTGTTCAAGCCCTATGTCTCGTAATTTTACCGTCGGTTCAATGCTTGGGAAAGGCAAAAAAATTGATGATATTTTGAAAGAACTCGGTTCTGTCGCTGAAGGGGTCAAAACCTCCAAAGCTGTTTGTGAGCTTGCAAAAAAATTGAATATTGAGGTACCGATTTCTTCAGCAATCTATGAAGCAGTTTATACGGATATTACACCAAAAGAACTGCTGGAAAAACTGATGAACAGAAAATTGCGTGGAGAATAACTATTCCTGCTGACGTCCGTCATCTTTTAAGTTTGCCTGAATTTCAGCTTTGTCATTGAACTCGTTGATAAAATGAGAATATCTTTCCATTCTCAATTTGAGCCAAGAGAGCATTGTTTCTGAGCCATACACTTCAATTGTTCTTGTTCTCGTGTACTGTTTGTGCGATCTGTTGTAGGTCTCGTCTATGTAAGTTTTGCACTTACAATTCAACTCTTCTACGAGATCGTAAAGTGTTTTTAACCATGCAGGTTGAACCAGTGCTTCGTTTACAGAGTATTCGAGAATCATGTTCGTCCTTAACTTTCTATTTTGCTACACTACTTTATAAAATACCCATTTCTGAGAATTTTACACATCAGGCGACAACAATTTGAACTTGTATCCCACATGCAATCTATCGGCTTTGTGCGGTAAAACTTAAATATTTTTACTATATTTGTAACATTTTTTTACAATTATAAAAATTTTTCGGCATAAAAAAGCCCTGCCGTATAATGACAGGGCTTCTTTTATTTTTGTTTTTGTAAAGGACTATTTTCCGCAAGCTGTGCATTCAGCTCCGCAGCCAAAGTATTCTTTGACTTCGTCTACTCTTACTTTGATACGACCGTCAACGGCAATGCCTTCGCCGGTTTTTTCAGAAATAAGAAGCGGGTTGATGTCGAGTTCGTCAATGAATTTGAAGTCATTGACCATTTGTGACAATCTCAAGAGTGTTTCTTGGATTTGTGCCATATCAGCAGGTTTTGTACCTCTTGCACCTTTTAAGAGTTCGTATGCTTTTACTGATTTAATCATTTCATCAGCGTCAACATCTGTCAAAGGAGCAATTCTGAAAGTTACGTCCTTCATTGTTTCGATGAACACACCGCCCAAACCGAACATCATCATCGGGCCGTATTGCGGGTCTGTTGCAATACCGCAAACCATTTCACGGTTGCCTTTAACCATTTCCTGAATGATTACGCCTTCCAAGCCGTCAATAAGTCCTTTTTCTGTTAATTTGCTGATAAGGTCTCTGTATTCTTCTCTCAATTGTTCTTCTGACTGGATATTTACTCTTACACCGCCGACATCAGTTTTGTGAGAAGTTGTTTTTGATGTCATTTTCATAACAACAGGGTAGCCGATAGAGTTACCGAGATTTACAACTTCTTCTTCATTAGTAGCAAGGCCGTATTTGCAAGCTCTGATTCCGTAAGCGTCTAATACATCGATTGATTCCAATGTAGTCAATTGTGCACGTCCGTCAGCAACAGCACCTTTGATAATTTTTTCTGCTTTTGCTTTGTCTACATCGTACACAGGGATTTTTCCTTCCGGTCTTTCCATCCACAATCTTTGCTGATTGAGTCTGTTAAATCCGTCAGCTGCTTCTTCTGCGTACATAAAGAACGGCATATTAACATCCATGTTAGAAAGTTTTGTAAAGAATTCGCTCTTGGTCATGAAAATACCGATGATTGGTTTTTCAGGATATTTAGCCTTGATTTCCATCAACGCTTGAGCAACGTCGATGTCCTTCAAGCCTAAGAACGGCAAGTAAATAACACCAATCATATCAACATTTTCATCTGCAATAACAGTTTCAAGTGTTTGTTTGTAGTGTTCGATAGGTGCGGAAGCAATCATATCAACAGGGTTTTTAACACTTGCTGCGGCAGGTAAAAAGCTTCTCAATTTTTCTTTTGTAGCATCTGAAAGTTTAGCCATCTGCATACCGTATTCGCAAACAGCGTCAGTAGCCATAATGCCGGGACCACCTGAGTTTGTGATGATTGCTACTCTGTCACCTTTCGGAATCGGAGAAGTAGCAAAAACTTTAGCTGTAGCAAAAAGGTTTTTCAAAGAGTATTCTCTGATAACACCTGATTGCATTAACAATGCGTTTGCTGCTTTGTCTGCACCTGCTAAAGAACCTGTGTGAGAAGATGCAGCGGAAGCACCTGCTGCTGAACGGCCGGCTTTAAGAGCCAGGATAGGTTTTTTCTTGGTTACTCTGGTAGCAAGTTTTCTAAAGTTTGCAGGGTTTTGGATAGATTCCATGTATAACAAAATTTGTTGTACATCGTCTTCGTTTTCCCAGTATTCAATAGCTGTTTCTGCGTTTACATCAGCCTGGTTGCCTATAGAAATGAATTGTGCAAAACCTAAGTTAAGGTCTTTTAAAATATTTAAAATACCGCCACCTAAGGCACCTGATTGAGAAACAAAACCGATGTTGCCTCTTTCGGGAAGAGATTCTGCAAAGCAGCCGTCCATTCTGATATCAGGAGCAGTGTTTACAACGCCCAAGCAGTTAGGGCCTACACATCTCATGCCGTATTCTTTTAATTTTGCAACGAGTTGTTTTTCAGCTTCAGCACCTTCGGCACCTGCTTCTTTAAATCCGGCAGAAATAATACATATGCCTTTGATACCTTTTTCGTGGCATTCGTCGATTGCGTTTAATACAAATTTTTGTGCAATAACAATTATTGCCAAATCAACATTGCCCGGAATTTCTTTTACGCTTGTATAAGCTTTGAAACCTTGAATTTCGCCGCCTTTAGGGTTTACAGGGTAAATGTCGCCTGTAAATTGATATTCTTTAAGTCTTTTCATAATGTCGGAACCAATAGTATGTTCCTTTGTAGAAGCACCGATAACAGCGATTGCTTTCGGACGCATAATTTTGTCCAGTTGTTCTTTTAGCATTTTCTTACCTTTCTTTTTGGTTTTTATAGCTTTTTACGATTAATTTACCAAAATTACAATTTATTCACGATTTGTGAAATCCACCTCTATAATTATCATACGAACAAAATTTTTATTCAAATGGAAAAGTGAACACGCAAAAAATTCGTGATAAGAAATGAAATGACCTAAACGAATTTTTCTCGGACATTCTATGGTGTCAAACTAATATCCGTTGTCCAGCCAAGGGCGTTCTCTAAATTTTGCACCCATTGCTTCAATTTGTTCTTTGCAGCTTTCCAAGTCAACGGCATAATCCTTATAACCTGTTACAATGGTTGCTGTAGTTTCTATGCCCTCTTTTACGCATTCTCTGATGAATTCTTTCATTCCTTCATAAGCATTCTCTATTTTAGGTAAAGAAATTGCATCGTAGACTTCTTTATTCTCACCGTTAAAACTTATGGAAACACTGTCTATTATACCTTTTAACTCGGGAACAATATTCCTTTTATAAATAAGATTTCCCTGTCCGTTTGTATTTATTCTGGTTTTTATGTGAGGATATTTTTCTTTGATATACTTTGCGACTTCTTTCAGTTCTTCCAGTTTTAAAATAGGTTCTCCGTACCCGCAGAAAACAATATCTTTATACTTGTCAGGTTCAAAAGAATCAAGCTGTTTTTTTACCTCTTCAACATCAAGAATCTCTGTGTCCAAAAACAAGTTTGCCCCGACAACGTCATCTTTTATTGCACGAATACAAAATACACAATCGTTCGTACAAAGGTTCGTCAGGTTAATATAAATTTTTCCGTCCAGTAAATATACGTAATTGTTTTTATTCATAGCAGTTAAATTGTTGCACAACGAACGTCGATATTCAAGAAAAAAACAAATTATAAAATGTTTGAATCACCGTTGCTTTTAACATACAAGCCAAACCCGAAAGATTTATATCTGCTCAGTTCATTTCTCAGGTTGTAAACTTCTTTGTTAAGTTCATTGATTTTATAGCGTAAAGTTTCGTTTTCGGTTTTGCATCTGACAAGTTCAACAACAACCTCGTCCATTCCGTCAAGTTTTTCATCAAGTTTTGCACCGATTTTTTCATCAACCAGTTTTGACAATTTTCCGACAAGATTGTTTTCCAAAGAAGCCAATGATGTGCAAATTCTGTCTATAGCAGCCGTTGCAGGTGCAATGCCGTTTTGCACTTTGGGTTGTGTTTTCAAAGGCTTTTGCACTGCCGTTTCGACAGTGTTTTTTGCAAAAGGTGTTTTTGCTATTGCTTCTTTCATAGGAACAGTAGCATAAGACTTTGCCGCACCGGGTTGTCTTGAAGAGCGTTTTATGGTTTTTTGCTGTTCCGACAAGCCTTTTACTCGTCTTAAAATTTCTACGTCATCTTTTGTAAAATAAGTCCTGCCCTGATTGTCCTTTTTCGGCATTAAAGAAACCCTTGCACACAGTTTTGCAATACTTTTATTATCTAAATTTAGCAAATTTCTGACTGTTTCTACAGAAAAACTCTGAATCCTTGACTGCGGATGTTGGTTCAGTACGCTCAATGTAACCCTTCCTTTGAATCTTGCTTACGCATAATTTTTTCAAGTATATATACGATTTATAAGTATTATATTTTAAAATGATTTCAATTTAAATAAAAAAAGCAAATATCTTTACAATCTTAATCTAAAAAATCAATTTTAATTTTGTACGGTATGGCTATACAAAAGGATTGTTTGGCTTTACTCTTTGTTCACTATTTTTAACAAGCATTCCGCATTTTGAGCAGGCGAGTGTTTCGCCGGTGCTGTCTATCGGAAAAAATGTATGTTCGCATTTTTCAGGATAATCCCCTTCTGTGTCAACTGTTTCGGCAAGTATTTCCGGTTCTTTCTTTTTACAAAATTTTTTTGCTATTAATTCGAAAATATACATACAAACTGTATTATACAACATAAAAAGCCCTGAATCTAATTCAGAGCTTTTTATTTCGGAGAAGTTTCTGATTTTACAAACGCATCTAATCCGGTATTGCATTGCTGTCTATCGTCTTAAAAGTCGTTTATATCATCAGCTTTTATCACAAACTTTTAGGTTTTCTTTCAAAATACTAAACCATTTTTGCGGCAATTTCATATTTGGCTTGTTCTGACAAGCCGGCCAATTCATCCATCCCGTTTATTGCTATCAGTCCCTGTGCAACTTGGTCTTCAAAACTGGTAACAAATCCTGCAATACGTGCAGCCTGTTCCGGTGTAACGTATTTTGAAACATCGTACGTTCTTGGAGCAGATACTTTAGGGTTTACTGTTACTGCCTGTTGTGCCATATAAGAAAGCACATCTTCAGCTTTTACCTGGCTGTTTTGCGGTGCCGCAGGTGTATTTTCTGTCGGTTTTTCTTCGGGTTTTGCTTCCGAGCCCTTTGTTTGGTTTCCGTAAGGGTTTACCGAGCCTGTATTGATGCCAATTCCGTGAACATTGTTTGTCATTTATCTTCTCCTGTTTAAATAATTTTGATCCACACAATGTTTATCGGCTTATACTTTAATGAACTTTAGAGTTTTTCCAAAAATAAGTAAGTTTTTTTTACATAAATTTACAATTCTGCATTTTCAATCTTTTGTATAGCACCTATAAAAATAACTCCACAAAACTCACCCCTTCTTTGCGGAAGTGAAAAATTTGAGCCGGCTATGACAACACCGGATTGGTTAAGCAAAAATATGATATACAAACTTAAAAACGTGTCCGGGGGGAGTCGAACCCCCGACCAACAGCTTCGGAGACTGATACTCTATCCAACTGAGCTACGGACACAAATAATATTCAACTGTCACAATCTTACCATAGCTCAGTTGGATAAAATATCTAAATTTTGTTGTACTTTAACTCCGTTAAAGATACAACGGGTGAGCTACGGACACAAATAATATTCAACTATCACAATCATACCATAGCTCAGTTGGATAAAATATCTAAATTTTGTTGTACTTTAACTCCGTTAAAGATACAACGGGTGAGCTACGGACACAAATAATATTCAACTGTCACAATCTTACCATAGCTCAGATAAAAAAATTAAAATCTAAAAAATACATCCACAAACAGCACTGAATCTACAACATTTGAATGCTTTCAAATTATATTACAATGCTATATAATTAAAAAAAATGAATAGAGGTATTATGGAAAACTGCGTATTTTGCAAAATAGCTAAAAAAGAAATTCCTTCAAACCTTGTGTATGAAGATGAATACACTGTTGCGTTTAATGATTTGAATCCTCAAGCCCCTGTACACATTTTAGTAATTCCGAAAAAGCATTATGCATCTTTGAATGAAGTTGATGACCCGGTTATAATGGGTGCTTTGCTCAACGCTGTCAAAGAAACGGCAAAAAAACTTAATATATCTGATTACCGAACTGTAATCAACACAGGTAAAGGTGCAGGACAAGAAGTTTTTCACATTCATTTACATATGCTTGCCGGAAGACCCCTCAAATGGCCGCCGGGATAAACAGTGAATAATTATAGGAGTAATTGATGCTAAACAATTTAATTCTTATAGTTTTATTTATCTGCTTTGTTTCGGCACTGTCTTATGTTTATTTGTACATAAAAGCTGAAGCGGTAAAAAAAATGTCAAAAAAAGGAGATGATTTGCAAATCACTCCTGATGAAGTCTACAAGCAGGTTCAAACTATGCTTGCAAATGCGGATTTTTCTACTGCACAAAAACTTGCAAAAAAATATCTTGCACAAAATCCGTACCATCATGAATTGCGTAAACTTCTTGTAAAATCTTATATAGACACACAAAAAGAATATGAAGCTATTTCCAATCTTCTGGTTCTTGTTCAGTTTTATCCTGATGATTTGAGTCTTTATTTACAGCTTGCAAATTTGTATAAAAATACTCACCAAAACAAAAAAGCAATTCATTTCTATTCTTATCTTTTGAGCAAAGACAAATACGATATCAATTCCATGAGAAATCTGGCTGAATTGTATTTTAACAACAAGCAAAAAGAATCTGCACTAAAACTCTATAAACAACTTGTAACCTATATAGATGATGAAGATGAAAAAGTTCAATATTATGAAATCATAGCAAATATTTATATGACGTACGGCGAATATAATAAGGCAATAAATTTCTACAAAAAAGTGCTTGATCACAAGTCAGATAATATAGATGCGGTTAAAGATTTAAGAAAAATATATCTGAAATTAAAAGATACAGAAAATGTCATTTATTACTCAAGAAAATTGATTGACCTTGAACCGGACAATTACAGTTATTATGAAGAAATTGTAAATCTGCTTTTTCACATTCACTCATATGACGATGCACTCAGATATGCACAAAAAGCTCTTGAGCTGCCAACAGCCGATATTTTTGCAATAAAAAACCTTATTGCAAAAATTTATATTTACACAGGAAAAATCCAAGAAAGTATAGATTTAATCAAAGAAACAATAGTATCAGACCCGACAAATCTCTTGCTCAGCCAAACACTGGCTATGGCTTATTGTATGAACAAAGATTTTGAAATGGCAAAAAAAGTCTGCCAAGAAGCAATTGACGTCGCCGTACCATCTGATATCAAAGTTATACACAACAATTTGAGTACAATATTGGCAGAAGAGGCTGTTAACCTTCTTAATCAAGGCAAGACAAAAGAAGCTTTTGAAAAATTTACGGAAGCAATGCAGTACAACAACGAAAACCCGGAAATATACTTTAAACTTGCCAAAGCAAACCGCATGATAAAAAATTATTCGGAAGCCATCAGACAGTGCAGAAGAGCTATTGAACTTGCACCGGAAGTCAGTCTTTATTATGAAACTCTTGCGGATATTTATTATGAACTGCAAAACTTTATTGAAGCAAAAAAATTGTACAAAGAAGCTGTATTTATTGACCCCAAAAATGCACGTGCACATACTTTTTTGGGTATACTTCAATCCAAAGACAAAGAACATGACAATGCCATTAAATCACTTGAAACAGCCGTTTCTATTGAACCTGACAATGTAGATATCAGATACAACCTTGCTCTTTCATATGAAGTAGCCGGAAAACGTGATGAAGCCAAAGCTGAATATGAAAAAGTTTTGGAACTTGATCCGAACCACAAAGAAGCAAAAAATAACTTAAAACTTTTATAAAAAGTATTCCAAAGACCTGTTTGAAAGCATTTCTGTTTTCAATTTTTTATTTTTCTTTATTTTTCTGTCAACATTTAATTCCTCTACAATTCCCCAGTTAGAGTTTATCGGCTGGAAATGTTTTTGATCATTATCGGAAATGTAGTGTGTCAATGCTCCAAGCATAGTGATTTTAGGCAATTCCAAAAGATTTTCACCGCTCAAAAATCTTGACATGTTGATACCGGCAAGCATGCCTGTTGCAATAGATTCCGTATAGCCTTCGGTGCCCGTAATTTGTCCGGCGAAAAACAAATCTTTTCTTTTTCTGCACTGAAGTGTCGCATCGAGAAGTTTTGGACTGTTTATAAATGTATTACGATGCATAACGCCATATCTTAGTATGTTTGCGTTTTCAAGACCCGGAATTGAGTGCAAAAGCTCCTTTTGGCTTCCCCATTTCAAATTTGTCTGGAACCCGACAAGATTGTACATTGTAGCCGATTGATTGTCCTGACGAAGCTGGACTACTGCGTAATTTTCCGCATTTGTTCTTTTGTCCACAAGTCCTACCGGTTTCATCGGGCCAAAACGTAATGTATCTACCCCTCTCGAAGCCAGAACTTCAATCGGAAGGCAGGATTCAAAAAATTTTGCATTTTTTTCAAACTCTTTAAGTTCTATTCTTGGTGCATTTATTAAAATGTCGTAAAATTTTTCGTATTCTTTTTTGTTCATCGGACAATTTATATAAGAAGCTTCGCCTTTGTCATAGCGGCTTGCATAAAAGGCTTTGTCAAAATCAATGGAATCTTTTTCGACAATCGGTGCAATTGCATCAAAAAAATGCAAATGCTCCGAACCCGTAAAACTCTTTATGTCATCAGCCAATTCGTCAGATGTCAAAGGCCCTGATGCAACAATTACCGGGATATCAGTCGGAATTTTTGTCACTTCTTCTCTTATGAGTTCTATATTCTCATTTGACTCTATAAGGTTTTGAACTTTTTGGGAAAACATTTCTCTGTCGATGGCCAGAGCATTTCCTGCCGGCAGGGCAACAGATTTTGCAATTTCTATTAAAAAAGAACCCAAAAGCGACATTTCTTTTTTCAAAAGACCGCTTGCATTTGTGACATCCAAAGAGCCCAGACTGTTTGAACAAACAAATTCCGCAAGGTTTTGTGTCGTATGAGCACCGGTCATTTTTTTTGGTCTCATTTCGTAAAGTTTTACTTTTATACCCCTTTTGGCAAGCTGGAGTGCAGCTTCACAGCCTGCAAGTCCTGCTCCTATAACTGCTGCATTAAAAGTTGTTTCAGCCATTTTTCCCCGACAAATTATTGAGCCATTTCATCATACGGTTCAAGATCGTTGTAATTATACATGTTGACAAACTGATATAAAAGTTCAGGCTGGAATTTTTTTGTACCAACTTCAAGCATAATACGAAGTGCTTCTTTTGTGTTTTTTATTTTGTGCACGGTTCTGTTTGATGTCAAATCATCAAAAAAGCTGCACAACCCTACAACTCGTGTAAGCTCGCTGATTTGTTCACCGGAAAGCTTAAACGGATAGCCGGAGCCGTCATTGTTTTCATGGTGTTCCAGAGCTACAAGACAAATTTCTTCCGGAAGATGCATTTCGTACTTAAGAATTTTATAACCGATTTGTGTATGTTTTTGAAAAATTTTGTTGTCCTGTTGTGACAGAGTGGATTTTTCCAAAATTTCTTTAGGCAGTCTTGTCATTCCTATATCGTGAAGCAGAGCTGCTTGAGCGAGTTTTTCAATTTTATCTTCTTCATAATTAAGACGATAACCCATAGCTGTGGCAAGAATGGCTGTATTTAGTGCGTGACAGTCCTGGTAATTTCCGAGCAATTTAAGCTGAGAACAGTATTTTACATCAGGAATAATAGCCTGAACATCATTCAGAATTTTGTCTTTTATTTCATCAACCATCTGTATGGCATCTTGGTTTGCATTTTCTTTGAGTGCAAACATTGTAGTTGCATAATAAGACTTCATATCAACCTGAGACTGGGCTTTTAATTTTGATTTTCTGTTGACGGTTTTGTCAAATATAATTTCTTTCGGACGTTCAGGTTCTAAATTTTCAAATGTATTAAGCCCCATTGATTCGTCGTCATATGATGTTTTTGAGCCTTTTGACCCGCCTCTGTCAAAATTTTTCGGCATTGACTTGTACAAAACATCATACTGGCTGATTTGCAAAAGTTTTCCGGATGTGAGAATTTCTCCCGCATCAACAAGTTTTTCTCCGTTTTCGTTGTATACATCAAACGGGAGCATTTTAAATTTTATTAATTCTTCAACAGGAATCTTTTCCATTTACAAACGCATAAATAAACTACTACATTATAAATTATAGGTCATTTTAAGCTAATTGCCAACACACTGTTTATATGATTTAAAAATATTGGTATAATAATCCCTGAAGAGTAGTCGGTTGACTGCATGAAATTCGTAAATTTTTTATTCGGAAAGGATATTTTATGTCTGTAATTTTACAATACATCGGGCACAGTGCTTTTTACATAAAATCACAAAACAGCGGTATTCTTGTAGATCCTTTTATCTCTCAAAACCCAAAAGCAAATTTTGATTTGAATAATACAATTACCGATATTTTTGTAACACACGGGCATGCTGACCATCTCGGAGATGCTCTTTCCATATCGAGAAGCAAAAAGGCCGAAATTACGGCTATTTTTGAACTTGCCAACTATTGTGCCCAAAAAGGTGCATTTGCAAACGGTGTAAACTTTGGAGGAAAAATAAAATACAACTGGGGAAGTGCCAGATTTTTGCCGGCTTTTCACAGCAGTTCCACTCCGGACGGTATTTATGCAGGCATGCCTGCTTCAATTCTTTTTGAAATCAACGGGACAAAAATATACCATGCCGGCGACACTTGTTTGAACAGCGAAATGAAAACAATTGGAGAAATCTACAAGCCTGACATAGCTCTTCTGCCTGTTGGCTCGCATTTCACAATGGATATTGACGAAGCGGTGACAGCAGCAAAATGGCTTTGTGCAAAAAAAGCAGTGCCCATGCACTACAACACGTTTGATGCAATAAATGTCAATATAGAGGATTTTGATACAAAACTGAAGTCTGAAAATATTGAGCCTGTAATATTAAAACCGTCAGAAAGAATTGAACTCTAATGAAAAAAGTATCACTGATGATTGTACCAACAGGTGTCGGTGCTTCCATAGGCGGATATGCCGGTGATGCAAGCCTCACGGCACAAAAAATAGCAGCCCGTATACCTTTGATAGTAAACCCGAATATCGTAAATGCCGCTGTTTTTTCGGGTATAAACGACAACATGTTTTATGTTGAAGGATGGGCAATTGAGCAGTTTCTAAAAAATAGAATAGCACTCAGGCCTTCAAAAAATAATAAAATAGGCATAATTTTTGATAAAGCCATACCCGAAAATATTCTTAATATACATATAAATACAATTAATGCAGTTAAGACAATATACGGCATAGACATAATCGGCTACGAAATTACAGATGAAAACGCAGGTGTTGAGTTTTTCAACACGGAAAACGGCATATCTTCCGGAACGGTAAAAAATCCCGAAACACTTCTTTCTGCCGGTAAAAAACTGATAAGCAAAGGTGCACAGGCTCTTGCTGTTGTATGCTATTTTGAAGAACCGCCGGAAGATGATTATGAAAAAGGCGAAGGTGTTGATATAGTAGGCGGTGTAGAGGCTGTAATTTCTCATTATCTGTCAAAAGAACTTCTTTGTCCGTGCGTCCACGCTCCGGCTTTTTTTGATGTTGTTATTCATGAAGAAATTGTTAACCCGAAAGTCAGTGCGGAATATATTACTCCGACATTTCTACCTTGTTTGCTTTTGGGTCTTAGGAATGCTCCGCTTCTCATTGACGCAAAGAATGCAAAAGAAACGGATATTACACTAAAAAATCTGCATTCCGTTACGATGCCTTTCAACTCGCTTGGCTCAAGTATAGTACTTGATGCAATACAAAATACAATTCCCGTATATGCAATAAAAGAGAATTCTACTGTATTAAATGTAAATTGCTATTCTTTGAACAAACAAAATGATATAATAGAACTGGAAACTTATGACGAGTATATAGAATTAATAGAAACGGATGTTTGAAAATATGAAAAATGTAATCAAAAGAAACAATGAGAGAAAAGCTTTCACATTGCCTGAAGTTTTGATTGTCATGGTAATTGTCGGTGTAATCAGCGTACTTATGCTTACGATGGTTAAGCCAAACGACAAGGCTTTGAAATATCAGTATTACAATGCTTATAACACGCTTCAAACAGCCGCATTTAACATATATCAGGATGTTCAAGACGCTATTCTATACGATTTTAAAGACAAAAGTAAGAAATTTGCGGAAGGAACAGGTTCTGCCGCAAGCAGAGATTTTTGTAAAAAACTGGCAGTACAGCGAGGTTCTGAAGTTTCAAATGAATACGGATATATAAATACCATAGAATGGAATTGTGACAGCTTTTCCAGCGTAAATGAATCAACAAGTAATTTTTCAGGTCTGACTCCTGCGTTTATAGCATCAAATTCCATGAAATACTATATTTCTCCTCTTCAAACAAAACAGTTTCCCGATACTTTAAGCATAGGTAACAGTACAACTATAAATTACTTTATCGTTTGGGTTGACCTTAACGGAGACAGAAGACCGAACACAAATAAAATGGAAAATGAAAACAGACCGCCGGATATTGTTCCTTTTATTGTAACAACAAGCGGCGAAATTATTCCTATAGGTGTACCGATAAATGACATGAGATACATGCAGGCGTACGTAAAAATTCCTACCGAAACTTCGGAAAGACATACAAATACAATGACTTATCTTAATGCTCAATGGAAAACATTCGGTGGCAGTGAATATCCTTCCGTAGATCATTCTTCAATAAAACGAGGATGGGCTTCATTGTACGCAAACAAACCTATTTGGCCGTGGGCCGGCTTCCCGAATGAAAGCCCTCAAACAGCTGCTGATTCGGATTGCAGAGTGATGACAGGTGAAGCAACCGAATGTGAAATCGTAATAGAAGAATACAAAAACGCATTTCAATAATTCTTTATAGGCAATTTAAGCAAAAATTTGTCGATAGATTTTAACTATACATATAAAACACTACAGACCCGGTTGTAAATTGGGGTGCAGGTTGGTTTTTGTCGCAGTCAAAAATCATTTTTAAAAACTGCCGTTATCTTGTATAAACTCTGGGAAGTCTGACCCTGAGAGAACAAGTAAGCTCATAGTGAATTGTGTTTAAAATTTTTGCCCACTCATCAATATCAATTTGTTCGTCTCCGTCTTTACCTAAAAGAGTAATAATGTCGCCTTCTTGTGCATCACAGTCAGTTATATCAAACATCATCTGATCCATAGTGATGTTGCCGATTTGTCGGACTTTTTTTCCGTGTACAATTCCGTATATTTTATTTGAGAGCCCTCTAAACACTCCGTCAGCGTAACCTATAGGAATTGTCGCTATTTTAGTAGGTTTTTGTGTTTCAAATGTGTGTGAATAGCTAACACCTTCACCTTTTGAAGCTATGTGAATATTTGTGATTCTTCCTCTCAAAGACATTGCTGGCAGCAATCCGGGAGGGACTGTTCCTTCTGTCAAATCAGGCTGCAATCCGTATATGCCGACACCTACTCTTGCCATGTTATATTCAAAATTTTTGTAACAGATTACGGCTGCCGTGTTGCAGCAATGGATGAGAAGACCTGTCGTATCAATTTTTTCAATAACGGAATTAAATTTCTTATATTGCTCAAATGCATAGCTTTCGGTCTCGGCTGTTGCAAAGTGAGTAAAAATTCCTTCCAATTCAATAAAATCACAGGCTTGAATTTTTTTTATAAATTCAACTGCTTTATCCGGCCTTACACCGATTCTGTTCATGCCGGTATCTATTTTTACGTGTACTTTCGGTTTTATTTTTGTTTTTTCAAAAGTTTGTTTGCAAGCTTGGATATGTTCTTCAGAAAACACAGAAACCGAGATATTGTTTGTTGCAGCCCAGTCAAAAGACCAAACCGGAACGGCTCCGAGAACCAGGATTGGTGCATTTATTTTTGCTTCTCTAAGCTGTAAACCTTCATCGATTGAAGAAACACCCAAAAAATCCACACCCGAAGCAAGCAGTACCGGAGCTATCATAACTGCTCCATGCCCGTATGCATCAGCTTTGACTACCGCAAACAGTTTTGAACCGGGTTTAAGGTATTTTTTTAAAAGTAATATGTTTTTTTCAATATTGTCTAAGTTAACTTCTACCCATGCGTCTCTGTGTGTATTTAGATAAGAACTTCTGTTGAATTTCATTTTTTTTTACCTGTTTAATTTATCTTTATTATTTTATATCAAAATAATAAACCTGAACAAAACTGTAAGGCTCTTTGTATTTTTTGTGATGTGTAGTAAAATATTATGGTTAATCACCAATGTAAAACTGTGAAAATTATGGAAATTTCAAACAACAATCCAAAAAATCAAATAGATGAATACTTTGATTTGATAAGTAAAGACCCCAAAAACGAGAACAATTATCTTGAACTTGGAAAATTGTTTATCGGAGAGCAAAATTATCAAAATGCTCTTGATATATATGAGTCATTGCTGAGAGTCAATCCGATAAATTCTCAGGCATTAATAAATGCGGGAAGTATTCATTTTTATTTTCACAATATAAATAAGGCTATTGATTATTATACAAGAGCCTCCGAAATAGAATCAAAAAGCTTTTCGATATACATGAATCTTGGTAATGCTTATGCCGAACTTGGTGATTTTAAGCATGCCATGAAAAATTATACAAAAGCTCTTGAACTGGAACCCAAAAGTTCTGCATTGTACAATGCAATCGGGCTTTTGTATCAGGACAACAAAGATTTTCTCTCTGCAATGGTTTATTATGACAAAGCAATAGAAATTGATGGCAATGACCCTGAAACATTTATAAACAAAGCAAGTGCACAAATGTCCATGCACATGTACAAAGAAGCCGTTAAAACTTTAAAAAAAGCTGTTGCCATTGAACCGGAAAATATAAAAGCACAAATTTGTATTGCAAATTGTTATTCTTCACTGAAAGATTTTAACAATTCGGAAAAGGCATTTGAACGTTGTTATCAAATAGCACCAAATACATATCAGGTTTATGTATGTCATGCAATTTCGTATTCTGATGCAAACAGAATAGATATGGCCATAAATAAATACAAAGAAGCAATAAAAATTGCTCCTGAATTTCCTAATGCTTATATATTGCTCGGCAACATTTATGTTGACAGAAAAAAATATCTTGAAGCATTGGACTGCTACAAAAAAGCATCTCAAATTCAGCCGGATGATGCAAAAACTTATACTTTTATCGGCAACACATATTTTATGCTGAATGATTTGGAAAATGCTATTTATACCTATCGTACAGCACTCAATTTAAACGAAAAATGTACAGAAAACAAACTTGTTTACCTTGAAATTTTACAGGAATACATAAAAAGAAAAGAGTCTTCAAAAATATCAGAGTAAAACATAAGACTCTCGGGAGAAAAAATTGCAATATTCATATTCAAATAAACAGCCATCGGTTATGGAAAAACTTGTTGCCGGATTATCTTATATATTCCCGTTGATAGGCTTTATATTTATAATAATTTCGGCATTAACAAAAAGAGATATGAAACCTTTTTTGAAATACCACATTTTTCAGTCAATATTTATTGCATTCTTAATTTGGCTGATTGTTTCGGCTTTGGGTTTTGCTATGCATCTTATCAGTTACGTACCGATTGTAAAAACTATTGTAAGTATGGTTACTTTCTTTCTTAATACTCCTTTATTTATGGATTTTTCTATTGTTTCTCTTTTATATTTTTTGCTCATATTGTATTTGATAATAGGAGTTATACGAGGTTCGGACAGTTATGTCTTTTGGGTTTCTGATATAATTAAAACAAATCTGAGAGGACAATTTTGAATAAATCGCGGATTTAAATTAAGAATTAGTTGAATATACAAGTAGGATAAAGAAAAATATGCAAAAATATGTAGAATCAAAAGTCAGAGATATTGTGGATTTTCCCAAAAAAGGAATCATTTTCAGAGATATCACAACAGCCGTCAAAGATGCGAAAGCATTGAAATTCATGATAGACTTTTTGACAGAACAATATGAAGATAAAAAGATTGATTACGTTGCCGGAATAGAGTCAAGAGGCTTTATATTCGGTTCCGCTCTTGCGTATAACCTCAATGCCGGTTTTGTTATGATTAGAAAACCGGGTAAACTTCCCGCAAAAACGATTTCTCAAGAGTATGAGCTTGAATACGGCACAGACAAAATAGAAATGCATGAAGATGCAGTAGAACCGGGTAAAAATGTTCTCGTAATTGATGATTTGCTTGCAACAGGCGGTACGGTTGATGCTGCCGTAAAACTCTTGAAAAAAGCCGGTGCAAATGTTGTCGGTGCTGCTTTTATTATAGAGTTGAGCGATTTAAAAGGCAGAGAAAAACTAAAAGACATCGACGTTGTGTCTATGATTCAATATAAAGGGCTGTAGACAGTTTTATACAGGCTGCTTCTTTCAAAATGATTTCACCGCTATACTCAACTTTCAGAACTGTTTTATCTTTGATATATTACAGAGGGTAAATGGTTGTGATAAAATTTTTTTATGCAAATAACAGGCGGCTACTTGAAATCAAGAAAAATTGATTCTCCGAAAGGCTCGAATGTCAGACCGACACTTTCGCAAATTCGTGAAAGCATTTTCAGCATACTTTTTTCTCTAATGGATTTTGAGAAAAAAAGTTTTCTTGATATGTTTTCAGGTTCCGGCATAATGGGCTTTGAAGCTATATCAAGAGGGTTTTTGAGTGTTGATTTTATAGAGAAAGACAAAAAAACATTTTTTTTAATAAAATCAAATGCAAAAAAACTGGGTATAGATGAACAAATGCTTGGTTTTTATTTCGGGGACAGCTTAAAAATCCTTGAAAAAACAAACAAACAGTTTGATGTAATATATGTTGACCCTCCGTATCAAAGCGGACTTTATGAAAAAGTACTTGAAATTTTGTATAAAAAAAATATTTTAAAACAAAACGGAATAATAATTCTTGAACACCCCAAAGATTTGGAAATTAACTTTATGGGTTATGATGTGCTAAAACAAAAAACATATGCGGACAAGAATTTGACTTTTTTAAGATTTCACGACAAAAACTGACCTGCTTGTTAATTTTGAAATTTTTAAAAAACATAGTTGTAATGGGTTGCTGCATATTTACGGATTGATACTTCAACATGACAGATTGTTTTTACACCCTTCTCAAATTGTTATGCTTGATATAAGATAAAAATATTATGAAAGATATGTTAGACAAAATTCTTCAAATAGAAGAAAAATATATGGAATTGGGAACAATTCTTTCCGACCCTGATGTCATTGCAGACTATGAAAAGTTTAGAGACTTGTCTAAACAAAGAAAAGCAATGGAAGAAACCGTTGAAGTTTATCACCAATGGAAAGATAATACGGATGCCATTGAAGATGCAAAAGAAATGCTAAAGTCTGAAAATGATCCGGAAATGAAACAGTTTTTGCATTCCGAGATAGACGCAAATGAAGCTAAAAATCAGGAACTGGAAGAAAGAATGAAAGTTCTTTTGCTGCCCAGAGACCCTATGGATGACAAAGATATCATGCTCGAAATTCGAGGCGGTGCAGGCGGAGACGAAGCAAACATTTTTGCAGGTGATTTGATGAGAATGTATCTTCGTTATGCCGACAAACAGGGCTGGCAGTCTCAAATTCTCAGCAAAACTGACTGTGAAGCAGGCGGTGTATCAGAGGTAATTATCTCGATTAAAGGAGACAGTATCTACTCAAAACTAAAATACGAATCGGGCGTTCACCGTGTGCAAAGAGTGCCGCAGACAGAATCACAAGGCAGAGTTCATACTTCAACTGCTACTGTAGCCGTTATGCCGGAAGTTGACGATGTTGAAGTCGAATTGAATCCGAATGATTTGGAGATTTCTACTGCACGTTCAGGCGGTGCAGGCGGCCAAAACGTAAACAAAGTTGAAACCGCAGTAAGAGTTTTTCATAAACCTACGGGGATTATGATTTTCTGTACTGAAGAACGTTCACAGCTTCAAAACAAAGAACGTGCTTTGCAGATTTTGAAAGCAAAATTGTACGATATGGAAGTTCAAAAGCAAATGCAGGAAATTACCGACCTCAGACGTTCTCAAGTCGGAACAGGCGACCGTTCGGAACGTATCAGAACATACAATTTCCCGCAAGGACGTCTTACCGACCATCGTATCGGACAAAATTTGAATGTATGGACAGTGATTGACGGCGAGCTTGATGAACTTATCAATCTGCTTATGGAACACGACCAAAAACTTAAATTGGAAAAACTGGCTGAAATAAATTAAAAATGGTAATAGAACATCATCATATAGTAGCATTTGTCTTAACTTTAATTGCCGGACTTGCGACAGTGATAGGCGGGTCTGTGTCGTTTTTTGTTAAACGAAGCAATTTGAGAATGCTTGCAATAGGGCTGGGTTTTTCTGCCGGTGTAATGATTTACATGGCATTGACGGAAATTTTAAAAGATTCAAATGAATATACACATATGTATTTTGGGCCGAAAGCTTCGTTGATTACTTTTTTGGGTTTTTTTGCAGGTATCGGAATTGCAGCTCTGATAGACTATTTTCTGCCGGCTCACTTTGGCGATGATTTGATAGACAAAGATCCTCAAAATATTTCAGAAGAAGACGAAAAAATAAAAAAAGCCGGACTTTTAACGGCAATTGCAATTTCACTTCACAGATTTCCGGAAGGTTTGACCATGTTTCTTGTTGCAAGTACGGATATAAAACTTGGTATTCCTCTGGCTGTTGCAATTGCAATACACAACCTGCCCGAAGGAATTGCAATAGGGCTTCCTATGTATCAAGCTACGGGAAAAAGACGTTATGCTATGCTTTTTTCTTTCCTTGCCGGGATTTCAGGTCCTATCGGTGCAATTATAGGTTTTATGATAATAAAAATATTCATGCCCCAAATGGCAATAGGTATTTTGTTTGCAATAGTTGCCGGTATCATGGTTTACATTTCTCTTGATACGCTTTTACCCACAGCAAGAGAATACGGTGAAAACCATGACGTTATGGCAGGAATTTTTGCAGGTATGTTTTTTATAGGTGCAGGGCTGCTTTTGGTTTAGGCAATATTAAACTCAGTGCAGCTTGTAACAAACACCGTAATATCATTAACATCTGCTTTTTGCAGTGTAGAAGTAACTTCTGATATGGTGCTGCCTGTTGTGAGTATGTCGTCTATTACAAGGAGTTTTTCTCCGTTGTAGTGGTTTGGGTTATATTGAAAAGCTCCTTGCAGATTTTTTTCACGTTCTTTTTTTGTCAATTTATACTGAGGTTTTGTATTTTTGATACGTTTAAGTATTTCATTGTTTACAGGATATCCGCTAAGCTTTGAAAACTCTTGTGCAACAAGCAGCATTTGATTGTATTTTCTTTTTTTCTCTCTTGCCGGATACAAAGGTACCGGTACAATGACAAATTTTTCTTCACTAACGCTCAATTTTTTCCAATAATCATACATCAATTTTGCCTGAAAATATGCAAGTTCCTTTTGATTATGATATTTTACACCTCTGATAAGTTTTTGAAGTTCATTTTTGTAGACTGCCGCACTGTATATTGGTGTATTGTTTATTTTTTTCAAAATTTTGACGGGCAGAAGCCGGATTTTTTTATAGCAGTTTAAACACATTTTTGTGTTATCTTTTGAACTTCCGCAAAAATAACACCTTTTTCTGTATATCAAATCGAGCAATTGTGATAAAAATTTAATCATATAATAATTATAATATGGTAAAATAAAGCTAAGCATATTAAAAAAGAGAGATTTTTTATGAATATAATAATAATGCTTTTGTTGATAAGTTTTTTGATACTTGTTCATGAACTGGGACATTTTCTGTCGGCAAGGGCACTGGGGATAAAAGTAGACAAATTCGGATTTGGTCTGCCTTTTGGGCCTACACTTTTCAAAGGAAAAATAAAAGATACGGAAATACTTGTGCATGCACTGCTTTTGGGCGGTTATGTTGCATTTCCTGATGATGACACAGATACGGCAAAGGAGAAAAATCCTCAGGATTTGTTTAAAAATAAACCGATTTGGAAAAGAACAATAGTAGTATCGGCCGGTGTTATTGCCAATGTGATTTGTGCATTGCTGCTTGTCATATTTACAGCCTCAGTGTGGCACAAACTTCCCGCCGGAAAATATGACATAACCGTTGCAAAAATTACGGCACCAAAAAGTGCTTCGGTACATTTTTCCGGATTAAAACCCGGTGACAAAATATACAAAATCAACGGTTCGGAAATATTCCAACCTTTCCAAATAAACAAATTTGCACAAGAGAGCAAAACCCATGACGGTTTGACTACTCCTGAAATTTACAGTGACAGGCTGTCTTTGCTGCAAAAGGAAAATGCCGGCATAAAAGATGTGCAAAAAAATATTGAAAAAGGCAAAAAAATTGTTTTGATTCCCGTGAAAGATGAAGAACCGGTAAAACTTTCCAAAGCCGCTTTGATGGGAATTGAAAAGGTAAAACAGGATTCTTTAAAACTCAATAAAAAACAAATTGCACTGCGGGACAAAATTCAAGGAAAAAAAGAGTTTGTTTCTGACGGTGAAACTTCTCTTTCTGACATTGCGGTAGCTTTGTCAGACACAAGAAAGCCTATATATTTTACCGTACTAAGAGACAAAAAGCCTTTTGATTTGAAACCGATATACTCCGACAATAAAGGTATAATCGGTATTCAGCAGAATTTGAACGAAGTTTTGCTCAGTGCAAAAACACCTTCAGAAATTTTAAAATCATCTTTTGAATACACATACAGAATTACTGATTTGACTATACTCGGCCTGGAGAAATTGTTCACGGGGCAAATACCTATGAAAGAGCTTCACGGTATAGTTGCAATTACAAAAGTCGGAGGAGATATGATACAGCAATCCGGGTTGTTCAACGGACTGCTTCTTACTGCAATTATCAGTATAAACCTTGCTGTTATGAATCTTTTGCCGATACCAGCGTTGGACGGCGGACATCTTTTGTTTTTGCTTGCCGAAAAAATAAAAGGAAAACCGCTGGATGAAGAGCTTATTGCAAAAATAAGCAATTTCTTCTTCCTGCTTTTGATTGTCCTTATGCTATTAATTGTTTTTAACGATATATTTGCATTAATTACCAAAAAAATATAATATATTAACGGCGTTCGAGCTATTAGCGGTATTTTTCCGCAAAACAAAAACAAAGCAAAAAAGTTATGGAACACATCACTTATCTTCAAGACAACTTAAAAGACGGCCGTATTGTCAGATGGCCGGAAAGCTGTTTTCCTCTGAAGTTTTATATAGCACCTTTCAGATGGTATGCAAAAACCGGAAATGACAGTTATAAATATCAGGCACTTGTAAAAAGAGCTCTTCAGCAATGGGAAAAAATCGGCGGCGGCAAAGTCAGGTTTAAAATTGTAAATACACTGAATGAATCTCAAGTAAATCTTGATTGGAAACGTGTAGACAGAAAAGCATTGGGTCACTGCTATTTTCACTTTGACAACAACAGCCGGCTGTATAGTGCCGAAGTTCAGATAGGGCTTTCTGACGGTATACTTCATCAGCAGTATCAGGACGAAAATGAAGTGTATCATACAATTCTGCATGAAATCGGACATTCACTCGGTCTTGGGCACAGCCCTTACGAGTCGGATATCATGTACACTCCCCACAAATACGGAGTAGTCAGTCTTTCTCACAGGGACGCTTCTTCAATACAATGGCTATACAAGCTTCCTCTCGGTATCAGTGTCAAAGAATTCGGACAAAAATACGGTATAAACTCAAACAACATTGACGATATTATTTTAAAAATTGCAACCGAAAAGCTCAGAAATAATGAATTTGAGGAAGTGAAAAATTCCATAAAAATTCCTCAAAAAGACCTTATGAATGAGCAGGATAAACTTGCCGAAATGAAAAAATATAATCTCGGTTTGCAGGATATAAAAATTTCAAGCAATGTTCAAGAATATATCAAAAAGAATTTGATAATCAAGAAACCGTCAAAAGATTGATTTTTGCACACAACAACTGTGGGCGGTGTTTTTTAATTTTCTCCGCACAACACAGCCATCAGCTTTGTTTATACTATATTAATCAATCTTTTCAACTCATCCGGTCTGCTGGATTTTGACAGAGCATCTTCGGCAGAAACAAGCTTTTGTTTGTAAAGATTTGCAAGAGCTGTTTCAAGAGTCTGCATACCTTGACCCGCACCGGTTTGAATTGCAGAATACATCTGTGAAGTTTTTCCTTCTCGAATAAGGTTTGCAATCGCACCGTTTACAACCATGATTTCCTGAGCCATTACACGGCCTTTTTTCTCACCGTTTTCATTGAGTTTCGGCAGGAGTGTTTGTGAAAATACAGCAGTCAAAGAGTTTGAAAGCATGATACGAATTTGCTGCTGTTGCCCTTGCGGAAATACGTCAATGATACGGTCAATCGTCTGGCTGGCAGATGAAGTGTGGAGTGTTCCCATTACCAAGTGACCGGTTTCTGCAGCCGTAATAGCAAGCGAAATAGTTTCCAAGTCACGCATCTCACCTACTAGTATAATATCAGGGTCTTCACGAAGAGCTGATTTAAGTGCATTTGCGAATGAACGTGTATCTTGTCCAAGTTCTCTTTGGTGAACAACACTTTTTTTAGACTTATGAACAAATTCAACAGGGTCTTCAATCGTCAAAATATGTTCATTTCTTGTTTCATTTATGTAATCAATCATTGATGCCAGAGTGGTTGATTTACCTGAACCTGTAGGACCTGTAACAAGAATAAGTCCTCTCGGTTTTTCTGTAATCTTTCTGACAATAGACGGGAGTCCAAGAGTTTCGAAAGAAGGCACTTCCGTGTTGATAGTTCTGAATGCGGCAGCGTACGTACCGTTGTTTTTGTATACGTTTACACGGAATCTTCCAAGACCGTGAATACCGTATGAAAGGTCAAGTTCCCAGTCTTGTTCGAGTCTTCTTCTTTGTTCATTATTCAAAATAGGAAAAACTAAAGTTTCTACATTTTCGGCAGTAAGTGCTTCATGATTTGTTCTTACCAATTTGCCGTCAATACGAAACACCGGCGGGAGGTTTGCAGAGATATGTATATCACTTGCACCTTGTCCTACCGCTTCTTCCAATAATTCTTCTATTAACATTATTTTGCTCCTGATACTAATTATTTTATATAATTTAATTTAATGTTATAATTTCTGTTACCTACATAGAATTTTACAATCATGCGGCATTAATGTCAAAAAAAATAAAACTGAGAGAGGATATGAAACAAATAAAACCGGTTAAACTAAAGGATTTTGAAATAGGTTCGGACAAACTGACCATACTTGCCGGGCCTTGTGCAATAGAGAGCAAAGATATACTTTTTACCGTTGCGGAAGCATTGAAAAAACTGACACAAGAGCTTGGTATAAACTATGTTTTTAAGTCATCATTTGACAAAGCAAACAGAAGCTCCATAAACTCTTTTAGAGGACCGGGTCTTGAAAAAGGACTTGAACTTCTTGCACAGGTAAAAAAAGAGTTTGATTTGCCTATCGTTACAGATATTCATTTGCCCGAACAGGCTGCACCGGTTTCAGAAGTTGCCGATATTATTCAGATTCCAGCATTTTTGTGCCGCCAGACAGACTTGCTTGTTGCAGCAGCAAAAACTGGGAAAATCGTAAATATTAAAAAGGGTCAGTTTCTTGCTCCTGCACAAATGGAACCGCTTGCAAAAAAAGTTCTCGATTCCGGCAACGACAAGATTCTTCTCACGGACAGAGGCACAAGTTTTGGCTACAACAACCTTGTTGTCGACATGAGAGGAATACAAATAATGCAGGAAATGGGATATCCCGTTGTTTTTGACGCTACTCACAGTGTTCAATTGCCGGGCGGTGCAGGAGATTGCTCTTCAGGTGAGAGAAAGTACGTCCCTACTTTGGCAAAAGCTTCTATAGCCGCAGGAGCCAAAGCTTTGTTTTTTGAAATTCATCCCGACCCTGACAAAGCTCTTTGTGACGGGCCCAATATGCTTTCTGTTGAAGCGGCAAAAGACGTATTTAAAGTTTGCAATGATATTTTTAAACTGCTAAATCAATAACTTCAAACTTGTTTACGTCAATAAGTCCTTTATCGGTAATTTTTAATTCCGGTATGACCGAAAGCGACAGAAATGCCATGCTCATAAAAGGATCATCTATTTTGCAGCCTATTTGTTTGGCTGCTTTGTCCAGTTCTTTGAGTTTTGTTTCAACTTCTTCAAACGGCCTGTCCGACATCAATCCCGCTATCGGAAGTTTCAAGTGTGCAAGTGTTTTTTTGTTTTCAACTATTATTTTTCCGCCTTGAGATTTTACAAGTTCTACGGCAGCGTAGTACATGTCTTCATCATTTGTGCCGATAACAATCATATTGTGCGAGTCATGAGCAACTGTAGATGCAATTGCACCGGATTTTAAGCCGAATCCTTTTACAAAGCCGAGTCCTATGTTTCCTGTGGCCTTGTGACGCTCAATCACGGCAATTTTTAAAACATCTTTTTCAATACAGGGTTTTGCAATACCGTTTTCTATGTTTATTGTTTCTACTGTTTCTTTGGTTATAAGCTGTTCAGGTATTACATTGATTACTTTTACCTTGTTTTTTTCGGGAGGCAGTTTTATTTCAAGATCTTTATGATAAAGATACTTGATATTCACAGAACCTCTCAACGCCGGAGTTTGGGCGGTATCAATTTGAACGGTCATTTTGCCGTTTTGAGCAACAAGTTTTCCGTTTTTGAAGACCATTTCCGGCTCAAAGCTTTCCAAATCCTTTAAAACAAGCATGTCCGCTCTGTATCCCGGTGCAATAGCCCCGAGATTCGGAATATTGAAGTATTCCGCAGTATTTATACTTGCCATTTGAATTGCTTTTATTGGATTTATTCCGTTTTTTACAGCTTTTTTTACCATTCTTGAAATATGCTTTGCCAGATGTTTCGGGTGTCTGTCATCGGTTACAAACATACATCTTTGTGTATTATAGTTTTTCAAAACAGGTATGAGAGCATCCAAATTGCGTGCACCTGTGGCTTCTCTGACCATTAAATACATCCCAAGCCTTAGTTTTTCCAGTGCTTCTTCATAAGTTGTGCATTCATGATCGGAGCATACACCCGCCGCAGCGTATGCATTTAAATCTTTGCCGGACAAATTTGGTGCATGCCCGTCTATTCTTTTCTTTTTATCTAAACCCAGTTTTATTTTGCTCAACACACTGTTGTCACAATTGACAACACCCGGAAAATTCATCATTTCAGCAATGCCAAGCACCCAGTCTGCATCAATTAACAAAGCCAAATCATAGCTGTTCAAATCCACACCTGATGTTTCAAGATCAGTAGCCGGAACGCAGGAAGGAAGAGTCATATACACATCAAGAGGCAGATTTTTTGATGCTTCTCTCATAAAGCTGATACCCTGCAAACCCATTACGTTAGAAATTTCATGAGGATCTGCTACTATGGTAGTTGTGCCTGAAGGTACAACCATTTTTGCAAATTCTGCGGGAAGGAGCATGGAGCTTTCAATGTGGACATGCCCGTCAATAAACGACGGTGAGACGTATGCACCTTGCACATCTATTTCTTTTTTGCCTTTATAATTCTTTGATATGCCTGCTATTTTGCCGTCTGAGACAGCAATATCGGTTTCATAAATTTCTTCTGACAAGACATTTATGAGTTTTGCATTTTTTATTACAATATCTGCTTCGATTTCACCTTTTGCTGTTTTTATTATTTTTTCAAGATTGTTCTCTTCGGTTGTATACATTTTTTTCTCATTTCATTTAAAAAATTTTTACAATATAAATACATAATAAAGTTCTTTTTATTTTTAGCATAAATTAAGAGAATTATATATTATTTGTCCGAAAAAAATCCATAATTGACTGTTAAAAGATTAAATGTTTTCTATAACGGCCATCAAAAGATTCATGAAAGAATCTTTAATTTTTTCGGCGGTTTCGACAACTTCACTATGACACAGCCTGGAAGGATGAACACCTGCTGCGGAATTTGTTATGCAGCTTATACCAAGCACCCGCATGGAACAATAATTTGCTACAAGTGCCTCAGGGACTGTTGACATGCCTACTGCGTCGGCACCGACAATTCTGAGCATATTAATCTCAGCCGGTGTCTCATAACTCGGACCGCTCATTGCTGCATAAACCCCTTTTCTCATCGAAAGACCGAGTTCTTTACCTTTTTTCTGTGCCAAAGCAGCAAGTGTATGGTCATAAATCTCGCTCATATCAGGAAATCTGTCACCCAATGACGAATCGTTTTCTCCGATTAAAGGGTTCACACCCATCAAATTTATGTGGTCGGTAATAATCATTAAATCGCCTGCATTGTATTTTTTGTTTACACTGCCTGCGGCATTTGTAATTATCAAAGTATCAACACCGAGTTTTTTCATGACTTTGACAGGATAAACTATGCGGCTTATGTGATAGCCTTCATAAAAATGATACCTGCCTTGCATTATAACAGTGTTTTTTCCGAAAACTTCTCCAAAAACAAGCTGTCCTTTGTGCCCCGCAACAGTAGATGTTTCAAAACCCGGAATATCGCTGTATTTTATCCTTACGCCTTCTATATTATCTGCAAAGTCACCAAGTCCCGAACCCAGTATAATACCGAGTTTTGGTTTAAATGTTTTAATTTTATTCTGGATGTAGTCGATTGTTTCTTTCATGTTTTTTAAGTTGCTGCAAATTGTTTTCTTATAATTTCCGCACCGTATTGCAGCGATTCTATATTGTTTGGAAGCAAAGCCGCTTTTTTAGAGGAAACGGTTTTTGCCATTTCTTTCATTACTTCAATTAACGAATCTATTTTTAATATGCCGGTTTTTTCAATAAATGCACCGAGAGCCATAACGTTTATAAAAGAAGGTTGTGTGAGTTTTTGTGCAAAATCGTTAAAAGGAATTTTCAAATATTCAATATCATCTCTGGTTGTGTTTACATGAGACAGAGACGAATTGATAATCATAAAACCGCCCTTTTTAACCCTTTTTTCAAACTTAATTTGCGATGCATCATTTAGTGCAATCACAACATCTGCCTTGTCGATAATAGGAGACGGCACATCATCGGATGAAATATTTACGGAACAGTTAACGGCACCACCTCTCATTTCCGCACCGTATGAAGGAAACCAGGTCGTGTGTTTGCCTTCAAGAACCGCTGCATGACAAAGAATGACACCGGCAAGAAGTGCACCTTGACCGCCAAATCCGGAAATTATTACATTCATGTTTTCAGTCATTTATAATTTCTCCTGCTCGGTTATATCTTTGTACACACCAATACAGTGCACTTTTTCTGTTACATCTGTTATATGCTGAACTGCTTCCGATGGTGTCATATGCCAGTTTGTCGGGCAGGTGGCAAGTACTTCAACAAAACCGAAACCAAGTCCCTTTATCTGAGCCTCAAAAGCTTTTCTTATTGCTTTTTTAGCCTGCATAATATTTTTTGAATCAGTTATTGCCACTCTCGCACTGTAAGCTGTACCATCGCATTTTGCAACAATTTCTGCCGCATGCAAAGGATATCCGGTGAGTTCGGCTTTTCTGCCTTCGGGAGTAGTTGTAGTCACCTGACCGACAAGAGTAGTTGCACTGGCCTGTCCGCCTGTCATACCGAAGTTTGTGTTGTTAATCATTATGGTAGTGATATGTTCACCCCTGCAAGCGGTATGAATAGTTTCGTTAAAACCTATAGTAGCAGCATCACCGTCACCTTGATAAGTAAAAACAAACTTTTCAGGCTTGCATCTTTTTATCCCTGTAGCAACACAGGGCGAACGTCCGTGAGAGGCTCCCGCAACATCCAGGTCAAAGAATTTTTCCAGAAATATTGAACAACCTACGGAAGAGATAGCGATAGTGTCATTTTTCAAATTGTATTCGTCAATCAATTCCGCAATAATTCTCAGTACAACCCCATGCCCGCAGCCCGGACAAAAAGTGAAACGGCCGTTTTTCAAAAGTGATTCGGGTCTTTTGTATACAAGTGTTTCCATATTATTTGACCCCCGCTTCTTTTTTGCTGTCCAATTCCGAATACAATTTTTCAACTTTTTCTAAAATGGTGTCAGGAGTAAGCAAACCTCCTGCACATCTTCCGTAAAATTCAACAGGACAAGCACCAAACACTGCCGAACGAACATCAAGCAGCATCTGCCCGTGATTTAATTCCAAATCCAGTATCATATCGGCCTTTTTTGCCGCTTCGTGAAGCTGTTTGTCAGGGAATGGAAACAGTGTAATCGGCCTGAACAAACCGACTTTCATACCTTTTTTACGTGCCCGGATAACGGCAGCCTTTGCAATTCTTCCGACGGTGCCGAATGCTGTCAATACAAGTTTTGCATCGTCAAGCATAAATCCTTCGTACGTTGTTTCTTCTTTTGCCGCTTTTTCGTATTTCTCAAACAACTGATTTGACAATTGTTCCAATTCGCCGTCAGGCATGTGTAAAGACACAATATTTCTTGCTGGGCGGTTGTTTGCACCGTCCAGTGCCCATTCACTGACATCCGGATCTTTGTACGGATATTCGCCAAATTCTGCCGGTTCCATCATCTGGCCCAGTATTCCGTCTGCCAGCAGCATAACAGGGTTTCTGTATTTCAATGCAAGGTGAAATGCCCTGTATGTAAGGTCTATGGCTTCTTGAACCGTTGACGGTGAGAGAACTATAGTTTTGTAGTCTCCGTTTCCTCCGCCTTTAACAGCTTGAAAATAGTCACCCTGTGCAGGTGCAATATTTCCGAGACCTGGCCCGCCTCTCATTACACTGACTATAACACCCGGAACTTGTGCACAGCACATTGCGGAAATTGCTTCCTGCATCAATGCTATACCGCAGGAAGACGATGATGTCATTGCTTTTGTACCTGTGACACCTGCCCCGATTACCATATTTATCGAAGCCAGTTCGCTTTCTGCCGTGACAAAATTTCTGCCCAGTTCAGGCATGTGGGCACCCATGTATTCACCTATTTCGCTCTGCGGTGTAATCGGATATCCAAAATAGCACTGGCAGCCGGCTTTTATAGCAGCCTTTGCAATTGCTTCATTTCCTTTTACCAAAACCTTAGCCACTATCTGTAAACCTCACATATTGCAACATCAGGACAATTCAATGCACACAACCCGCAGCCCGTGCATTCATGATTTTCATCAGCAAATTCAACCGGAAAAAAACCGTTTACATTGGATTTGCTGCTTTTTTTTAAAAGACCTTTCGGACATGCCTTCATACAAAGGTAACAACCTTTGCATATATCTTTATCGACTACAATCCTGCCCATTTAACTCGTACACTCAATATACTATACTCTTTTATTTATTGTATCACTTAGCATTTAAAACACAACTTTATTTCTTGTTTTGTAAATGTAAAGGTGACATTACTTTGTCAAAAGTTTCTTTATAAAAGTCTGTATTTATATTGAGTTTGTTGCCCAATTCAAGCAGCAGCAGCACAAATTTTCTGTCGTACTCATCTTTAAGTTCGTCAATATTTGAAACAACGTCCTCCAAAATTTCATGGATTTTGTTGAAATATGTGTTTTGTGCTTCTGAAGTATCAATTCTTAATTCCAGAAGGTCAACATATCTGAAAAGATTAAGCACTGTTTCTATCCTGTGTATTTCCGGGTTTTTTGCCAGTGCATACATTGCATCCGTAACTTTTTCCGTAAAAATCTTATTTGCAAGCTTTTTGTCAAGTTTGATATCAAGCATTTTGGCTTCGTTGTTGATATCAATAGCTTCCTGCAAGTCATGTTCGTTTATTATTTTGTCAGCATTTTCAAATTGTTTGCCAAATTCAATACCGAGCACATATCTTGCTGCGATTTTGAATTCATCAGGAGGAGTCAAGCCGAGATTTTTAAAGTGGAAAATAGAAGCTTTTCCGTCTTCGTAAATATCTTTGTACAATCCTGAAAATTTATTTGTTTTGCCCTGAATCATTATATTGAGAATTTTTCTTCTTTCTTCAATAAAGATATCTTTGAGCGTATAGTATTCCGTACCGAAGTTTTTGTCCAGACTTCTTATTATCTCTGTCAAAGGATAATTTACAAATGTAGAAGTCAAATTCTTTTGAATTTCGTTAAATTCTTCCGCTGTGGAGTATTCTTTAATCGCACAATGAAAATCTCCGCCTGAATATCTCAAAAGTGCAAATATCAAATCATATTTTTCAAGGGTAATTTTAGATTTTATTTCAACCCTGCCCAAATACAAACTGTTTTTGCCTTTTGAAACGGTTTTGTAGCTTTTGCGTTTTATGTCGTAACAGTAAAGATGTGTTTCGTCTTCTGTTTCTTCATACAAAGATACTATCGCCCAGAGGCTGGCTATTTGTTTTATTGTAACAACGGAAGGTTTTACAAATTTTTTGTAAATATCCGCTCCTGTACCGAATTCTTTTATATTGCTGTGTGCATTTGCGAGAATATTCACAAATTCCGTTTCAAAATCTTCATCCGTAAAACTTGCAGCAAGCTGCATTGCACGGGCAGCATATTTCATAATCTGTGTGGTTTCAATTCCCGAAATATCCGCAAAAAACCAGCCGCAGCTTGTATACATAAGCATAGCCTGTCTTTGCATTTCCAAAAGTTTCATTGCAGCGACTTTATCCTGGTCATTGCATTCAGGCTTCAAATTGTTTCTGAAGAAGTTTTTGATAGAAAGCTCACTTCTGTCAAGAATAACATTTATATATTCATTGCGGACATCCCAAGAATCTTTTGTAAAGAACTTTTTGCCTTGTTTTTCATACAACACGGCAAGTTTGTCTCTAAGGTAATCCAAAGCATCCCTGAGCGGCTTTCTCCATTTTTGATTCCAGCTTGGCTGGCCGCCTGTTGAACATCCGCAGTCTTCTTTCCATCTGCCGACACCGTGAAAACAGCTCCAAGAAGATGCCTGTTTTATGTCGGCTTCATCACTGACTCCGTATTTGTCAAGGTATTCGGCATAATTTGTAAGAGTGAATCCTGCATCTTTTGCTTTCACACGAAGAACATAAGCAAGAGCCATATCACCAAATTTTGTATGATGGCCGTAGCTTTCTCCGTCCGTTCCGATGTTGACAAGCTGTGCATATCCTCTTGTGTCGGACAATCCTTCTTTGAGTCTGTTTACAAATTTGTTTCCGTCTTGAAGAATATTGTCAAAAGCGACGGATTTTGAAATTGCCCCGTCGTAAAAGAACAAATCAATAAATTTTTTGGGGTTGCTTTTGATAAAGTATCTGTATGGTTTTGCAGGGTCGATATTTCCCCATCCTGCGTCTGTCCACTCTTTTGCCCCGAGTTTACGATAGCTTTGTGCTTGATACGGAGAAAGAATGGTAAATTTAATACCGTTGTCTGCCAGTACTTCAAGGGTTTCATCATCTACGGCAGTTTCTGCAAGCCACATGCCTTCGGGCATTCTTCCGAATCTGTATTCAAAATCTCTTATGCCCCATCTCACCTGAGTTTCTTTGTCATGTCTGTTGGCAAGAGGCATTATCATGTGATTGTAGACCTGTGCGATGGCATTTCCATGACCGGAAAACCTTACACGGCTGACGATGTCGGCTCTTATTATCCTTTCATAAGTTTTTGGTGCATGTGTTTCCATCCAGGAAAGCAATGTAGGGCCAAAGTTGTAACTCATAAGAGAATAGTTATTTACGATATCGAGAACTTTGTTGTTGGCGTCTACTATCCTTGATGCAGAGTTTGGATTGTAGCATTCGAGGTTTACCCTTTCATTCCAGTCATGAAAAGGAAGAGCACTGTCTTGCAGCTCTATGGCTTCGAGCCAGGGATTTTCTCTTGGCGGCTGGTAGAAGTGTCCGTGTATTGTTAGATAGTTTTTCTTTTTTTCACTCTTGCTTTCGGATTTGTTTTCTGCCATAACAAGGTAACTCCTCAACTGTTCTACAAATTTGACCTGATTATATTATACAAATATTTTTTTACTTTTTTCAAATTAAAAAATTACATTCAAAACAAACTATGCTTTCTTTTCTTTATTTTTCTTTGTTAAAACAACAAGTTTTTCCGTATCCAGCCAGGTATCTGTCAACGCATCCGAGAAAACTTTTCCGTAAATTTCTACAATGTCTCCGGAGTCAAGATCAATGAATTTTTCGGCATAATCACGTTTTATAAAAATTTTCATTTCCGCAAGGGGGATTGTGTGATCTGTGACATCGTCTCTTTTTATCAAAAAAGAAATATATTTTTGTGAATCTCTAAATGCCGGTTTGTAATCCAATCCGAGTGTTGAAAACTTGTCAAATACCGCTTTGAATTTGATTTGTTTTCCCAAATATTGTGACGGATCTGCCACAACATCAAGCGGTTTTACACAAACATAATTTTTTTCGTTTATTACAGGATTTGCTGCCGCCTTTTTGGCTTCAGGTGTATCTTTTTGAGCCAGATTCAATTCAACAGATTCAGGTGAAGCGGCTGCTTTCAAAACAGGTATTTCCGGTTTGTGTGCAAATGCTACAAGTCCGCCTGCTATTATCAGTGCAGAAATTAAAGAAATTGATATTGTATTTTTTAGATTTTTCATTTGAATTTCACCTTATATTTATTTTATTTTTTAACTACTAAATTTTATCATATATCTTAAAAATAGTAATTAATTAGTTTATACTATCCGGTTTGCCGATTCTAAGAGTGATTGAAAACAGGAACAAAAACACAGGAAGAATTTGAAGAATTATTCTGTCCATTGAATTTTCAACAAGCCAGTTTATATCATGCGGGGCCAAAACATAAACGGCCACATATCCGCAGACGGTTAATCCGAATATTAAAGAAGAAAGCAAAAACGGCTGCCGTAATTTTTCTCTGATTTTAAACCCTTTAAAGCACAGCAGCACAAGTGCCAGAAATATAAAAAATTTCTTAAACAACAGCGTTATAAAAGTTTTTGCTATCACAATATAGCGGTTTATATCAAAAGCAAAGACATAAGATTTTGTTTCATTAAAACCAAAAATCAAATCATTGGGTGCTGCACTGAATTTTTTAAACAAAATTGCAAAGAAAATTGTTATGCCGGCCAGCACGGCAGTGAATATTGATTTTTTATAATCTTTATTTCTTAAAAACCATCCGAAAATCACCGCAGCATATATTGCAAAAAACATTAAGCCTTCATTTTTTACCCATACGCTGAGACCTGCAAAAATCAAACCCAGCAATAGAGTGTTGAATCTGTTGTTTTTGAAATACAGAAAAAGACAAACAACAGAAGATAAAAAGAACATGGCAAGAGGAATATCTGCACACTGTGCAGCCCCGTTTACAAGAAAAATATCACACAGCATAAAAACAGTACACACTGCATATGCTACTTTTTCGCTTTTAAAATATCTCAAAGCCTGATACAAAAGATAAATAAGCCCGAATGTAAACAGAAATCCTATCAGAATGTTTGCCGTAAAATCCTGGTGAGAGCTATACAGCCACAATCTGGCTGTTGAGCAAGGCAAAAACAACGGATAGTCTCCGTGCGACATAAAGTGCGGAAGATTAAACAGGTTTTTCCACAACGGGCTTTGCAAATACAAAAATTCAGCCTTTATGTTCCAGATACGAAAGCCGTCCCAGCTTCCCATAGGATTGTTTATAAAATATTTTAAAAATATAACCAGAGCATAAATATTTGCTAAATAAAACCAGTTGTTCAGTCTTTTAAATTTGTGTTTTGACAAATCGGGACGCTCTTGGTTGTAATAAATCAAAGCCAGTATCAATACAAATATCATTTCAAAAAATCTAAAATCGCTGAGGCTGTAAATGTTTAAACATTGATGTAAAAAGTAAAACAAAGAATGAATTGCAAAGCCAAAAGGAATTGCAAAAAGTATTCTAAACCGCAGCTCCATGTCTCTGTCTATTACAGAAACAGCCAAATATCCGCTCAAAAGAACTATAATCAATGCAAAAAATAAACTCATCATTTTATTTCCTTTTCAAGAACATACATATTGCTGTTAATCTTTTGTTTTTCGACAAATCCTTGAGGGAAAAGTTTTTTGTTCACAAAAGATGCAATAACATAATCGGATTCCGTATCGTTTTTCAATATTGAAGGTACTATTGCGTACTGTGTGATATAAAAAGATTTTATGGATTCGGGCAAGTCAAATACGCTGTTTTGTTCAACATCCGAGACATAACCGATACGTCCTTCATCTTGAAAATCAGAAATTTTTTCTGTCGCAAATCTGATTGCCTGCACTTGTGAATAAAAAGGATTTTTCCATATAAAATCCTGTGTAATCATGGTAAAAGGCACCTGTAACGGCAAGAAAAAATATTTTAGGTTTATCAATATAACAATAAGAAATACCGCAGAAAAAAACACTCTGTCAGGGATTTTGTGAATTTTTTTCATCATGTCCATAGTCTTTCAATTGTTTTGTTAATCTGTGTTTCCAATTCTATCAAATCGTTGTTGTTTTCAATGATAAAGTCTGCCATGTATCTTTTTTCTTCCTGAGACACTTGAGAATTTATACGCTCAAGTGCATGTTCAAGGCTGTATCCGTTTCTGTTCATAAGTCTTTGGAGTCTGATTTTTTTGTCCGCACAGACAAGAATCGTTCTGTCAAAAAGATTCTGCATATTGGCTTCAAAAAGCAGAGGAACGGATGCCGCTACTATCTCTTCTTTTTGATGTTCTTCAAAAAACTCAAGAATTTTCTTTTCGGCAAGAGGATGCAAAATATTTTCCAACGCTTCCATTTTTTCGGGATTTGAAAACACGATGAGTCCTATTTTGTGTCTGCCCAAACGACCGTCATCAAGAAAAATGTCTTTGCCTTCAAAGAGTTTTGAAACTTTTTCAATAACCTCTTCATTGCTGTCCAAAAGCCTGTGGCAAATCCAATCGGCATCAATAACCGGGATGCCTTTTTTTTCAAAATAACTTTGTACAATGGATTTTCCTGAGGCGATATTGCCTGTGAGACCTACTTTTAACATGCTTGCCAACTTTCCGTAAGTTAACTATTTCTTATACCGCATATAGCTGCTGTGTCTGCTTATTTTATTTCAAAAACAGTGCCGTCTTTTGTGTCTTTCAGTACGATATTTATTTTGTCCAGAGAATCTCTTATTTTATCGGCAGCAGCCCAATTTTTTTCGGCTCTTGCCTTGTTTCTTTCTTCTATGATTTTATCCATGATTTCTTTTGCGGAAGCGTTTTTGTCTTCTACAAAATCAAATTCATCAATGACATGAGAAAGTTTTTCTTTAAGCTGGTTTTCATCCAGCTCGACTTTTTCAAAATCAAACCCGAGCACTTTAGAAAGTTTGATTAGAATTGACAAATATTTTGCCGCATTCTCTTTGTCTGAAGAATCTTTTGCCTTATTTGCTTTTGAAGCTACATCAAACAACACCGCAAGTGCTTTTGATGTATTTATATCATCATTCATTGCTTCTTTAAAAGCTTCTGTTTCCTCCGATTCGATATTGTCTGTCAGTTTATCTTTTCCTATCCAGACAAGTACATTGTTTGCAGCATTTTTGAGTCTTTGCACTCCGGCATGTGCCGAAGAAAGTGCTTCATCATTAAATTCTACCGGCATTCTGTAATGATTTGTCAAAATAAAAAATCTGATTGTGTTTGCGTCATATTTTTCTAACAAACCGTTTATTGTAATGAAATTGCCTAAAGACTTGGACATTTTTTCTTTGTTTATAGTAACAAAACCGTTGTGCATCCAATATTTTACAAATCTGCATCCGTTTGCACATTCTGACTGGGCAATTTCGTTTTCGTGGTGAGGAAATATCAAGTCAGCACCGCCTGCGTGAATATCGATTTCATCAGCAAGGTGTTTTTTGCTCATAGCGGAGCATTCAATATGCCAGCCGGGTCTTCCTACACCCCATGGGCTTTTGTATCCGAATTTTTCATCTTTTTTCCACAGTGCAAAATCCAAAGGATCTTCTTTTATGTCAGAAGCCTCTACTCTTGCACCGGATTCCAAATCATCAATAGGCTGTTTACTCAAATAACCGTATCTCGGGAATTTTTTGACTCTGAAATAAACATCACCGTCAACTTCGTAAGCAAAACCTTTTTCGATAAGAGTTTTCACCATTTTTATCATTTCACCGAGTGTTTTTGTTGCAAAAGGTTCAACATCAGGTTTGAGGTTATTTAATTTTTTCATTGATTCGGAAAAAATATCGTAGTATTTTTTTGCAATTTCATCCGGTGTGCAGTTTTCTTTTACGGATTTGTTAAGTATTTTGTCATCGACATCCGTAACATTGCGGCAGTATTTAACATCATAGCCGAGAAATTTCAGATATCTGTACAAAACATCCCAAGTAATATAGCAGCGTGCGTGGCCCAAATGTGGATGGTCATAAACTGTCGGCCCGCAGACATACATATTTACCTTGTTGCCGCTGATAGGAACAAATTCTTCTGTTTTTCCTGAATATGAATTAAAAACTTTTAACATAACCGATAACCTAAATAAAATTTTCCGATGATATTTATATTACATCAAAACGGTTTATCTTAAAAGTCTTTAAAGAGTAATATAGTACAGCAGGACTATTTACCGGCAGTTGCTGTATTTTTATGCTGCAATTTATTCCACGCATCATAGGTGGTTTTCATAAGATTTTGCTTTTCTATGTATTTTACATACAAGTCATTGGCTTTTGTGCCCAGCAAATTCAAAACATAGCCAATACCAAGACCCAAAAACAGGTTTTTAGCTCCGGTCCAGCCTCTTGTCATACCGTAATACGATGTTGCAACACCGCCTAGTATCGGTATACCTTGAGTGAATGTTTTACCGATTCTTTCGTGTTTGTCTTTGGAATTTACAACAAGGAATGTACCCAGTGCTGTAGGCCCCAATATACCTAAAATATCCGTCGGCAATGAGCCTACTTGAAGTTCGGCAAGTTTTTCAAAAGAGTTTAACTCTGATGAAATTGCAGTATTGAGACTGTTGTTTAAATTTCCGGCATATTGTTTTGCTTGCTTGTATTGAACGGAATCTTTTCCGAATTTTTCTTTGATAAGAGTTAGTGCATCTTGAGCGAGTCCTTTTTTTGTTGATTCTTCGGAGATAGCTTTGTTAAATTCGTTTATTTTAATATTTATACTGTTTATTTTGTCTGCGTTTTGTCTGTCTGCTTTAAAAATTGCAGAAAGATTCTTCATTTCGGATGACAATTTTTTGTATATTTTACTTCTGATTTCAGCTTCTTGCGGCCCTGAAACAGTCTTGTATTCATCAAGTGATTTGTTTATGTCCTTGATTAGATTTACGGCATGTTTATTACCCGGATCTACAAATATTTCTATTTCTCCGACAATCTGTTTTATTTTTTCATAGTTGTCGGAAATATTGTTTGAAAAAATATTTTTGTTTTGTGACAATATTTTTGATAATGCTTTTTTCTCGGAAGCTACCAAATCAGTAGTTATATAAGTTTTGTATTTTTTTACATTCTTTAAAAGACCGCCTTGTGAAAACAATTTTTCGTACACAGCTTCATCAAGACCGTACATTTCTTTGAAAGCTTTTTCTGTACGCTGGAAATGTTCCGCCGTTGAAAAATTATCTTTAAACAATTTTTTCATACTGTTTGAATATTCAAGCAATTTTTCTTTTACTTGAGTGTCACCGGTTTGTTTTGCCAAATCTTCAATATATGAACAAAATTTCAAGTTAGCTGATTCGGATTTTGTATAATAATCTCTTGTATTTTTAGTTACTACGCCTTTAAATGCTTTGTTTAGCTTCACAATAACGGGTTCAAATCCGAGTTTCTTCAACCAGTGTCTTGCCCAGCTGTCTTTTATGGCGGAAATATTCGAGGCGGATTGCATGGAATCTGCCATTGGCTGTAGTGCTTTGCTGATTTTCAGTTTGATTTTTTGATAAAGTGTGAGTTCTTTTGTATCTTGGGACAGGTTGTAAATTTTTTTCTGCAAGTTTCTTGACCACTTTGAAACTTTTTTTGAAAAACCGGAAGAAAATCCTTTTGATAATGTAAAAAGCCCTATCAAAGACAACAAAGCAACAGAACCGACAGAAATGCCTATTATACCAAACAATTTTTTATTATTTTTGTTTTCTTTTTCGGAAGGAACATCAGAAACTTTTACGGAGGCAGCAGAAATAGTACTTGCCGGTGACAAGCCGTTTTGACTTTGACCGGATATCTGTATAAAACCGGTATATGGATTATTTTTTGAAAAATTAACTGTCATTTACCTGCCAAACATTGCCTGCTTATATTTATTAAAACATCTGTGTAAAATTATTTGCCAAAACAATAAATTTCAATTTACAAAACATAATAAATCACTTGAAAAATCCGGGAAAATGAATTTTCAAGCTGCCTGATTATATTATTGAAAAAACTCCCGATAAAACGGGAGTTTTTTATAATTTACAATTGTATTTTTCAAACTAGGCAGCAGGTTTTTTGGAGAACAAGTTTCTAACCCAGACGGCTGCTTTGTTCCAATATTTTGTTGCAAAATCACCAACTGTTGCTACCGCTTTTTTACCGTAGAAAGCTGCTTTTTCCGTAAATTTTGAGCCTGAAGGCAGTTTTGATGTTACATCAAAGTTTTTGAACATATCAACTTTGCCTCTCAATGCAGCTGCACCGCCCAAAACTACTGCTGCTGCGATTAATGTTTTCAAAAACCAGCGGCTTTTCTTTTTAGGCTGATAATAAGCTGTATCCATAGGACTGCTTGCTGCCGGTTGTTGAGTTGTTGTGTAAGCCGGCTTTCTTGAAATAGTTGACGGATTCATCGGGGTAATAGTTGAGAAATTTACTGACATAATAACACTCCTTTTTATAACACTTCTGTAGACATAAAAAACATGAGAAAACAAATTATTGATAAAATTAAAAATTTTGAATTAAATTTGAAACATTTTGTTACATTATACCATGTTTTTTACGATTTTGGAATATTTTTTCACCAACTGTAGTCTGTATAAACAGAGTGTTTAAAAAAACCTGCAATAAGGAATGCTCTGTTGTTAATCCAGCTACCTGCACAAGTATAAAACTACCGGCAGCAAAAGTGACACCGAACCGGACAGGAATTAAAGAGGATAAAATAATGATTGATACTATGGAAATAAGCAAAAAAATAATAGAAAGATCAAAAATTGTAGCATCAAAAATAGATGATATTTCAATAAGAAAAAGAGTATATGCACTGAATTTGGCTGCAAATGTTGCTGCGGATTATATTACGGATCACGGACTTCAAACAGATACAAATTTGAGTCTGTTTCGTATACCGTCTTTTGCAAAAAATATGGAGCTGGCCGATATATACATTAACGGTTTGAGACTTGATGTAAGGTTGAGTTTTGACGGGGAAACTTTTTGTATTCCGAAAACTCATGAAAAATATGACGCAAAGCCTTATGCATACGTGGTAGTTCAAATTGAAAAAGGTTTGCAAAATGCAAATATTCTGGGTTTTGTTCCGGCATCGGAATTGGAAGAAGTAAAGTCAAATACGGAGTATTTGGGCTACAGCACATCCATTTTGAAACCGATGACTGATTTAAGGGTTTTTCTTTCTACAATCGAGTTCAAACAGCCCGTATATTCCGCTTCTGAACATGAAAAAATAAAAGAACTTTGTGCTGCGTTTGCGGATGATGAAATTTCAGAAAGTGAAAAAGTTTATTTCATAAAGCACGTAATAGCTTGTCCTGTATGTCGTGAGACATTCTGTGACACAAATGATTTTGACATAGTTTCTTCTCATGTGAAACATTACAATGAACTTTTAAATGACAGCACTCTCAGTGTTTTATCAGGAAACAGAAAAGAAATTGATGAAGCTTCTCTTGCAAGTATGGGTGTTGTTGAAAATGCACAAGAAATCAACAACGAAAGTGAAGAAGATTCTATAATCCTGCCTATGGGTGCACCAAAACTTGAAGAAACACAATCCGAAACAAATGTTGTTGAAGACAATACTGAAGAAACACAAGATTTTGACAGTGAAACAAAACAAGAGGAGCAAAACACGGAAGAAAATACCGAAAAGCAAGAAGAACAAGACAAAGATAATGATGAAGATATAAATAATATAGAGGAAAATTTTGCAATAGAAGATTTGGAAGAATCGCTTTCACCGGAATTGTTTGAAGATGATTCTGTTCAAAACAATGAAGAACAGCTTGAAGAATTGCAAGAGCCCGTACTTTCCGAAACATACGAGGATGTGCAAGATGAGCCGGCTGAACAAGATGAACTTTCGCAAGATGTGCTCTCTGTTACAAATACAGAAGATGAACCCGAACTTTTAGAAATAGAAAATGATTCAGATACAACGGTCCTGGATGAATTTGACCTTGATACTATTGAACAAGCCGGAGATTTGGAAAATTTTGAAGAACTTTCAGAAACAAAAGAAGAAACTGAAACAAATATACAAGAAAATGAAATTTCTGAAATCCCTTCACTTGACGAAGAGCCGCTTGCAGAAATATCCGGACTTGATGAAATTTCCGATATTGAAGAGGCAGACAACCTTCAAGAATTTGATGAATTGAAGGAGTTTGATATACAAGAAGATACAGACGAATTACAACCGGATTTTGCCGGCGAGAAGACGGAAGAATCACAGCAAATTGCATCTGTTGATGAAAAAATAAATCAAGAAAACGATTCTGAGTTTAATGAAAATTTACAAGAAGAAACAACGAACGAAGATTTTACTGATGTTATACCGGAAGAAGTTGTTTCAAAAGCACAAGAGCCGGTAGAACTTGTTTACGATGATGACGATGATGATAAAGACGAATATGAAAATGCCGGCACCGTTGAAAACAATGAAATCCTTGCTGAACAAGGTGAAAACAAAGAGCAAGAAGAACATCAAGAAGTCTTTGATTCTGTAAATGATGTTCAACATGAAAAAACGGAAGAAACCGAGAAAGATATTTCTTTCGAAACAGAATCATTTGAAGATGATTTACACACAGACAATGAAGAAATGATAGAGCAGTCTGAAACAAAAACAGAGGCACAAGAACCCGAAAACGACTCTGATATCCAGCAGCTTTTGGATGATGATTTGCTTGCATTGCTTTCAGATGACAGCAATCAGGATTCTGAAGAAGAAAATAGTACAGATTCAAATATTGAAAACCCGTCGGAACACGTAGAAGAACCGTCATTTGAAGACGATATTTCAAATGAAAATCAGCAGGGAGATGAAACAATAGAATCTCTTTACAGCGATACAAATATTCCGGAAGCACAAGGAAATGACCCGGCACAATTTGAACTGGCACAAGAACCTGTATCTGCAAAAACGGTAAGTGCTACGAAAAAAATAGTTGCGGCAGCAGCTCTGTTTTTGATTCTTGCAGGCGGCAGTGCGATTTCATGGTATTTCAATCATGCAAAAACTGTTCAGGACAATTCTTTGCTTGATACAGGCAACTCTGACGGAGAATTTTTCGATACTCAAAAAAATGCAAATAACGAAGAAGCTCCCGCAGTTTCTCAAGATATAAACAAATCGATGACAAATTCATTCTCTGACAAGCCTGCTGCCATTACGATTACAAAACTTTCTTGGCAGGTAAGCGAAAAACTTGCAGCAAACTCTTCTGTTAAGGAATATTTACAAACTGCGGGTAAAAATATTCAGATGAATTTACAAAATGACCTTGCGAATTCAGCTGACATAAACTTCAACAATATAATAAAAGTATCTTTTGAAATTGCTCCGGACAATACAATGAAAGGTATGCAAGTCTTGGAATCCAGCGGTTCCGACCAGGTTGACGAAATAGTATTAAGAAGTATTAAAAACACTTTAAAATACATAAGTGTGCCTAAGATTAAAGACTTTAAATCCGATTACTTCTTAACTTTAATAATAAATTTTTAATTCTGTGATATTATATAGTAAAATGTTTAGTAATTTTTAAATATCAAAATTGGGTTGCAGAATTGAATACACTACAAGAACAACGGGATTTTATAGAACAACTGGTAAAAACAAATAACAAATTCTTTGGAAACGAAGATCTTTTTGAAGATTTTTGTTCTGAGACTTACAAACGTTCACACACTCTTCTTGAAAGTATGAACGTGAATGCGATAGAAGCATATCTTGCAAAGGTCGCAAATACTGCTATCTTGACGGTGTTGAAAGAAAACGGCAGAGTCAGAAGAAGAGAAAACAAATATATCAGCACAAAAGAGGTTCTTGTCAGCCCTATACCGGCTAAAGAAACAGAACAGACAAACGATTTTGTCGATGCTTCTTGTGTATATGACATTGAAGACCCGAGAGATTCTTTTGAAGAAAAAATTGTTCGAAAAGATCTTTTGCAAAAAATAGTTGATATTGTGCTTGTTTCACAAAAAAATGATCCTTCAAAAGAGTTTCTGAAACTGTTTTATCTTAGATATGTAAAAGAACTTAAGCAAAAAGATATTGCAAAAGAAATAAATATTTCACAATCGGAAGTAAGCAAGAGACTTGTTGAACTTGCACAGATTGTAAAAACTCATTTTGTCTAAATTCAATGTTTTTTGTTAATTCAGTGAACTGCTTATTTCATATATTCAACTGATTTCGGCTGTGTATTAAAATACGGACGTTTCGTCATAGACTGTTGGTTACAAAGAATATGTCTGTACACAGTTAAAATATTTCTTCAAGCGGCATTGTACAAAGGGTTTTTCGATAATCATATATTTTTTTAAGTTCTTCTTCCAATTCCTCATACAATTCAGAATTTTTTACCGCAGAAAATTCTATGGAATGATTGAATTTTATTTTGTAATGTTTTGCATTTTTCTCAACAATCTCAATCATATTGATAGAATCAAGCATATCTATACACAACTCGGCAACTTCATCAGTAATTGACAAAAAGTCTGAAATATCAGAAAGAAACAGTTCGCCGTTTTTGTTTGAACACACATATTTGAGCATTCCGGAAATATTTTTTATCAAATCCTGTGCATCAATATTTTTATTGTTGTAGTTCATAAAATGCAAGGTTTTTGCTCCTGTTTTTTGAAGCAGTTCGTTCATGATATTTTCGCTCGCCGGATAATCAAAAAACATAATCTGCGGACATTCGGAAATATTTTTACGGCTTCTTGTCTTTTCAAAAATAACAGGATATTCTTTCAATGATTCAAGGATGTTCTTTTTCTGAACAAACACCTGTGTCGGCACTTTTGTGGACATCAAATAGTCATTAATCTGGTTTAGGATATTTGTTTTCTTCCTGTGATCATAAAGTTTGACTTGAGTATTTTGTTCTTGCTGCAAAAATTCCGAATGTACATCCTGCAAATCAAGCTGGATTGACGAAACATTATTAAAAACATTGAGTTTCGGAGAAAAAACAACATCAAACTCTTTTCCTTCAGGAATATTGAAACTGTTGTGATTCCAAAATACACACTCAAAAGGCTTTCCGTCTTTGTTCTCACAAAAAATCTTAAGATGGTTGTTGTTTGAACCGATAACTTTGTAATTTCGCAAAATCAAATTTTTTGTCATAAAAATCGGAGATTTGTTGCCTTCACCAAGCGGCTCCAGCTTTTTTATGTCATCAAGCAGGTTCAAATCAATGTCATTTGTATCAATTTCAATATCAATAAACAAAGAGGGTTTTAATTCTCTGCCTTCCAGCTGTATTTTTACGGAGTTGTTTAAACATTCTTTTACTGTCTCAAATTTTGACTTTGCAGGGTCAAAAACAAGTCCGGCCGCCTGTGCGTGCCCGCCAAAATATTCCAGAATGGATTCATTTTGGGCAATTGCATTTCTCAAATGCACTTCATGGATACTTCTTGCGGAACATCTGACAAAGCCTGTATTTTCGTCTTTTGTCATTAAAAACACGGGTTTGTAAAAAGTTTCAACAAGCTTTGACGCAACAATGCCAATTATACCGATATGCCAGTCAGGATTGTACAAAATGATACTTTCTTGTGCCGGCTCATTTTGAAGCATTTCCAATGCTTCGTTGTATATTTTGTCACACAAATCCTGGCGTATACGATTAAAATTGTTGAGTTCCTGAGCACAAACATCTATTTCCGATTTGTTGTCAGAAATAAGCAGTTTCACGGCACTATCCACTGTGTCCAGCCTGCCTGCGGCGTTTATTCTGGGTGCAACACCAAACGCTATATTTTCGGAGGTTATTCCGTTTTTGATATCATAACCGCTTATTTCAAGAAGTTTTGACAAGCCGTAGTGTTTTCCGCTTTCTATCAATTTCAGCCCTGCATACACAAGAGCCCTATTTTCATAAAACAAAGGAACAACATCAGCTATTGTGCCGACAGCGACATAGGGCAAAAGTTCGTTTGCAAAATCATAATCTTTTTTCTCTTCAAGAAGAGCACATGCCAGCTTGAAAGCCACACCTACACCGGCAAGCTGATTTAACGCTTCTAGTTCTTCCACATTTAATGTTTTTTCCAGTGCATTAAATGCTTTTGGGTTCAAAATTGCAAAAGCTTCAGGCAAAATTTCCGGTGCTTCGTGGTGGTCAGTTATGATAACATCGACTTTGAAGCCTTTTGCAAAATTTACCTGTTCAACATCGCTTACTCCGCAATCTACAGTGATAATAAGTTTTGCTTTGTGTTTTGAAATCAGTTTTACAAGAGCTTTTGTGTTCAGTCCGTGATTTTCTGTTTCTCTGTTCGGGATATAAAACTCTGCATTTGCTCCCAAATGTTTGAGCGTTTTGTATAAAAGAGAGGTTGATGTAACTCCGTCAGCATCAAAATCACCGTAAACAATAATTTTTTCTTGATTTTCAACAGCCTCAAATATACGGGAAACAGATTTTTTCATATCGGTAAAAACAAAAGGAGAAATGATTTTTGTTTTTTGAGGATTCAAAAAATTTTCAATTTTTGAAACAGTGTCAATACCACGCTGCAAAAGAAGTTCTGCCAACACAGCACTTCCTGCGGCTTTTTTTATGTCGTCGGATATTTCTTTTTTTTCTTTCAGTTTCCAGATTTTGTTCATAATAAATCTTTGACTCATCATTACCTGCTCTGCCGTTTTTCAGCACAACAGACAATCAGTCTTACATCGGCTGTTTATCAAAAAAATTAAAGTTCTTCTTCTGCTTCTTCTTCGTCTTTGTCTTCTTTAATTTTGTCAACAACCATTTTTGCTATTTCTTTTGCAACAGCTTTTTGAATAGGTTCAGGGCTGTTTTCGAGCATATTTATTGCTGTTCTCACAGTAGTATCAAGATCATACCATCTGTTGTTGCCTCTTTCAACAAGACCGTCTTCTACGGCTGTAAGCATATCTTCCACACCTGTAAAAGTGCTTTCCGAAATATTGTGTTCAATCAAAATTTTGATTAAATTCAAAGCAACTTTTATCTGAGTTTCATCATCAGAATTTTCAAGAGTATGCATTGTTTTTGACAACAACGGGTCTTTGTCATACCACCTGCGGTAATTTGAACTGTATTCTTCTTTCATACCTCTCTCCTTTATTTTCTGTTTCAAAATGCAGTAAATAATTTATTTTTTACGATTTTTTATATACCACGCCTTTTCCGCTTTTCGGATAAGTCCACTGTATGTGTTTACAAACTACTTTGCAGGCACCGCACTCCAAACATTTTTCATAACTTACGGCAAGTTTTTTTTCATTTTCATTGTAGCTGTATACATTTGCCGGACAAACTATTGTACAGGTTTTTTCAATACATTGCAAGCATTTTGATTCATCCGGATTCAGATGACATTTTGAGTCTGTGTTGTATTTTAATTTATATAATTTGTCTTCTATTTTTTCTGACATATTTTCTTCCATAAGTTATGTTCCGTGTTTTATTTAAGTATTCCTAAAATAAGTTTTATACCTGCCGTCATATCCAAAAACAATTCCGACAAACTTCTTTTTCTAAAGAAATTTTTTGCAAAATTTTGAAATTTTGATTTCTTTTCCAAACCGTCAGCACAGGTAAAAATTCCAAAAAATTCGTTTATCTTTTCAGGATAATACCCCATAAAAGATGAAGAACGCTTTGTCAATATTTTTACAACATCTTTGTAGGTCTTCAAATCTTTTAAAATAAAACTGTTTAACAGTTTTTTCTTGTATAAACAAAGCATATTTGCCGAAAAATCATTTTCCTCAAAAGCGGCCAATGCTGTTTCTCCGGCCATTTTACCGCTAATCATGGCAAAATTTGTACCCTCAAAGTGTACATTGTTTACGAGCATTGCCGCATCACCGACAACCATTGCCCCGTCAGTATAAAGTACCGGAAGACAGTTGTATCCCCCTTCCGGAATCATATGAGCGGAATATTCAAGAAGCTCTCCGCCTTCAATCAAATCTGAAACAAAAGGATGAGACTTTAATTTTTCCAAAAGCTCGTAAGGTTTGATTTTTTTTGTTTTTAAATCTTCAAGAGAAACCCCAAGCCCTACAGCAATAGAATCTTTGTTTGTATAAATAAACCCCAGTCCGAACATGCCGGAGAAAGGCCCGCCGACAAGTTCTACTGCCGCACCCTCCTGATTTTTTAAGGACAGTCTTTGTTCAATAATCTCGGGTTTAAGTTTTATAACTTCTTTAACGCCGAGAACAACGTTTTTTGGTTTTATATCATCTCTCAAATTCAACTGCTTTGCCAAAAGTGAATTTACGCCGTCTGCAATAATTACAATATCGGCAAAATAATCTTCAATGTCCGTTCTTATTCCGACAACTTTTCCTTTTTCAAGGATTAATTCTCTGACAAGCGTTTCAGGAGCATAATACACTCCTTCTTTTTTTGCCTGTTCAACACACCATTTGTCCCAATTTGCTCTGATTGCAACAAAAGCATTTTTTTCATTCTGCGGGTTTTCATAAGTTATTTGCGTTGTCGAATCATCCTTTGACAAAAGTACGTACGTATGTTTTTTTACAAATCTTTCTATAGGTGCCTCTTCTTCAAAATTCGGAAAAATTTCTTTTGCCGCATGAGAGTAAATTATTCCGCCATACATATTTTTTGAACCGGCAAAAGTTCCTCTCTCAACAAGAACAACTTTTTTCCCTCCCCGTGCAACAGTAACAGCCGCACTGACACCGGCCGGGCCTGCTCCGACAACTATAACATCAACTTTATTGTTTTTGGAAACTTCTTCCTGCATAAAACTCCCCAAATTTTACCAATGAAACAATTATACTATCAAACTTCATTTTGCCGCAATAAACTGTTCGACGATATTTTTGTATTTTTTGTTAATTTACATTTGTATACAAACCAACAAAATATTTTTTTTACGGATTTATTATCTGTAGGAAAATATTTTTATGCGTATAAATCATATAAATAACAACGGTTATAAACAAACAACAGGACAAAATTTATCTTTTAAAGGATGGAGACCGGCCAGCCTCAAAAACAAAGAACAAATTGAAAAAATCTGTAACTTGCTTAATACGGCAAAAATAAGAAAAGTCTCAATCTCCGGCCACAGTTTCCCTGATTCTGACTCTATCGGCTCCAGTTTTGCTATGGCTGTTCTTTTGAATACAAAATACAAAACACCGGTTGATATTTTTATTTCCGGAAAACTGCCTAAAAAATACAGGTTTTTGAAAGGACAGCCGGGAGTAAGAGTTTTTCCTCTTTTTGATGATGAGCCCAATTTAAAAAGACGTTTCGGAAGATATGATTTGTCCATATCAATGGACACTCCGGACAGTACCAGAATGCACAAAGATTACTACAGAGATATTTTTCTGAATTCTAAATACAGAATAAAAATAGACCACCACGAAGAACCTGCTGATTCGGACTTGAGAATAGGAAACTATGCGGATATCAGTCTTGTTGATACAAATTCCGTTTCAGCCGCACAGCTTGTTATGCAGTTTGTTGAACCACTGGGTATAAACAAAAGACATTTACCCAGACGTTTTAATGAAGCGGTATATACGGGAATTTTGGGTGACACAGGATATTTTAAACGCCCGAATGTAGGTTTTGCAAGGAAAGACACTGCATTGTTAATAAAAAACGGTTTAAAAACAGAAATTGTAAAAGACCTGCTCCATCCGACCATCCCGAAAGAAATCGGGGATTTTATAACCGAAACAACTTCGAATGTAAAACTAAGTGAAAAAAAACGTGTTGTTTATCTTCACCTTGATGATGAGTTTCAAAAAAAACTGCATGAGTTAAACAACAAAGATATGGAATATGAAATCAACAACAAATTAAAATCTCATATAATGATTTTAGGAAAGCAATTAAAAACCGAATTTGCATTGATATTTTCCAAAATCGGAGAAAACTTACTTAAAGTGAGTGCACGCAGTGCAGAAGTAAATATTCTTGATACCGCAAAAAAATATCAAGGAGGAGGCCACGAAAATGCCGCAGGATTTTTTATACCGATAAAAAAAGACGTAAATACTCATATAAAAGAAATTTTGAAAGAGTTTGACGAATTATATTGATACTATAATTTCAATCATTGTCTAATCTAGTGTCGCAGGTGCTGCCGGCTGACCGCAGCCAGCACCTGCTCACCTTTTCAATGTGTCACTCCAAAAATTCGTTCACGTCGCTTTGCTCCTTATCACAAATTTTTCTCGAACAAATTTCATGATAGAATATTTTTGTTGAGAATGGTTAGCTAAAAAACAGGAATCCTGCCCAATGGGTGATGAAGACAAGCAGTTTGAGGCATCACACCAAAAACTGGAAAAAGCAAGAAAAGAAGGCCAGGTTGTAAAGTCAAAGGACTTTTCAACAGCGATTGCAATGATTGTTATGTTTTTTGCAATTGCCAAACTTGCTCCTTTTATATTTGACCAGATATCGAGACTTTTTGTGTTGTGCTATGAACAAATTCCAAACCAGCATCTTCAAAACATTGGTATGCCGTATTTGTTGTTTATTACTCTTGTTCCGACAATACTTATTATTGCTCCGATTCTTTTTCTTGCAATGTTTATTGCAATAATAGGTGATTTTATTCAAGTCGGCCCGCTTTTTACAACAACGCCGCTTGCCCCAAAACTTGATAAACTCAATCCAAGCAAATATTTTAAAAATATAATGTCTATAAAGACTCTTTTTGAACTTTTCAAAAACATTTTAAAAGTAATAGTTCTGGGCTGGGTCGGATGGTCTGTATACAGCTCTCACTTTGAAGTAATTCTCGGGCTTGCGGCAATGGACAACAATTTTGCGGTTATGCAGGAGTTCGGTTCATTGATTATGGACTTTGTAATCAAAGCCAGTATTGCTTTTTTGATAATCTCAGCCGCTGATTACGGAATGACAAGATGGAAGTTTTTGCAAGACCAAAAAATGTCTTTTAAAGAAGTTAAAGATGAATACAAAAACACTGAAGGCGACCCGAATGTCAAAGCAGCATTGAGACAACGCCGCCAGCAAATGATGCAGCAAGGCATGATGGATGCCGTGCCGGATGCCGACTTTGTTGTAACAAACCCGACACATATAGCTTGTGCTTTGAAATATGACCAGGAAGAAATGGAGTCCCCTACACTTGTTGCAAAAGGTACGGAGCTGTTTGCAAAAAAAATCATAGAAATTGCAAGAGAACACGGTGTCCCTGTTATAGAAAATCCTCCCGTTGCAAGAGCACTATTCAGGCTTGTTGACCTAAACAGAGAAATACCCCCTGATTTATATAAAGCTGTAGCGGAAATCTTATTATTTGTATATAATTTGAAAAAAACTCAAAAACCTAGTAATATAGAAACTAAGAAAACAGATAAGACGTGATGATGGTAAACAACGCTTCTCAAAATAAAATTAAAGAATATATTTCAATAGTTGAAAAAGTAGCAAAAATAGAGCACAGGCGTATTCCTTCCCATATGGTGGATTATGAAGAGCTTGTTTCTATAGGTATCATTGCCGTTCAATCAATGATTAAAAACAAAACGGAAGAACAACTTGAAAAATACAACAGCTCTTACATAGGCACCGCAGTAAGATGGGCCATCAGAAATGAACTGAGAAACAGATACAAATGGTACACGCTGAAACACAACAAAACAGAAGAAGATGAAGGTTCTTCGGAAGGTGATATTGATGTATCTCCGGGCAAAGTCAGAGAAGCTATCTATGAAACAATTTTGTCTATAGACTCAATTGCAGCTGCTTCTTCAGACAATGATTCTCCGTTTGATTTCATAAAAGACCCGCATGCTCTTCCCGATGAAAAAGCGGAAATCTCTGAACTCGGAAAAGCTATTCGTGAAGCAATTGCCACTCTTCCGCAAAAAGACAGACTTGTTGTTGAATACAGATTTTACAGAAACATGCAGGTAAAAGAAATTGCGGAACAGGTTGGTTTGTCTTCTTCACGTATTACACGTATAGTTCAAGGTGCTTTAAATCATGTCCGGGAATATTTGATTCAGCACGAGCATTACGGTTATTAATTACGGGTATTTTTTGTGAATTTTGTTGTTATTTTGTTTTGCACAATTATTACTATACTGCTTTGTACGGTAGTGTCTTTAAGTTTGAAATATCAAAAACTTAAAAATACTTTCCGCACACACAAAAAAATGCTTGGTATTGTTCTAAAAACCGTAAATTCAGTAAGATACGGAAATCTTTATGAACGTGTCAACGAAAACGCCTGCTCTTTAATACCAAATTTCGTTCAAAGTATAAACTCAATGATTGATTCTCTTGCCGACAGAGAAGCTATGATAAAAGAATATCAAAATGAACTAAACAAAAAAATTGACGGGTTGCAGGAAATTGAACAACTGAAAGAGGATTTTGTCGCAACTCTGACACATGACCTCAAAGTACCGATTATGGCCGAAAAAAATATGCTTTCATTCCTTATGGAAGAAAAATTCGGCAAATTAAACGAACAGCAAAAAGAAGCCGTTTTTCATCTGAAAAATTCAAATCAGGAACTGGTTGAATTGGTCGAAATTATTCTTGAAACATACAAGCTTAACGAAACAAAAATAAACCTTGTCAAAGAAAAAATCTGTGTCAATGACCTGCTGAAAGACACCATAGAAGAGATGAAACCTATTTCGGACTCTGATGACATACAGGTAAATTTCTTTACGGAATTTGACGGTGATGTTGAACTAGACAAATTTTACATAAAAAGAGCTTTAAAGAATTTAATTCTAAACGCAATATCTTTCAGCGAGCCGGGCTCCAAAATAGATACGGCCGTTTGTATAGACGAAAAAAACGTATATATAAAAATTACAAATTACGGCAAAGGCATAAAAAAGGAAGAAGTAAAACACGTTTTTGATAAATATTACACAACAGCAAAAAAATTCAGAAAAGTCGGAACAGGGTTGGGGTTGTATCTTTCAAACAAAATTGTAAAATCACATAAAGGCAGAATCATGGTTGAATCCGAAAAAGACAACTGGACAACTTTTGCTATTGTACTTCCCAGATGATTTACTTTAACAAACGGTATTTTAATACATCTGGACTCAAACCCGATTTGCATGGTAAATTAGTTTTATGAAAATACTTATCTTAAACGGACCGAACATAAACCTGCTGGGAGATAGAGAACCCAACGTATACGGAACTCTTACACTCGAAAAAATCGAGCATGAACTTTCGGATTTTGCAAAATCCTTAAACACGGAACTTGTTTTTTTTCAAAGCAATGTCGAAGGAGAAATTGTAAACACAATCCAAAAAGCAAAATACGAATGGAATTGTGACGGGATAATAATCAATCCTGCCGCATATACTCATACAAGCGTCGCAATAAGAGATGCAATATGTGCAGTAAATCTTCCTACCGTAGAAGTGCATATTTCAAATATACACAATAGAGAAGAATTTAGAAAACATTCTTTCATTGCACCAGTATGCATAGGGCAAATATCCGGATTTGGTGCTGACAGCTACAAACTCGGATTGAAAGGGCTTGTTAATATCATCAGCTCTTAACATTGGGTAACATCGTACTTGAAAAAAAAGTATCTCTTTTGCTACAATGTTAACAACTAGTTGGGCATTTAATTAGACTCGGGTTATGTCATCAAAATGAAATATCAAACTGGAATTAAAACTTTACTTATTTTTACTGCATTTACATTTGCTTTGGCACTTTTCGGCACAAAAGCATTGGCTTCCGATTACAAATACAAAGTCCTTGATCCCAGATACAATCCTTCTGCGGAGCAAATTGCCGAAAGAAATATACCGCCTGTTCAGGAAGTATTGCCGGATGAAGAAAAAAAAGGGTTTGATTTTCTGCGATTTTTATCAATAATAGCACTTATTTCTTTCCCTGCATTTATCATTACCCTTTCCGTAAAAGCATTTAAAGAAATTACGGAAGATATACCCGGTAGAATTTCTGAAGAAAACAAACCTGAAAAAGAAAAAGAACAACAAACTCTCGGCAATATAAAAATACAGCCAAAACCCAAAGCCGAAAAAGATTTTTCATTGGAAGACCTCGCAGATACAGAAGATATTGAAAATATAAACTTTGACAATTTAAAAATAATGCCTGACAAAAGAATTGATGAAAAAGCTCAGAATATGCCTGTCAGCATCAAACAAATGATGAAAAACACAGACGAAAAATACAAACACACAACATCACCTTTACATAAAAAAAATCCGATGCTTTTAAATACCGCACCATTAACAAAAAACAAAGGTTTGTGCCTTGTTGAATATAACCAAAAATATTCTTTGATAGGTTATATCAACAATGAGATTTTTCTTTTAAACCAGTTTGATTATGTAAACAGCAATGAAATCCGCTCAAGATTGTCTGAAAAAGTAGACAACAAAGACAGATATATTGTAAGACTGGGAGATTACAAAGCCCTTGTTGAAGTCAGCGACAAAGATATGAGTTTGCTTCTTGAGCTGTAAAAAAATATAATATAAAAATGAAAAAATTATTTTTGCTTATTTTTATAGCTGTTATTTTTTTGTGTTTTTTTGCATGGCAAAAAAACACGTCTGACAAAAAACAACAAACGGAAATACAGTTTTCTTCTTGGGGTTCACAAAGTGAAATTGAAGTGTTAACACCTTTGATAAAGGAATTTGAACAGAAAAATCCGGAAATAAAAATCAAATTTCTTCATATTCCCCAAAATTATTTTCAAAAACTGCATGTGCTTTTTGCCTCAAAACTTGCTCCTGACGTGATTTTTTTAAACAACTATTACGCTCCTTTGTATGTAAAAGCCGGTCTGCTGGAAGATTTGACTCCTTATATTAATCAAAACGAATTTTTTGAAAAATCTCTCTCCGGTTTTACATTTGATTCAAAAATTTATGCAATACCAAGAGATATCTCTGACATTGTCGTTTATTACAACAAAGATTTTTTCAAAAAATACAATGTTTCTTACCCTCAAAAAAACTGGTCAATTGAAGAATACATTGAAACCGCCAAAAAACTCTCGAAAGATTTAAACAACGACGGGAAAAATGATGTCTGGGGGACAAGTTTTGAAACAGACACAATATTCTGGCTGCCATATTTGTTAAGCAGCAAAGCCTCTATACTCAATGATTCCGGAGAAAAAATAACAATCTGCGAACCGGCAGCTATAAACGCCTTAAATATGTACAGTGATATTGCAAACAAATATCATGCAGCACCGACAAAACCGCAAAGTGCCAGCTTGACAATGGCACAGCTTTTTTTGCAGGAAAGAATAGCTATGCACGTATCCGGAAGATGGCTGGTTCCAAAATACAGAAAAGAAGCAAAATTTGACTGGGACATTGTCACTTTCCCAAATGGAAAAGCAGGCTCTATAGTAAATATTGATGCCTCCGGATATGCGGTATCCAAACAGTCAAAACACAAACAAGAAGCGGTAAAATTTGTAAAATTTATATCGTCAAAAGAATCTCTTTCCGTTTTGACAAAATCGGGTCTGATTGTACCGGCAAGAAAAGATGTTGCATACAGCAGCCTGTTTCTTTCAAAAGAAAAACCCAAAAACGCCGCAGCATTTTTGGAAGCAATTGAAAACGGAAAACCTACAGTAATAAACGAAGATTATCCAAGACTCTCCGACAAGCTGAATTTAATTTTGGAACCCGTTTTTTTAGGCAAAGGAAAAGCGGAAGACGCCTTGACTTCCGCAAAAAAATTTTTAATAGATATTTCAGATAATCACAGTTGTTTTTAAATACCAAGCATGAATCTGTTCAAATTGCCCAGCTGAGAAGCTCCTGAATAATAACTTATACTGTTTTCTTTTGAGATGTTGTATTCATACTCAACCTGGTCTTTGAGTGCCTGGTAGTATTCTTTTTCCTCATCGGAATAAGCAAGATCTATTTCATAATCCAATTTGTCTATAGTTGTGTCGTAATCCTTATCCAAATCGCCGGTTATTGTGAGGTTAAGAGTATTCATAATATCATCAAACGGAATGGAATCTCTTGATGATGTTTCTTGTGATTCTCTCATTTCCATCATTCTTTCAACAACTTCAAGGCGTACCTTGTCGGTTTCTTTGTCACCGGAGGAAGGTATACCATAGACAGCAAGCTGCTGAATAATCATTTGGTATTCATAATCATCTTCAGCAGGCTTTGCAGTGCCTGATGAAGGCACATACATAGACATCATTGAGGATGAAATAGGGCTTATTGACATGAATGATCACTCGATTCTTTAGTACTATCATGATAATACCCGTATTTTTTATATTTTAATCACCTGTGATAAGATTCGTTGTTGTTAATCTTAAATGCCCTGTAAATCTGTTCATACAAAATAACTCTTGCCATCTGGTGGGTAAATGTCATTTTGGAAAAACTCAGTTTAAAATTTGAACGCTCGCTGACTTTTTTGGACAAACCGTTTGCCCCGCCGATTACAAAAACAATTTCATTGTAGCCGTAATTTGAAAGATTTTTAATTTTTTTTGCAAAATCTTCGGAACTCAATTGATTTGCAGCTATTTCCAGAGTAATAACATAAGAATCCTGTTTTATTGCCGCAAGTATTTTTTCTCCCTCAAGCTCCATGTATTTTTCCGCCAAACTTTCATCTTTTATTTCTTGAGCGGGAATTTCAATTTGAGACAGGCTGCAATAAGAACTAAGCCTCTTTTTGAATTCTTCAATTGCCTCTTTTGTGTATCTTTCTTTAAGTTTACCGACAGCAATAATTTTTATATTCATATAATAAAGATAACACAGTCAAAACTCCGTAAAAATATGCCGGAAAATTCGATAAGATTTTATCAAAGCGGAATCTGTCGAACACTTCAAAATGATGGCAAAACAATAATTTAATTTTTCAACTCTTTCAAAATTTGAGAATGCAAAATCCCCGCTTTGGAAAGATGAGTGACAAGCTTTTCATATCTTGCTTCCTGCTCTCCAAAGGGCACCTGCATTTTTATAAGTTCGTCTACGGATTTGTTTATTTTGTCCAATTTTCCCAAAGTATCTCTTACCGTAAGTGAACGTACAAGAGGTTTTATATTTTTCAAAAATTTCGATTTGTACAAAGCCAGTTTGCAGTATTTTTTAAATTTTTGCTTAAAATTTTGAGGAAATTCCAAAATTTGAACAAGGATTGAAACAAATCTTGTATCAACATTCGCAGTTTTGTATTCATTTTTCAAATTCTGTAAATGCCTTGAAGTAATTTCTCTTTGCAAATTCAATTCGTCAAGTTCGGCAGAATCATTCAAAGTCTGTGCAACAACAATTTTTTCATTGATTGACTGCAATGTTTTTTCAAGATTTTCAATTTTCTTTTCGAGTTTGAGTTCAGAATCATCAAGAATATTGTATGCCGTTTCCTCAAGCATTGTAGAATCCATTGAGTTTAAGCGTTTTTTCAAGACAGCATTTTGTCCGTCCCACATTTCATTTTGGTACGGTTTTGAATTAAAAACGGAAGTGTTTTTTGCTATTACGCTGTCATATTTTCTTATGTCCGAAACAACCTGCTGTCCGGTCAATCGGAAAAATTCAGCCGGATTGTCCTGATTTTTGCCGGATGGAGCTTTTTTATTTTTGCTGCGGTTAGATTTATTGGATTCCATAGTTATTTATTATATTTTAAGTCTTTCTTGTAAACAAATTTTTTACACTGTTGTGTAAACCTTTGACAAGATTTTTAAACGGCTTGCAAAATTTGTATGCTGCCAGTGCCCCGCCGAAAATAAGTGTCCAACCCAAAATTTTTGAAATGGCACGTTTTTTTCTGCTTTGTTTCAATTCTTTTGAAGGTTTTTTTGAAGCAAGTTCGCCAAGAATCTGTTTAAAATGGTCTTCTCCCAGTTTCAACTCATCGTATACCGAATATTTATAAAACTGAGAAGGCGGGTTTACTACAAACTTTCCGGGCTCAAATCTGTTTGAACCGTCAAGAGTGTACGCTCCCACAGGATAAAATGAATTGTTCAAGTTTGTGACAGGCATTGTCATTTTGGACTTCCCTTTACTTCACTAATTATTTAAAACAACTCATCATGCATTTTTGCATAATTTAAGATTTTATTGTTAATTTTGTTACAAATATCAAAAATATATAAAAATTGTTTAGTAATTTGTTTGCTGTTTAAGTAAAATAAACCTAAGGCTGATTTTAAATTAAAGGAAAAAGTATGGAGAGATTTACAGGAGTAATAGGCATAGCGGTAATTTTGGGAATAGCATACGCTCTTTCAAACAACAAAAAAGCAATTTGCCTGAAAACAATAATTCCGGGTTTTATATTGCAGGTTTTGCTGGCGGTTTTTGTATTAAAAGTGCCTCTCGGACAAAAAATCTTCCATGCCATAGGATTGTTTATACAAAAAATTCTTGATTTTTCAAATGAAGGCGGAAATTTTGTCTTTGGTGTTTTGACAAACAGCCCTTCTCGCATGGAAGAACTTTTTGGAGCCGGAGCAGGTTTCATTTTTGCTCTCAAACTTATTCCGACAATTATTTTTATACTTATACTTGTTAACATTCTTTACTATTACGGAATTATGCAAAGAGTCGTAGAGTTTTGTGCAAAAATAATGTACAAACTGATGAATGTTTCAGGGGCAGAATCCCTTTCAAACATAGCTTCTGCCTTTGTCGGACAGGTAGAAGCACAGATTATGATTAAACCGTACCTTGCGACAATGACCATGTCGGAACTTCTTGCTTCAATGACAGGGTCAATGGCATGTATAGCGGGCGGCGTTATGGCTATGTATGTGGGTATGGGTATACCGGCCGAATACCTTCTTGCGGCATCTATTATGGCTGCACCCGGTGCACTTGTTATTTCAAAAATTGTTTATCCCGAAACAGAAGAATCTCAAACAAAAAATGAGGTAAAAGTAGAAATACAAAAAACTCATGTAAACCTCATAGATTCAATTGCACATGGTGCGTCAGACGGTATGAAAGTTTCTATCAATGTAATAGCTATGCTGATTGCTCTGACTGCTTTGATTTCAATGGTTGATTGGATTTTGGGGCATGTCGGATTGTTTTTGGCAAATGTAGTTCATATGAATCTTTCTTTTATACACATTGATTTGACTCATCTGTCTTTGAAAGAAATACTGGGAAGCATTTTTTCACTGTTTGCACTTGTTATGGGTGTTCCGTTTAAAGAAGCAATTGATGTAGGTTCTTTGATGGGGACAAAGCTTGTGTTTAATGAATTTATTGCTTACCTTGATTTGACATCAATGAAAGAATTTTTGAGTCCGAAAAGTATAATTATTGCATCATTTGCACTCTGCGGATTTGCAAATCTCGGCTCCATAGCAATTCAAATCGGAGGTATCGGAGAACTTGCTCCAAACAGAAGAAAAGACCTTGCAAAACTCGGAGTGAAAGCTCTTGTCTGCGGAACACTGGCATCATATCTTTCCGCCTGCATTGCGGGAATGTTATTGTAAATCGGAAATTTAAAAAACGGGGATACAACATGCTTGATACAATTTTGGGACATTTAATAAATTTTATTGAACACGTAGTTACATCAATGGGACCGCTCGGAATAAGCCTTTTAATGGCAATAGAATCCTGCAACATACCTCTGCCGAGCGAAGCTATATTGCCGTTTGCCGGATATCTTGTATCAAAAGGCGTATTTAATTTTCATGTTGCCGCTTGGGCCGGTGCCTTCGGCTGTGTTTTGGGGTCAATACCGTCATATTATCTTGGATATTTCGGAGGACGTACGTTTGTTGAAAAATACGGCAAATGGTTTCTTGTCAGCAAAAAAGACCTTGAAGACGCTGACAAATGGGTTGAAAAATACGGCGACTGGGCGTTTTTTATATGCAGGATGTTACCCGTTGTAAGAACGTTCATCTCCCTTCCGGCCGGCATACTTCGTGCAAAGAAAAGGTTTTTCTTTACTTTTACATTTTTGGGTTCATTGATATGGAGCTATGTTTTAGTTTATGTCGGAGTAAAAATGGGACAAAATATTGAGGCTTTCAAACATCTTTGGCACAAATTTGACATAGCTATTGTGGTTGTTTGTTTTGTTCTTGGAGTTCTTTATTTGTACAAGCATTTCAAGCATTTGAAAGAGTCTTAAATATTAAGTTTTGTCACTCTAAAAATTTTTCAAACTTTCCACCAAACATCGTTTACTATATACTTTTTATGGATAGCAATTTGATACAAGAGTAATCTCAGGAGTTAACAACATGGCAGTCAGCAATTTATACGCAATCATTTTGGCAGGCGGTTCGGGTACAAGATTGTGGCCGTTAAGCAGAGAGCTTCATCCGAAACAGCTTATGAAAATAGAAGGAGATTACACTCTGTTTCAGTCTGCTTTTATAAGACTTGTCAACAGTGTTGATGACAAAAATATTTTGAGTGTAACAAACGTTAAACTTGAGTCTCAGGTAAAAACCCAGCTGGCTGAAATGCAGGAAAAATTTTGCAGAAAATCAAGCTATCGTGTGATTACGGAACCCGAAGGAAAAGGAACAGCACCGGCTATTGCACTCGCCATAAAATACATAGAAAAACTTCAACAGGACAAAAACACAGATGAAGATGCAATAATTGTTGCCGTACCGTCTGACAATTTAATTTCCGACAACAAAAAATTTGCCGACGCAATCACCGAAGGAATAAAACTTGCAAAAGAAAATTACATAGTTACATTCGGTGTAAAACCTGATAGAGCCGATACCGGGCTTGGATACATAAAAACAAAAAACAACAAAAAAATTAAAGAAGTTTCAAGAAAAAGTTTTAAAGTTGAAACATTTATTGAAAAACCCGACAAAGAAACAGCTCAAGAATTTCTTGATTCTGACAAATATTACTGGAACAGCGGTATGTTTGTGTTCAAAGCTTCCGTAATGATGGCCGAATTGAAAAAATACGAGCCGGATATTGTAAGAATAGTTAAAAATGCAGAAATCTCTTCACAAACACCGACAATCCCGTATCTTGATTTTGAAGAAATGCCGGATATATCCATAGATTACGCTGTTATGGAAAATTCAAAAAAACTGGCAATGGTTCCTCTCGGTTGTGATTGGCGAGATGTAGGTTCTTGGGAAGCTGTCTATGCAATTTCCGAAAAAGATGAAAACGGCAATTATTTGATGGGTAACGTAATCGACCTTGACAGCAAAGATTCTATGGTTTATTCAACATCAAAGCTTATTACTACAATTGGTCTTGAAAATGTAGTGGTTGTAGAAACTGAAGACGCAGTACTTGTTTGTGACAGAGAACGCTCTCAAGACGTCAAAAAAATAGTCAGCCACCTAAAAGAAAGACACGACGAAACTCAATATTCCCACAAAACAGTTTATCGTCCTTGGGGTTACTATACAGTGCTGAATCAAGGCAAAGGCTTTTTGACAAAATGTATTTATGTAAATCCCGGTGCCAGCCTGAGCGTGCAGCTGCACCATCACAGAAGCGAACATTGGGTTGTTGTTGAAGGCAAGGCTCTTGTTCTTAAAGGTGAAGAATATTTTGAACTTGAAAACGGTGACAGCATTGACCTCGCTGTTGAAGAAAAACATTCATTGAAAAATCCGTACGACGAACCGTTGAAAATTCTTGAAGTTCAAAAAGGCGATATATTAGACGAAAATGATATAGTCCGGTTTGAAGATATGTACGGCAGAGTATAATCGTACTCAATTCTATTTTTATAGAATATAGTGCCCGGCAGTTTTTTAAAAATTCTCTACTCAGAGTTTTGCTCTGATTATTTGCAAAAAACAAACAGGACAAGCTTTAATAAAATACCTGTCCTGTTTTATTGTTAATAATTATTTGTCATGTGGAAATTTTATTTTTGCATTGCCGCTTTGAGTCTGGCCATCGCTTTAGCGAGTGCAATTTGTGCTCTTGCATTGTCAATTTCCACATCGTGTGAGCCAAGTCTTGCTTCTGCTCTTTCTTTGGCGGATTTTGCTCTTGTGACATCAATATCACTGCCTTTTTCTGCCAAATCAGTCAATATAAGAGCTTCATTGTCTTTGAACTGAAAAATTCCGCCCATAGTGGTGAAATATTCCATTTTTCCGTTTTCTTCAGCTCTGGTAACTCCTATATCCAAAGCAGCCATAAAAGGCTGGTGGTCAGGCAAAATACCAAACTCACCTTCAACGCTTTTTGAATAAATCGCGTCAACTTCTTCATTAAAGAGTTCTTTTTCATGAGTAATTATTTTAAGATTTATTTTTTTTGTCATATTCAACCTTCACATATTCTTATGCGATTTTGGTTTTTGCTAAAACCTTTGCAGCACAAGCTTTTATCAGCTTAAGCGTTTTTCATTTCTTCGGCTTTTGCAACTGCTTCTTCTATCGTTCCGACCATATAGAAAGCCTGTTCCGGTACGTCGTCGTGTTTACCTTCAAGAATTTCTTTAAATCCTTTGATAGAATCTTCAAGTTTTACGTATTTGCCGGGTATGCCGGAGAACTGTTCGGCTACAAAGAAAGGCTGTGACAAGAATCTTTGGATTTTTCTTGCTCTGTTTACAGTCAATTTGTCGTCTTCCGAAAGTTCATCCATACCGAGAATTGCGATAATATCTTGCAAGTCTTTGTATTTTTGAAGAACTTCAAGTACCTGTCTTGCAACACCATAATGTTCTTCACCGATAATAACCGGGTCTAATACTCTTGAACTTGATGCAAGCGGGTCAACAGCGGGATAAATACCCAAAGAAGCAATTTGTCTTGATAATACTGTTGAAGCATCAAGGTGAGAGAATGTCGTAGCCGGTGCAGGGTCTGTAAGGTCGTCTGCCGGTACGTAAATAGCTTGTACGGATGTGATAGAACCGTCTTTTGTAGAAGTAATACGTTCCTGAAGTTCACCCATTTCCGTAGACAGTGTAGGCTGGTAACCTACGGCTGACGGCATACGTCCAAGCAGTGCGGATACCTCAGAACCTGCCTGTACAAATCTGAAAATATTGTCAATAAACAACAATACATCCTGTTTTGAAAAATCACGGAAGTACTCGGCAGCAGTCAATGCTGAAAGACCGACTCTCATTCTGGCTCCCGGAGGTTCGTTCATCTGACCGTATATCAGAGCAACTTTATCAAGTACGCCTGATTCTTTCATTTCGTTCCAAAGGTCGTTACCTTCACGTGTTCTTTCACCTACACCGCCAAATACGGATACACCTGAGTGTTCCATTGCGATGTTGTGGATAAGTTCCATAATCAAAACTGTTTTGCCAACACCTGCACCGCCGAACAAACCGATTTTTCCACCTTTTTGGTACGGCTGGAGCAAGTCAATTGCTTTGATACCTGTTTCAAAAATTTCAATATTTGTATTTTGGTCAACAAGTTTTGGCGAAGGTCTGTGGATAGGAAGTCTGTTTTCTGATTCTACCGGCCCCATTTCGTCAACAGGCTCACCGAGAACATTAAGAATTCTTCCCAAAGTAGCTTTTCCTACAGGAATAGAAATCGGTGCTTTGGTATTTACCACCTTCATTCCTCTTTGCAAACCGTCTGTTGAAGACATTGCAACTGAACGGATTTTGTTTTCACCAAGAAGCTGCTGGACTTCTGCAACTACTTTGTTTCCGTCTTGTGTATAGATTTCAAGTGCGTCATAAATTTCCGGAAGCTGACCCGGTTGAAACTCTACGTCAATTACAGGTCCGATAATTTGTGTTATTAAACCTTCATTCTCCGTTAATACAGTCATTCTTTTCCACCTTTATTTCTTTTACAATATAGATTCATTATACAATTTTAATTATTTTTATACAAACATGTAATTTTTCAATGATACAAAAGGAGGAGTTTATACAAATTTGCAGTATTTCAACAATTTTTTAATTTATGCGAAAGTTTAATTTCTCACGCAAATACCGTCACAAGCCAAGTCAGATTTTAATTTTCTTATAGGAAGAGTATTAAAATGGAAAATAGACGCCGCAAGAGCAGCATCTGCATTTGCAAGCTTGAACACGTCACAAAAATGCTTGGAATCAGCACCCGCTCCGCCTGATGCAATAACAGGAATATTTGTATTTTCCACAACAAGTTTTGTCATTTCTATATCAAAACCTTTTTGAGTTCCGTCAGCGTCCATTGATGTCAAAAGAATTTCGCCGGCACCAAGTTTTTGGACTGTTTTGACCCAGTCGATAAGCTTTATGCCGGTATTTTTTTGACCCGCATTGATAAATACATAAAAATCATTGTCAATTCTCCTGCCGTCAACGGCAACAACAACACATTGCGAACCAAAATAAGAAGCCGCTTTTTCAATCAAATCAGGTGTTTTTACAGCCTGAGAATTTATTGATATTTTGTCGGCACCTGCACGCAGCAAAGAATGCATATCTTCTATAGTTTTTATCCCGCCTCCTACTGTAAAAGGAATAAAAACCTGTTTTGCTACTTGTTCAACCATATTAACTGTGGTTTTTCGTGCTTCATTTGTTGCCGTAATATCAAGAAAAACAAGTTCATCCGCTCCTTCATCGCTATATTTTTTTGCGAGAGCAACAGGATTTCCTGCATATTTCAAATTTTCAAAATTTACGCCTTTTACAGTCTGTCCGTCTTTTACATCAAGGCATGGAATAATTCTTTTTGCTAACATATTTTTGCTGCCGTTTTATTTTTGTATGTTGTAATCTTTAAATCAAAAAAGTGCTGCTTTTTATTTTACTGCACTATTGCCACACCGGAGCTTGTACCCAGCCTGTCTGCACCTGCGGCAATCAAAGCAAGTGCTTTTTCCTTGTCTCTGATTCCGCCGGAAGCTTTCACTCCAAGACCGTATGGTTTTACTGTCTTTGCCATAAGTTCCACATCTTCAACTTTTGCTCCGACGCCGTTTTTTACAAATCCTGTTGATGTTTTGACAAAATCCGCTTTTGCTTCAACACAAATTTCACAAGCTTTTTTTATTTCATCTTTTTCAAGAAGGTCTGTTTCCAGTATAACTTTTAACGGTTTATCACCGCAGGATTTTTTTACTGTTTCAATATCTGTTTTGACTGTTTCGTAGTTTTTGTTTTTTATTTCAGAAACATTCAAAACCATGTCGATTTCATCAGCACCGTCTTCTATTGCCTTTTTCGCTTCAAAAGCTTTCACGTCGCTTCTGCTTGCTCCGAGAGGAAACCCTACCACAGTGACAACTTTTACATTTGAACCTTTCAGTGCCGAAACTGCATCAGCAACATTGACAGGGTTTACGCAGACTCCCAAAAAATTATTTTCTTTTGCTTCAGCGTAAAGTTTTTGCAAATCTTCTTTTTTTGCATCCTGTTTCAGGAGTGTGTGTTCTATATATTTCGACAAATCTTTCATCTCAAATTCCTTTTTTGCTAAAAATTCTTATTTAATGTGCAAATTAAAACAAATATTTAAGTTATCTTGTCATTTCCAATATTTGTCCCGACTTAATTTTTTTGGGTGAAAACTGTTCTATATGCTGTTTTAAGATATTAAAACAAAAATCACATATTTTTTCCGTTGCAAGCTCGTCATATCTGGTTTTTGCGTCAAAATCAAGCTGTAGAAGGGTAATTAAAAAATCTCTGATTTTATGGTGAAGTTTTACCGATTTAAAAAGTCCTTTTGCACATTCTTCACAGATTGTACCGCCGTTTTGGGCAGAAAAGCGGATATTTTCTTTGTCAAGTTTTCCTCCGCAGCACACACAAGATTCGAGTTCGAGAGAATAGCCTGCTATGTGTGTTATTTTAAGCTGGAATTTTATCACAGAAATCAAAAGCTCAACCTTGTTTTCGGAAATCGATATTGCCTCCAGAGTTTTGTACAAAAGATTGTATATTTCTTCGCTGTTTGGATCATTTTCCACACCAAAACAGTTAACTATCTCTGAGCAGTAAATAGAATAAAACAGTTTGTCTATATCTTTTCTGCTGTTTTTAAAAGTATTTAAAGCTTCTGCCTGACAGATAGTGTTGAGATTTTTGCCTTTACGCATAAGAAGCTTATTTGCAATAAGCATATCCATTCTGCCGCCGAGTTTGCTTGTTGTTTTTTTCACACCTTTGGCCACACCTTTTATTATTCCTTTTTCTTTGGAATACATAACAACAATCTTGTCTGTTTCGCTAAGATTGTACGATTTTAGGTTTATGGCATTGGTAGTAAAGTTTTGCATTCTCCCCGCACCCGGTTTTTAGAAGTCTGTCCAGTTTTTCTAAAACATGTTTAAACCGCAGTTTTAAAATCAAAACTGAATATCAAAAGTCTCTCTGGTTCCGTGATATGCTCCTCTGAGCATTTGTTCTATCTCAACTTTGTTGTCAGAAACATCTATCGCTGTTTCTTTGGAAATTAAACCTTCTTTGATAAGTTGAAGAAGCGACATGTTCATCGTAATCATGTCATTGTACGAACCTTTTTTGACAAGGTCATAAATTTGTTCAAGCTCGTCTTTTATAATAAAGTCCTTAATTGTAGGCGTAACAACCATAATCTCACATGCCGGTATACGGCCGTGACCTGATTTTAGAGGCAGAAGTTTCTGTGCAACACAAGCTTTTAGTGTCTCGGCAAGCTGCTTGCGAATATTGTCTCTGTCTTGAGGATCATACATACCGACAATTCTGTTTACCGTTTGAATTGCATCATTTGTGTGTAAAGAAGCAATAACAAGGTGTCCGGTTTCAGCAGCTTTCAGTGCACTTGAAAGAGTCTCTATGTCTCTGATTTCCCCGATAAGAATAACATCCGGATCTTGTCTCAGGGCATATTTTACACCGTCAGGAAAAGAAAGCGTATCTATTTCCACCTGTCTTTGGGTGATAATACAATTTTTGTTTGAATAAATGAACTCTATCGGGTCTTCAATGGTAATAATATGTTTACGTTCATTTTTGTTTATCAAATCAATCAAAGACGCAATGGTTGTAGATTTACCGGAACCCGTAGGGCCTGTGACGAGAACTATGCCGCTGTGGAATTTTGCAAAAAGATTCAATGCCGGAGGAAGATGCAAATCCTTGAAAGACGGTATTTCATAAGGAATAATTCTAAATACCAGTGAAGTATTTCCAAGCTGTCTGGCAAGATTTATTCTGAATCTTGAAATACCTTTTATTTCGTAAGAAAAATCCAAGTCAAAAGCCGATTGAACTTTTGTTCTGAGATATTTGGGCAGCACCACATTCAAAACATGAGAAATGTCTTTTTCTTTTATTACAGGATAATTTGTTTTTACAATTTTCCCGTCTTTTCTGACAACAGGAACTTCGTCTATACGCAGATGAACATCCGATGCACCCTCTTGTACAGCTTTTTTCAAAAATTCATTAATATCAAAAATAGCTTCATATTTTTCCACAGGCATTCTCCTCTGCTTTATATTGTAACCTTTTTCTTTTACAAAATAAACAAATTTATATTAATTCATATATTTGTTGGAGAATCATTTTAAAAAAAGCTGTTTCAAAGCAAGATTTGTAATCCTTTCAAAAAAATAAAATACAAAATTCTGGTACAATAATATCAATGAAAATGTTAGAAAAAAAATCTGTCAGCAATACCTGCTTTCATTTTCGAAAGTTATTTTTGCTGCCTGCCTTTGCGGGTACTTTTGTTTTTATTATTATACCGATATTCTTTTCTTTTTTCCTGAGTTTTTGCCATTGGAATCTTTTATCCGATATAGATTTTGCAGGATTGGAAAATTACAAAAGTCTTTTGGCGGATAATTCATTCAAAATGATATTAAAAAACACATTTGTATTTGCAATATCAACAACGATAATCTCAATCATAATACCGCTTGTTCTTGCCGCATGCATAAACAGCAAAATCAGGGGAAGTGAGTTTTTTAAGACAGCATATTTTCTTCCTTTTATTACTCCAATGATTGTTGCCGCAATAGTTTGGGAGTGGATTTTTGACCCAAATTGCGGACTTTTGAATTTTTTGCTGAAAACGCACATAAATTGGCTGTATGACACAAACACGGCAATGATTGCATTGATAATTGTATCTTCGTGGAAACTTATCGGATACAATATGGTAATCTTTTTATCCGGTTTTTCTTCAATAAACCAAAACCTTTATGAATCGGCAAAAACAGACGGAGCAAATCCGCTGCAAGCTTTCTTTTTTATTACGATTCCGCTTTTAAGCCCGACTGTCTTTTTTGTTTTGATAATTACGACAATTTCTTCTTTTCAGGTCTTTGACCTTATTTACCTTATGACAAAAGGCGGACCGCTTGAGAGTACAAATGTTCTTGTTTACTGGATATACAAAAACGCATTTGAATATTTCAATATAGGGCAGGCTTCAGCAGGTGCTTATATATTGTTTTTAATTGTTTTTTGTTTAACTGCCGTACAATGGCTGATTCGTAAAAAATGGGTAATTAACGAATAAAATTACATTTTAAGCCACATAGCGTCATAGGGTTTTAACCTTACGGTAAGTTTTTTGTTCTGTACTCTTGCACGCACCATTTTGTCGGTCAAAAGGTCTTTTAAGAATATGTCTTTTGATTTTTTGCCGAAATCATCGTTTGTAAAAATAACCGTAGCTCTTACTCTGTCGGATGAAAGATTGTTTATTATAACAATTCTGTCGTCTTTGTACTCCCGGACGTAAGCAAAAACTTCGGGAGTTTGTGTTTTTATTTCGGTAAATGTACCTTTTGTAATTACCGGATATTGTTTTCTTACTCTTATCAACTGTTTTACACGTGAATAAACTTTATGATTGTATGAGTTTGTATTTTTCATTGCGTCATAAAAAACTTTTTGTTTTATCGGGCCTCTGTTTATATCACGGCTGTCAAAATAACTCAAAAGCTTTGCTTTATTTTTCTTGTCGGATTTTTGTTTTGCTTCTCTGATTTTTGCACTTTGTTTTGCATTTGCAAAGTTGTTCGGCATTCCTATTTCATCACCGTAATAAATTATCGGCACTCCCGGCAAAGAAAGCAAAATAGAAAAAGCCATGCCTATTCTGTCCGGGTCATTATCCAAAAAGCTGGCAAGTCTTCCGCTCACGCCGTAGCCTTTTCTGAACGCTGCACCTTTTGGTGCTAGTCCGTCAAACAAAAGCTCTCTGGTTTTTTCATTTACCATCTCAAGCGTAAGTTCATCGTGCACTCTCAAAAACATTGCCCAAGCAGCAGAATCAGGTATTTTTGGGGTGTTTTTGTAAGCTTTCCAAAAATATGTATTGTCTGCCGTAACGAGAGAAGCCCATATAGCCGGCATATAAGGAAAATGATAGCATATTTGAACCTCATCGGTTCTTGTTATTTCTTTCAAATTGTCTTTAATTATGTGTTCTACTTTTCTGTCCGCACCAAAATACGGAAGAATGTTTTTTGGCTGCTGGCAGGCTTCTGCCTGTATAATGGAGCGAGGTGCTATTGTTTGCAAAAAAGCACTGATGAGCTGAATAATATAATGAGTTTTTGGCTGGTTTTCGGCACTTGTTCCTTTTTCTTTGCTCAAATAAGGAATAGCGTCCATCCTAAAAATATCTATACCCATATTTGCCCAAAAAGCCACTGTTTCAAGCATGTAATACAAAACTTGAGGATTCTCCCAATTTACATCAAGCTGAAACGGATAAAAAGTATGATAAATATAATAATCTTTTCCTTTTATTGTAACTTTTCTATAATGGTTGTCCGTTATTTCAGGAAAAATAAGTCTTCTTTTGGAAACAGTTCCGTCTTTTTCTTTGTATTCAACCATGTACCCGAGTTTGTCGTCTTTGTACTGTCTGTATTCCGGCATGTCTTCTCTGACGACAAAATAGTTGAGTTTGTTTATATCTCCTTTAAGTGCCTGCTGGAACCATTCATGCTGGTCGGAAAAATGGTTTAAAATTAAATCGGCTTTGATTTTAAAACCTTTTTCCTTTGCCGCACACATAAACTCTTCAAATTCTGCCATTCCTCCCAAATCCGCACGCACGTTTCTCGGATTTCTTACATCAAAACCTGAGTCATTCATGGGAGAATCGGCAAAAGGAAGAATATATATAGTCGTGACTCCCAAATCTTTAAGATAATCCAGCATTCCTATGAGTGTTTTAAAAGTGGAAGGTTTTCCTGTTTCATCAACTCCGAATTGGTCGGGATAAAACATGTAAACAACTTCGTTTTTATACCAATCAGAATCTCTTTTTAAGTCATCTTCAAAAAAAGCCTCGCTTCTTTGAAATTTCGATTTTTTTATTATTTTTTCAACTTGGTCATATATAACATCAACATTTTCTTTGCCGTAAATATGTGCTATGGACGTTTTCATAGAAATTTCCAATTTCTTGGGCACAAGATTTTCATAATTCGGACGTGTTGTATTTGTGCTGAGGGATTTTGAATCTGTTTGAGCAGCAAAAACACCTAACCCGGAATAAAAAAACACAAGATTTATGAGCAAAAATACAGAGAATATACGTTTATACATAAAAATTAATCTTTCCTGTTCATGACTTAAATCAATTATCATTTTTAAACAAAGACAAGTCAAGATTTGTTAAAGTATGCTAAGAATATCTCCGGTATGACGATAAAAATTTTTTATAAAAACTAAGTTTTTTATGTTACAACCTTGCCGGACTTTTTTATTTTTCCGTATGTAATTTTTGTTTTTGCATTTCCAAAAGAGCGGTATATGTCGGCATAATTAACAATTGTTCGCCTTCTTCTATGCTTTTTACAGAATAGTCAATTGCTTCTTTTATATCTTTTTTGACTTCAATTTTTGCTTCGTCAAATCCGGCATATTTCATTCTTACAGCCATGTCATATGCTCTGCTTCCGCTCACTACAATACTGTTTTCATAGTCTTTTAAAAGTTCAAAATCCGTATCCCAAAGCCAGGAAACATCCCGTCCGTCAGCATAATTATCATTTATAATAATTAAAAGTTTTTTTGCTGATTTTTGATTTATTGTCCTTAGAACCTCAGATGCACCCGTTGGATTTTTTATCAGTTGAACAAGAATATTTCTTTTGTTTATCGAAAATCTTTCCGACCTTCCAAAAATTGATTCATAAGTATCGAGGCCTTTTTGTATAATTTCCGGAGAAATATTTAATTCCAAACATGCACTGACTGCGGCAAGAACATTGTATGTATTGTATAAACCCGGAAGTTTGGTTTTAAAACACAATTCTTTATTTTCAGAATCTTTATTAAACTTTAAATATATTTCGGAATATTCGTCATAAATCACTCCATAACCTTTATAATCAGGCTCGGGTCTTTGTCGGCCGCAATTTTTGCAAAAATATTTTCCAATATGTGCATAGTATCTTTTTTCGTAAGACAAATCAGAACCGCATGGGCATGATACGGCTTCTGACGGAGCCAGTGATTCTTTTGAAGAAGTTTTGTATGTTATATCTTCGAATCCGAAAAAAATCTTTTTATTTTTTTCTCCAAGCGAAGAAAGCATTGGGTCATCCGTATTGACAAATATTTTTAAATTTGGATTTTTATCAATTGCTTCTTGGATTTTTTTTGCGGTTGTATTGAGTTCTCCGTACCTGTCCAATTGGTCTCGAAAAAGGTTTGTTACAAGCAGGTAATCCGCATTTATGTAATCATAAAGTTTTGTCAGGTATGCTTCATCGGATTCCAAAACAGCAAAATCAAATTTTGAAAAAGGTTTGTAACCGACAGCAAGAGAACTGGCTATGCCTGACAACATATTTGCCCCTTTTTCATTATGCAAAACAGAATACTGCGAGACTTTTAAAATATGTGCAATAAGTCCGGCTGTGGTTGTTTTTCCGTTAGTACCCGTAACGGTCAAAATATTTTTTTTGCAATATTTTGACATAAAAGACAAAAAGTTTTTTGATATTTTTAAAGCGACCACTCCCGGCAGTGAGGTACCCGGACTTTTAAAAAAATGCAAGCTCTCATTTACTGCTTTCGCACCAAACAGTGCTGTGTAAAAACTAAGTTTATCCGTTGTTTTCATATCAATGATTATATCGTAAAATTTAAGCATGGAAAACAATTATCAAAAAGCAATCAATCTAATAACCTCAAGAGAAAAGTTCCACATATGTCTGGGATTGGACAGAATTTTAAAAATTTTGGAAATTCTCGGCAATCCCCAAAAAAATCTCAAAATAATTCATGTTGCAGGGACAAACGGTAAAGGTTCGGTTTGTGCAATTTTGTCAAAAGTTCTTTCCTGTGCCGGGTACAAAACCGGTCTTTATACAAGCCCTCATATCTTGGAATATACGGAACGCATAAAAATCAACCAAACGGATATTTCAAAAATTGATTTTGCTGATTTGATTTTTGAAATATCGGATATTGCACAAAAAAACAATATTTACCTTACAGAATTTGAACTGCTTACGGCTGCGGCATACAAATATTTTTCCGACAAACAAACCGATATTTGTGTAATAGAAACCGGGCTGGGCGGAAGACTGGATGCAACATCTGCCATATCAGAAAATGTTTTGTCAATAATCACTTCGATAAGTTTTGATCATGTTGACAGGCTTGGTGACACTATAGAAAAAATAGCTTTTGAAAAAGCAGGGATTATAAAAAACGGCTGTCCGGTGCTTGTCAGCAAAAAAAACAAGGGTTTTGAAACAATTTTAAAAACAGCAAAAGAAAAAAACAGCAATATTCTTGTACCCGAAAACTACGTGGATTTAAGGTTTGAAAACAACAGAAATTATGCTTTTTACAAAAATGAAAAATATGAATTTAATTTGCTTGGTTTGTGGCAAAAAGAAAATCTTGAGCTGGTTTTCAGATGTATTGAATATTTAAAAAATTCAGGATATGAAATTTCCAAAGAGGCTGTAAAAAAAGCTCTCAAAACTATTTTTTGGCCATGTCGTATGCAGTATATTGAAAAATACAATCTCTTGATTGACGGAACTCACAATCCGGACGGTGCAAGGGTTTTGAAAGATAGTTTGGATTATTATTTCCCCAATCAAAAAAGAGTTTGGATTTACGGCTCATTAAAAACAAAGAATTACAAAAAGGTTATGGAAACTCTTTTTTCAAAAGATGATGAAGTATATTTCTATGATTTCAAATACCCTAACAGCGTAAATTTTCAAGATTTACAAAAAATAATTGCAAAATCATACCCCATAAATCAAAAAGAACTGGAATATCTTTTGGAAGAAAACAAAAATAAACAAAATCTCGTTGTCATTTCAGGCTCTTTTTATATGATAGGTTCAATTTTTTCTCAAATGTCTTCCGATTTTTTTAAAAATATTGCCAGGTTGGATAATATCTTATAAATTTTTAGTCATCCATAATGTCATGAACAAAAAGAACTCTCCATTTTCTTTGTTAGCTGTTTAGTAATGAAAAGAAAGGAAAAAGCTAAAGTGATGTTGACTACTGTGGAACAAGACAATCAGATTATTAATGTAGTTATAGTTGAAGATTACAAATTGACAAGAGTAGGACTGCGTTCGGCATTGAACGAGTTTGACAATATCAACGTAGTCGGTGAAGCGGAAGACGCAATAAAAGGACTGGAAGTAATAAAACAAAAAAAACCGGATGTAGTGCTTATGGATTTGGGCCTGCCCGAAATGAACGGAATCGAAGCAACACAAAAAGTAAAAGAACTTTCTATGGAAACAAAAGTAATAATTCTTACCTCTCATGACAGAGAAGAAGAGGTTCTTGCCGCACTCGGTTCGGGTGCTTCTGCATATTGTTTAAAAGATATTGACCCGACTACACTGGCTTCGGTTATTAAAAATGTTTCAAAAGGTGCTTGCTGGCTTGATTCTGCTGTTGCACAGGTGGCTTTGAATTTGTTCCCGAAACCTGAAAACATAAACCTGCAAAACAGCACGGAAATTTCTGATGCAAGGGCACAATTGACCGAAAGAGAATTTGAAGTATTGAGACTCCTTGTTAAAGGAAAAAGCAACACGGAAATAGCAAAAGAACTGATTGTCAGTGTACATACGGCAAAAGCTCATGTTTGCAGCATTTTACAAAAATTGTGTGTTGATGACCGTGTTCAAGCCGCAGTAAAAGCTATTAAAGAAAATATTATTTAATTTTTTGAACGGTTTATAAAAAAACAAACAATTTACCACAACACAATATTTGATTCACACTAATAAAACCTCCTTTGTGAAAGAAATTTCATAACGGGGGTTTTTAAAAACATGTTGACAAATTATAGACAAATGTCTATAATAAAATTGTAAACAAAAAAGAGCGGAACATTTACACCTTCCTTCCCGGCTTAAAATTTGCAAATCTCAACATGTCTTTGTTCCGCTTGTTTTTTCTTTTGTCTCAAGAAATATTAAGGTATCGGTTATGGCGGAAATAGCTCTTGTGGATTGCAACAATTTTTTTGTTTCATGCGAACAACTCATGAATCCGGCTTTGAAAGACAAAGCTGTCTGCGTATTGAGCAACAATGACGGATGTATTATTGCCCGTTCAAAAGAAGCAAAAGAAATAGGCATACCTATGGGATATCCGCTTTTTAAAGCACGAAAAGAATTTAAAAATGTTATCTATATTTCAAGAAATTTCGGACTGTATCATGATATTTCAAACAGAATTATGCTAAAGCTCCTAAACTACACTCCCGATGTTGAGCAATACTCTATTGACGAAGCTTTTTTGGATTTAACCGGTTTAAAAAAACTCTACAGATGTTCTTACGAGGAAATTATTGCAAAAATAAAATATGAAATAGAAACACAAATAGGTGTTCCTGTTTCTATCGGTCTTGCACCTACAAAAACCTTAGCAAAACTCGCCTGCGAAACAGCAAAAAAAAATGAAAAATTACAGGGACTTTTTCGTATAAACAAAAGAAATTTGGATGAAATTTTGAAAAAAACTTATATTGAAGATGTCTGGGGTGTAGGCAAAAACACAGCCGCACTTTTTCACAAGTACGGAATATACAAATGTAATGAAATTGTCAAACAAAATGATTTTTGGTTAAAAAAAATATGGGGCAAAAGAGGTCTTGAACTAAAAGCAGAACTTCTCGGACAAAGTATAGACACAGTAAAAAACAAAGCCGAACTGCCAAAATCTATCCAAAAAACAAGTGCTTTCAGTAAATTCACTCAAGACAAAAACTACATAAAAAACTCATTGCATTATCATTCTCATCAAATATGTTCAAAATTGAGAAAACTGGGATTACAGGCAGAAATTATTTGTGTAATGTTAAGAACCAAAGATTTCAGAGTTTTTGTTGAAAAAACCGTTTTGCCGGAACCCTGTGACAGCGAGTTTTTAATAAACCAATATACGGATATGCTTTTTGAAAGAATTTACAATCCTGAAATTGTATACCGTGCTTCGGGAATTTTTGCCGAAAAACTCACGGAAAAAGCAGCTTCTCAGCTTTTTTTGTTTAACGACCAAAAAACAGAAAAAGCAAAAAAACTCTCGCAGCTTTGGGATTCTTTCGAACAAAAATACGGCAGAAATACTTTTTCCATAGGAACAATTCAAGACCCTCAAAGCGAAAGCAAACTACACGGGCAAAATTATTTTTCATAAATTTCATATAGTCAACCGACAGTGATAACAATTACACAGCAAGCAAAAGCTATTTTTTAAAGAAGTTAAATCCAGTTTTCAAAGTCCGGTTTTTTCTTTCTCCAATTTTTTGAAACCTTTACGGTTAACTCCAGATATACTTTTTTCTCGGTCATTTTTTCAATTTCGATTCTTGATTGAGAACCTATTGTCTTAAGCATTTGTCCTTTTTTGCCGATAAGTATACCTTTTTGGCTCTCGTGTTCAACATGGATAGTAGCAAAAATCCTGTCTATTTCTTGCTTTTCCTCGAATTTTTCAATAACAACAGCTACACTGTGAGGAATTTCGTCTTTGGTATTTTTAAGAATTTTTTCACGTATAATTTCCTGTGCAATAGAACGGACACTTTCATCCGTCAAATCCTCTTCAGAATAAACAGGTTCGCCTTCAGGCAGTTTACGCATGATGGTCGATATCAATGTGTCAATATTTCTGCCTGTTTGAGCAGAAATTTTTGCTGTCGGCATATTTTTTTCAAAAAGCATTTTGTATGAAAGCAGATTTTGTTCTTTTTTTATAGGATCCTTTATTTTATCAACTTTATTTAAAACAATGATTACCGGAATATTTGTCTTCTTAAGCAAATTTTCAACAATCCATTTGTCTCCGCTTCCTGCCGGTTCAGAAACATCCGCAAGAAAAAGTATCAAATCCGCATCCGGAATTGCACATTTTGCTTCATCCATAAGAAACTCGCCAAGTTTGTCCAACGGTTTGTGAACACCCGGCGTATCGATAAAAACAATCTGCCCTTCTTCGTTTGTATATATTCCTTTTATTCTTCTTCTTGTTGTTTGTGCTTTGTCAGTAGCAATTGCTATTTTTTGACCTATTATTGTGTTTAAAAGTGTTGATTTTCCTACATTTGGTCTTCCAATAACAGCTACAAAGCCTGATTTAAAATTTTTCATAAGCCTCTTAGTATTAATATTTAAGCAACATTAGATTACAACAAACAGACTAGCTTTTCATTAAAAAGCACAAAAAATATGTAATAAACAATCAGAAAAATTATCTTATTTGAATCGGCATTATCAAACACAAATAATCATCATCGCTCACAGGTTTAAACAGTGTAGCGGACAAACTTCCGCCCAAACCTATTTTTACGTTTTCGGATTCCATTATTTTTAAAGAATCCAAAACATATCTGTAGTTAAAAGCAATAGTCAATTCATCATCTGTATACTCAATAGAAATAGAATCTTCACCAAGACCCGCATCCGGTGTGTCGGCTTTCAAAAACAAATTGTTGTCTTTAAAAAGAAATCTTACAATATTTGTTCTTTCGTTAACCATGACAGCCACTCTTTCAAGAGCAGATATCATATCTTCTCTTTTTACAAGTGCATTTTTTTCACAGTTTTGAGGGATAAGTTGTTTGTAAGGAGGATATTCTCCTTCAAGAAGACGTGATGTCATAATCATTGAATTTGTTTTGAATATGATTTTTGTTCTTTCTATTATCAAACTTATTTTTTCGTCATTTATAAAAGAAGCTATACGCAAAAATTCCTGCAATGTTTTTGAAGGAATGACGCAGCTAATGCTGGTCTCTTTTTCATTTGTAATTTTTTCTACAATTCTTGTTAAACGGTTTCCGTCCGTAGCCGCCATTTCAATATTTTCATTTGAAATAGAACAAAATACACCGCTGATTATATTTCTGTTTTCATAATTTGCAGCAGAAAAAGCTGTATACTTAATTGATTTGATAAACGGATTTAAATCAATCTCAACAGATTCTTTGTCTTTAAGCTCTTCTTCATTCAAAGCAACCGGAAACTCATCCGCAGAAATACCGATAAGTTCAAATTTTGAATTTCCGCAGGAAATAGTGACAATATTTGTCTCGCTGTTAAGTGAAAAAACTACCGGTTTGTTACTCAAGCGGGAAACTATTTCAGAAAGTTTTTTTGCCGGCAGAGTAATTTTTCCGGGAGTTTGAACAGAAGCTATTGTTTTTGACATTATGTTTATATCAAGGTCTGTTGCGGCAAAAGTAATAAAATTGTCAGAAGAAGCAACAATCAAAATATTGGAAAGTACCGGTTGTATACCTCTTGAAACTGTAGTTTTTTCAACTATTTTTAAATTCGTAAGAAGAGTTTCTTTTTCTATAGTAAATTCCATGTTTGACATAAATTTTCTCCCGACAGTTTTGTTTGTTTCTTTCTAATTTAGTTTTTTTATTTATTAATTATTAATATATATTATAAATAATATTAATAATAATAATAAAGACAAAAATTTCTGTTTAAAACTATTATAAAACAAACAATAGAAAGCAAACAACCTGTTCATAACTTTGTAAATAATTTGTTCAAAACCTGTATAAAAATTTTCAAAACTTTTTAAAAATTTTTTATTTTTTCTTTTTCCTGTAGAAAACTGTAGATAAGTCTCAAATTTTTGAACAGGTTTTTTGTAGTTTTGAACAAGTTTTGAACAAATAAATTTTACATGTTAATACAAAAAAGAAGCATGGTTCCATGCCAAAAGGCTTATTCTTTCATATCTTTACAATTTTTAAAATTATTGGCTTTTTGTTCGTGAATCCATCGAGACATTTTTTGTTGTTCAAAACTTAGTGCAAAATTGTACAAACTTTCCATCAATCTTCTGCCGCTGGGTGATTTTCCGATAAAAAGAGTGTGTCCTGCTTTGTTTTTTGCTATGTAAATTTCTTTCTGAAGAATTTTGTCCACGTTTGTTTTTGCGGGCGATTCTATTTTCTTTTTTAACCACACAAACAAAAGAGAACACGAAAGTTTCTCTTCATTTTCTTTTAAAAAATCCGAAAATTCTTTTAATATCATTTGCCCGGCTTTTTTCTTTTTTGTTTGATGAATAGCAATAAATTTGATTTGATACTATTATTGCATAGCGTAAAAACAAAGAAAAGCTTTTGTTTTGTGTAAAAAATTCAAAAAATGAACTTTATTCAAGCAACATTTTTTAAGTTTTACATGACTGTTTTAAAATAATAAGGAGAATTTACGGGAGACAACAGTTTTGTGTAAAATCTGCTGGAACTGAAATTGAATTCATTAACTTTGTCGAGGTATTTTCCTTTTATTCCCATAGAACTTAGTCCCACAGGTGCCTGCGGGATACAAAAAGTTTTTTTTAATTTTTTTATAATAGTTTTTAAAAAAATCACAACACGCCTCGCATAACATTTTTTGATGTTATAATTTTATTAATGATTTTTTGCACACAGTCAAAAAATAAAAAAATGGTCTGAATAAATATCTGGAAAAAAGAAAGGATAAATTATTATGGCAGGAAAAGTTACTAAAGACATGGGACTAATTGATATAGTTCAAAATTATCCGGAAGCATTAGAAGTTTTTGCAAAATACGGTCTTGGCTGCATTGGTTGTGCTGCTGCAAGATATGAAAACCTTGAAGCAGGTGCAAAAGTACACGGTGTAGATCCGGAAGTTATGGTTGCTGAAATAAATGCTTTGATTGAACAAAGATAAGAGCAATTTTACAAATAAAATATTAAATGAAAAAAAACAGGCTTATTTTTTAAGCCTGTTTTTTTGTTTTCAGTAAAAATTTTAATTCTTTCTCAACTTTGATTCAACGGGAACAGTTGCATATCTTGAACAACGGTAAATAACATTGTCAATAGGTCTGTTTTTTACTTCCGAATCATTGTTTTCTTTTGATAAAAAATCATCGGCATCACGGCCAATTAAAAATTTAATAAATGCTGGACTGTACATTAAAGAACACCTTCACTTTCCACTTATATATATAAACACAAGCATAAATGTTTTTTTGCAATTTTTAGATAAAAGTTTACAAAATTTTAACAAAACTACTACAAGTGTGGCAGAAGTATGTAATTTTTATTTTTGCTAAAACAAATTTTTGTTATCAACAGTAAATAACCTAAAATAGTTTTTTAATTTTAAAACCGAAAACAAAAAATAAGCGGAATTTGGTTTGTAATTCTAAGCAGATTCTTTTTCAATGTTTTCGGTTTTTTTGTAAGGAACAGCATAGAGTTCTCCGTAGAACTCTTCCTGATACAAATCCACATCCGATTCCGGTTCCGCTGTTAAAAACAAAAGAGCAATGTAAGCGGAAATTTTGTCCAAGCCAAGCAATGTCAGAGTGTTCAACTCTACTTTGTCTTGCGTTTCAAAGATTTTTTTCAAATTTTCGTGCAAAACTTCGACACTTTTTTCAATGTATTCGTCATGAGCAAGATTTACAATGTCGTCCGGTGTAAGTCTTGCATAAGAGCGGACACGTCTTTTTGCACGCTCATGGGCATTTTTTAAAGATTGTTTTCTGTCCAGTTCTTCATAAAATTGCAGTTGTTTAATCAGGTCTTTCAAATTAACCATGCGGCTTCTGTTCAAACGTACACTGGTTCTTCTTTGAAGAACTTCGTCAAGAGAAATGACGTTGTTTGTATTGATTTCTTCATCACTCCAGCCGTCGTCTTCCAGTTCAAAATCATCGTAATTTTCTTCACCGTAGTCATTCAGACCTTCAATTTGGTTTACATCAATACCTTCAAGAACATTGGATTTGAGCCTTAAAAGGATTGCGGCAAAAAGAAGAGTTCTGCCTGTGAGTCTAAGATTTTGTGCTTTCATTTGAAAAAGATGAGCAAGATACTTGTCAGTGACATCCACAATATCGACATTCCAGGGGTCAATTTTTCCGGATTTTGCCATGCTTACAAGAATTTCTATCCCGTCGACCTGACCGGAAGGGTCATTTTGAACAGCAGAAACCATAGACAGGTCATCAATGCTGTCAACAGACGGTGCGGAAGATTCCGGTACATAAAATTCATGATGTAAGTTTGTTTCGGCTTCTGACATTTTGTCTTTTATCCTTTTTGTTTTTACCCTTTGAAGGCAATCTGAAACAATTTTGGGATATTTCTTTTGTTTAGTCCCTTAGTTTCACGCCGGTTACACGGGTAATACCTTTTTCTTTCTGAGTTACGCCGATGGTCCTATTAGCTGATTCTATCATAGGTTTGCGGTGACTAACTACTACAAATTGCGTATTTTCTGCCTGTAATTTTACCATATCCGCAAGCTTTTCCACATTGATACCGTCAAGGTTTGCATCGACCTCGTCAAACGCATAAAACGGTGCGGGCAAATATCGTTGTATTGCAAAAACAAATGCAAGTGCGGTGAGAGATTTTTCTCCGCCGGACATTAGATTGAGCCTTGTTTTTTCTTTGTCTCTGGGTTGTGCTTCAATAGACATACCGCCTGTAAACGGTGAGTCCGGATTGTCAAGGATAAGGGTTCCTTCGCCTTCAGAAAGTTTGTGGAAAATTTCTTTAAAGTTGTCGTTTATGTTGTTGTATGTGTTCATAAACGTATCTTTTTTGAGGTTTTCGTATCCCTGCATTCTGTCCATTATTTGATTTTTTTCGCTGGACAGAGTTTCAATCTTTGTTTTCAATTCATTCTGACGTTCGGAAACTTCGTCGTAGGATTTTATTGCACGCATGTTTACGTCACCCAAATCATCCATGCGTTTTTGGAGTCTCTGGATTTTTGCCGTAATTTCTTCTATTGATATTTCTGTTTCTTCAAGTTTTGTATAATCAATGCCGTTTTCTTTGAGTTCTTCTTTGACATTTTCAAACTGCGGTTCAAGTTCTCTGCGGCGGGCCTTGAAAGCTTCTATCTGTTCTGCAATTTTTTCTATATTCAAATTTATAAGATTTTTTTGTTTATCAAGTTCAAGATACTGCTCGTTTACGGCATCACGCTCTGTTTGAATTTCAATAAGTTTTTCGCCGAGTTCTTTTATTTTTACCTCAAGAACTTCTATTTTTGAATTGAGTTCTTCTATGTCGGCTTTGTATTTTTCTTTGTCCTGTGCAAGAGTTTCGTTGTCTTTGTGCAAACGGTCAATTTCTTTGTTGTGAGTTTCTATTACGTCCGTTTGGAAAGCAATTGTACGGTTGTAACCGTCAATGTCGTTTGTGCATGAAGCTATTTTTGATTCAAATTGTTTTATCTGATTTTCTGTGTCTTCAGTAAGTTTTTTGAGGTTTGTAAGTTCCTCCGGAGTCATTTTGGCTTCGATTTCTTTAATTTCTTCTTCGAGTTTGAGTGTTTTTTCTCCGATTTCAATGTGCTGCTGCTCCATTTTGTCGAGTTCTGCCTCGAGTTTTTTGATTTTTGGCTCAGCTTCTGTGAGAAATGCTTTTTTCTCGTTAATGCTGTTTTCTTTTTCTTCAGAGCTTTTAATAAGATTTGAAAGCTCCATCTTTGCCTGATTGTATGCGGTCATTGAATTTGAATAAGAAATCCTGACTTTGTCGAGTTTTTCTTCAAGCTCGGATTTTTTGCGTTCCAATTCCGCATACTGTTTTTCAAAACCTTTGAGTCTTTCTTTAAATTTTGCAAGCTCATCGTCTTGGGTCTGGCTGAATTTCAAACCGGACTTTTTCTGCGAACCGCCGGAAATAGAACCTGATTTTTCAAAAAGTTCGCCTGTCAATGTAACCATTCTATATTGACCGATGAGTTTTCTGGCACTGTTATAATCTTCAACCACAAGAGTTTCACCCAGTGCATGGAAAAATACATTTATATATTCATCATCAAAGTCAATAAGGTTTATCGCAAAATCAATTACACCTTTGTCTTTTGGAAGTTTAAGTGATTTTGGGGCTTTGTTGATTTTATTCAGCGGCAAGAACGTAGCTCGTCCGGCATTTGCACTTTTCAAAACCTCGATGGCAATTCTGGCTGTTTCATCATCATCGACAACAATATTTGCCATTCTGCCGCCCATTGCTACTTCAAGAGCTGTCGAATATTCTTTGTCTACCTGTCCCAGCTGTGCAAGAGTTGCATGGACTCCGTTAATTTTTGCATTCAAAACAGTATCAACGGCACGTCCGAAATTCATCTCATCAAAAGCCTGTTTTTGGGCTTCCATTTGGGAGATTTTTCGATATGCAGTCTGAACATTGTATTGTACATCATTTAATTCATTTTTGGTTTTATCCAGTTCGTTCATAGTGTTTTGCTGGATAATTTTAAAATCTTCGAGTTCTTTTCCGAGTTCTTCAACCTGGACTTCGACACGATCTTTGTTTCCCGCAAAATTTTGTTTGAAGTCTTCAAGCTCCGCTATTTTTTGTTTTGCTTCTTCAACGGATTTTAAAAGGTTGCTGAGTTCGGTTTCTTTAGGAACTTTTGACTGAATAAGTTTTGTTTCTTCGTCTTTAAACTGTTCAAATTCTTTTCTCAGCTCATTTCTTTTTGCAACATATTTGTCCGCTGATTCGTTTAAACCCGCAACTTCCTGAAGCATTTGCATGAGCTTTTCTTTTTGGACGTCTCTTTGTTCCTCAAGATTTTTTATTTCTTTTTCTTTTTCTTCAATCTGCTGTTTGTTTTTTTCGTTTTTTGCGTTTAGATTTTCTATGCCGTTTTTTGCGTTTTCAACGGTTTTTAAGTTATCTTGAATATTTTTTTCGGCAAAATTAATAGCAGCTTGTTTTCTGTCAACCTGACCTTTAATTTCTTCAACCTGTTTTTTAACCTCAATTTGTTCCGCTTCACCTTTTTCTTTTACAAGATCAGACAGCTCATCAAGTTTTGTTTTTACGACAAGCATTTGTTCTTCAAGTTTTTTGAGGTTAACTTCTTCTTCTTTTTTCTTTTTGTTTGCGTCAAGAATACTCTCGTGTGCACGCTCGAGACCTTTTTTGATATCAAAATATTTTACGGCAGTGATTTTGCTTTCCAGTTCCGTTTTTTCATCTCTTAATTTTTGGTATTTTAGGGCAATTTCTCTTTCTTCTTTGAGCTGCTCAAGTCTTGTTTCTACCTCTGACAAAATCAAAAGAGAATTTTGAACACGTGCTTCAACAGTGCCGAGTTCGTTTTGTGCCTGTTCTATTCGGCGGTCAAAATCAGCTACACCGGCAATTTCGTCTATAATTTTTCTTCTGTCCGTGTCGGAGCAGTTTGTGATAGACATTACGTCGTTTTGCATAATAACGTTGTAGCTGTTCGGGGTGATGTTGTATTTTTCCAAAACGGTATGAATGTCTGTCAGGGTGACAATTTTGTCGTTTAAATAATAAATAGAGTTGTAGCCTTGAGAAGATTTTTTGATTTTTCTTGCAACGGAAAATTCTTTTTCTTCTGCGTCTTCCGGAGCAAAAGTTACTTTTACGATTGCTTCGTTTCTTCTTGTATGGGTGGAAATAAGCTGGGAAATTTTTTCGGCCCTGAGGGTTCTTGACGTGGACAAACCGAGTGCAAACAAAATACTGTCAATAATGTTACTTTTGCCGGAACCGTTCGGGCCGGAGATGGTTGTAAAACCTTTCAAAAACGGTATGGTAATTTTGTTTGCAAATGATTTGAAGTTGTCTATTTCTACTTCTTTAATGTACATTAAATTTCTCTAATCCCAAGCCTTATATGCATATATTTTTAATTCTCTTATAAAGACAAGTTGTAGTCAAAAAGTTTACGAATAGTTAAACTTGTTTTGTTTTAATAATATAAAGAATTTTCAGTATAATTAAGAATTACACATGTAACAATTTTAGGTGTAATTATTACAATTTATTTGTAAAATGTAAAAAATTATATTATAATATTAGAACTTAAAGTGCGAAAGCAAAAGGCACAAAGCAAAAAGCAGCCTGAATAAACGCAAAAGCCGCTGTTACAGATTAGAGATTGGTACTGGAAAATCAAGAGAGAATGGCTTTAACTTTTCAAGAATTAATTTTAAATTTATCAAAATTTTGGTCGGATTACGGTTGTATAATTCAACAACCATATGATATTGAAAAAGGTGCCAGCACAATGAACCCTGCTACGTTTTTACGTTCATTGGGCCCTGAACCCTGGAACACTGCAATGGTTGAACCTTGCAGAAGACCGACGGATGCACGCTATGGAGAAAATCCAAACAGGCTCGGCCATTATTTTCAGTATCAGGTTATACTAAAACCCTCTCCTGACAACGCACAAGAACTGTATCTTAAAAGTTTGGAAGCAATGGGAATTGATTTGTCCCGGCATGATGTTCGTTTTGTTGAAGACAATTGGGAATCACCGACACTTGGTGCTGCCGGCGTAGGCTGGGAAGTATGGCTTGACGGCATGGAAATTACTCAATTTACATATTTTCAGCAGGTCGGCGGTCTTGAAATAAAACCGGTTGCTCTTGAGTTGACATACGGTCTTGAAAGAATAGCTATGTATTTGCAAAACGTAAATTCTGTTTATGACGTTTTGTGGAATAAAGAATTAAAATACGGTGAAATTTATCTTCAAAATGAAATAGAACAATCAAAATACAATTTTGAAGTTTCTTCTGCCGAAAGATTGTTCAAAATGTTTGATATTTTTCAGGCAGAAGTTGAAAACTGCGTGGAAAACAAGCTTGTTTTGCCCGCTTATGATTATGTTTTAAAGTGTTCTCATACGTTCAACCTTTTGGATGCAAGAGGCGTTATTTCCAAAGATGAAAGAATCAATTTCATTAACAGAGTCAGACGAATGGCCGCAATGGTAGCAAAACTTTATGTTGAACAAAGAGAAGAACTGGGTTTTCCCTTGTTGAAAAAGACAACGATTGTTAAATAATATAAGGATATTTACATGAGCCAACAAAATGTTAACCAACCGGGATTTGTAAAAAATCTCATTTCGAACTTACTAAAGACAAAAAATCCTGATGATATGCTTGCACAGTCAGCAGAAACGGGATTGAACAAAACATTGAACTGGATGGATTTGATTATTCTCGGTATCGGTGCGGTAATCGGTGCTGGAATCTTTTCAATGGTAGGTTCTGCCGTTGTGGGAACAGATGGTCATGGTGCAGGTCCTGCATTGATTATATCAATGGTTATTGCAGCAATTGCGTGTATTTTTTCCGCATTGTGCTATGCAGAATTTGCTTCGATGATTCCTGTTTCGGGCGGTGTTTATACATATACATTTGCCACGATGGGAGAGCTTGCTGCCTGGATGGTGGGCTGGGTGTTGATGCTCCAGTACACAATAGGAAATATCGCTGTTGCTTGCAGTTGGACAGGTTATCTTTTGCAGTTTTTAAGAGGTTTTGAACCATACACAAAAGCATTGCCGGCATTTTTGCAGAGCATTGCTCATCATATAATGTATCCTCCGTTGTGGCTTGTAAGTGATTACGGTTCAGCAAAAGCAGCATATTTAAAAATGGGTATGAACCCTGTTGATCATATTCCGCATATATTCGGTGTAATTCCGTTTTGTGTAAATATTCCGGCTATTTTAATGATACTGCTTATTACGGCAATTCTTGTTAAAGGAATTTCGGAATCCAAAAACATGGCCGGTATCATGGTGGCAATAAAACTTTTGGTAATCGGTTTGTTTATCGGTGTTGGTGCTTTTTATGTAAAACCTGACAACTGGACTCCTTTCATGCCGAACGGCTTGGGAAGTGTTCTTGTAAGTGCGTTTACAATATTCTTTGCATATACCGGTTTTGACGCAATTTCTACAGCTGCCGAAGAAACAAAAAATCCGCAAAGAGATATTCCGATAGGTATTATCGGCACACTGCTTCTTTGTACGGTTGTTTATATTTTTGTAGCACTTGTTCTGACAGGTGTAATCAGATGGGATATGATTAATATCAATGCTCCTATTGCTCATGCAATGCAGATGACAGGACAAGGCTGGGTTGCCGGTCTTATATCTGTAGGTGCTTTGACAGGTTTGACATCAGTTTTGCTTGTTATGCAGCTTGCCGCTACAAGAATTCTGTTTTCTATGGCAAGAGACAATTTCTTCCCGAGCATTTTGAAAAAAGTACATCCTGTTTACAAAACACCTCACGTTATTACTTGGGTTGTTGGTGTTGCAATGATGATAGGCTGTTTGTTCTTGGATTTGAATCTTGCCGCACAGCTTTGTATTTTCAGCGTGTTTACGTCTTTCATAATTGTTTGTGTGGGCGTTTTGATTTTGAGAAAAACAGACCCTGACAGACACAGACCGTTTAAGGTTCCTTTTTCACCGTATTTTCCGGCTATGGGTATACTGCTTTGCGGCGGCTTGATGATTGTTGCCGTTACAAGCATGGGCAAAACAGCTTTGCTCTTCCCGTTGTGGCTTTTAATCGGTATAAGTATTTACGCCGGATACGGATATAAAAGAAACAGACGTATCGAAAAAATTGAAGAAAAAAGATTACAAAACAAACAGGCAAGGGAAAGTGCCTCTGTAAAAACAAATTAATAAATCATGCTTATATTAATTGCCGGTGTTAATTAAATTTAATGCCGGCTTTTTATTGTTTGTGAAACTCTCTGTAATTCATTTCAAAAGGTCGGAATATTTTAACAAGACCTGGACGAGATACACTGTTTAAGTTTTTTTTAAACGGGGGTTACAGGCGTTTCCTCATTTCATTCGGTCAATCCGTAGGCTGGGGTGAGGCTATGGAATTTTATCTTAGATATTCTCCCTTTCCCGGAGGGAGAGGGTTGGGGTGAGGGGTAGTAAAAAATGGCATACTTTTCAGACACCAAAAATCAATCAGGATAGGCTTTTCGATAAGATAAGATAAGATAAGATAAGAAACGCTGGATTATGCGATTAAGTAGTGAACTCCAAAACTAAACCCTTTACCATGAAAATATATATACAAATATGGAGTCGAAAATGCACAAAAATAACGGTTTCTCTCTCGCAGAAGCATTAATGGCGTTGTTGATAGTTTCATTAATAACAATAGCTACAATTCCTGTAATAACTAAAAAAACAAGAATGAAAGAAGAGCACGGCAGATGGATGTGTACAATAGACAAAAACACCGGCGATCATATCCAGTGGATGACAGGTTCGTCCGTTGAGGCATCTGATTCCGAGTCTTGGACTGTAGCAGGGAGAAACTGTGCCTTTATGCCTCCATCAAAGGCGAAAAATTTTAGTATAACAGCAGTCGGCGGAGGCGGAGGCGGTGCCGGTGCCGGAAGCAAAAGCGAAGTTTGGGATAAAAGTTTCGCTGTAGAATATTATGGCAAATACAGATTTCTTGCAGTTGGCGGCGGCGGTGCCAGTGCAGACGGCGATGTCGGCAACGGTGCTGACGGTGCTCCGGGATATGTCGTTATTGAATGGTAAAAAGTTTACAAGCAGTTCAATTGAACTTTTTATATAGCTTATTTTTATTGCCTCTGTCTTTTTTAGACAGAGCTTTTTTTAGCTGTAAATGAATTTTGGTTTTTGGAAAAATATTTTTTGAAGTATGCTCAAACATTTTCTTGTTGTCGTTTTTAACAAAAGAATATTGTTAGATTTTTCGATTAACAATCAGTTTATTATCTGATTAGCCCAAAACCTTTAAAAACAGGTGAAATACCCGTATTTAACTGTTGTTTGTTTAGATTCAGCGTTTGTTGAGGTTTTTGTTGGTGGTTGTATCTGTACTTTGTCCAAATTCTTGATACGGCACTCAAGACAAATCCCATTGTAATCAAGCTGAAAAGATAAGGAACACCTGTGATAACGGTTTTTTGTTTTATTAGTTTTTCCATTTCAACAGCAAATGATGTGTTATTTTTTGCTGCCAGTTTTTTTGCAATTTCCGGTAAATCTTTTCTTTGGGGCACAGGTTGAATTAGTCCTTCTTGAGTTTTTTTGATAAGTTCAGGATATTTACCTTTTGAGGCGAGTAATTTTTTAAATCCGGAATCAAGAAGAGAAGACCCGAAAATTGTATACAAAACAACCAAAGGAACACGAGTCCAAACCTCATAATAATCAAGTTTTCCTCTGTCTTTTGCCGCACTGGAATATCCAAAAAGACCCGTAATACAAGTTGCAGCCAATTGACCCTTGCTCAATGCGAGTTTTCCGTTGTTGTTGTTAAAATCAAGTTTTAGATATTCTTTCAGAAAATTGTCTGTTTTTTTTGATTTTAAACCGGCTTTTTGCAAAAGTTTTGAAATATTTGCTCCCGGCTCTAGAAGTATTTCTGAAAATTTTTGGGCGGCTTTTGATTTGTGGCCTGTTGCTGCAAGAACCAGCCCTGCACCGATTCCGCTTAAAGAGACAAGAGCACTTTTTAAAAGCACCTTTTTTGAATGTGTTTCTACTCGTTTTTGTTGTTCAAGATTTTCTGTTTTGTTTTTATTCAGATTTGCAACATTGTTGAAATCGCTGACTTTAAAACATTTTAAAGTAAACAGGTTTTTGGCAAAGCCTAACGCATATTCCAAAGCAGGAACGGTTATACAAGCCAATAATATCCCGCCTTTTGTTGTCAAAATGCGGTTTTTCAGGTTTTTGTCAAGATTTGATTTTTTTAATTCTTCGATACTGTGTGCGGTATTTTTTATAACCGAATCTTTTACTTTTTGCGGAAGGACGGATTTAAACAAACCTTTTTTAAAAAGATTTTCACCAAAAAAAGGAGCCGCAAAGTAAAATATACAGGATTCTAAAAATTCTAAAAAAGTAAATTCGCTGAAATCAATAAAGCTTCGAGACAAAACCGCCTTTGGAAACCAGTTTGTCAAAGTTCCCTGAATGAATCTTGTGTGAGAAAGGTTTTCTTGAGATTTTAAAAATTTATCCGACAGTTTTGTTATTTTGGAAAATTCTTTTTCTACACCTCCAAAAGCCGGCTGAGAATTGTTTTTATAATAAGTTGAGCTTTTACCATTTTTGTTAAATTTGTTATTTATTGCTAAAATCATTTTTCCTATTTCCTTTAAAGTTTGAAATTAAACACATTAAAAAAACCGCCCGTTCAGGCGGCTTGTTGATTGCATATTTTCAAACTAACACATTCGATTTTTTGCAAAACAATGACCGCCTTTTTCCGGGCTTTGCATCATCATCATTTGCATCATCATAGTGTTGTTATTTTTCATTAAAATTTCCTTCTTTTAACTTCATTATAATCTATAAAAAACAGCGGTCAATAAAAAATTGCTATCAGCAAATTTTTTATAAAAAATAAGGTAAAACGGAAAATACATTAAAGTAATAATAATTAATTGTGCTAAAATTCATTTATTTATAAAAAAGAACAAAAAATATGAGTTTGTATAGTAAACGCACAGAAAATAATAACCTAAAAATACTAAAAAAAACAGATTATGAAAATCAGTATTTAAATGAGATTTTAAAAAATGAAATTTTGATAAAAGACCGGAAGCTAAAAATGCTTGAAAGAAAAATCAAACAACTTCAAGAAAGTAATTTATCAAAAATACAGTTTATTGCAAACCTTTCCCATGAAATAAAAAGTACATTAAATATCGTAATAGGTTTTTCTTCTTTGATAGCAAGTGAAGATATTTCAAAAGAAAAACAAATAAAGTTTTGCCAAAATACAATTAATGCCTCAAAACAGTTGCTTCAAACAGCAGAATTTACCATAGATGAAGCTCGTGCAGAGACAAACAACATGGAAATTAAATACATAGAATTTTGTCCGGCAGAATCTTTGCGAGAAATAATTACAATATTAGAACAACAGGCTTTGCAAAAAAATATAAAAATAACTGTGGATTGCAAAAAGTTTTTAATCAACGGCGACAAAAGACGGCTGGGACAGCTTTTTTACAATCTTATAAATAATGCGATAAAATTTAACAAAGTCGGCGGTTCGATAAAAATTTGTGCATCTGTTTCGGGAAATACTTTTCATTTCAAAATATCTGATACCGGCTGTGGAATAGACAAAAATCAAAGAAACGAAATATTTAAATTCTTTTCAAGAATTCAATCAAAAAGTCTTGGCTGCGATGAATGCACGGGAATAGGTCTTTCTGTCTGCCAAAAAATTGTTAAACTGCATAAAGGCAATATAAATTTTTCATCAGAAACCGGCAAAGGTACTTGTTTTTGGTTTGATATTCCGGTGTCTCCTTGAAATTGTCTGAAGAATCTTTGACACCAAAGTTTTGCGACGTATCCATTCTGACAAGACAAGCAACTGTAATTTTAAACGTTGACACAACAACAGGATAAGAGTATTTTTGTTGTATGGTTTTTGATAATCCCGAATTTGTTAAAGAATTAAATGAAAAACTAAAAAAAGGCGGCGTTGTGTCTTTTGTTACAGACACGGTATGGGGTGTCGGATGTTTGCCGAACAGTGAAAAAGGTGCGGAAAATATATACGAACTTAAAAATCGTGACCGCTCAAAACCCTTGATTTTGATGTCAAACAGTGTGGAAAACCTTCTGCCTTATGTAAAGTTTATTCCGGGCAGGGCACAAAAACTCATGGATAAATTTTTTCCCGGTGCTTTGACTTTGATTTTTGAAAAATCTGATTTAACTCCCGGTTATATAACTTCTTTTAAAAACACAGTTGGGATAAGAGTGCCTGACAATCCTGTTTTTAAACGACTATGCGAGGTTGTTGACGGGCATGTTCTCGCAACGACAAGTGCAAACCTTTCTTCCCAGCCGGCAGCATGCACATATGAAGAAGCTGTTTCTAATGTAGGAAACAAGGTTGAGTTTGTTTTTGAAGATTACGGCTATCATTCGGAAGGAAGAGCTTCCACAGTAGCACTTGCAATTGATGACGAGATAAAAGTTTTGAGGCAGGGTGAAATTGTTATAGATATTTAGATACCCGTGATTTTGGTTCTTTAAAATATGTTTTAATTATAAAAAAATACTCTGTTAAAAATAACAGAGTATTTTTTGTGAAAACTTTAATTTAGTGTTTGTCTGTCATCACAAACAAACTAATCAAATCATTGAGAGCAACAGCTTGTTTTTTGTAATCTTGAACCTGTTTTTCAAGTGATTTGATGTTGTTTTTGTATTCCGCAATTGTAGACAAGCAGGCTTTTGCAGAAGCTGTAATACTGTCTTGTCCCTGTTGTGCTTCTTTTAGAACACTGTTCATGGAAATTCCGAGTGCTTCCATTGTCTGTCTGATAATCTGTGCACCGGTTTGTTTTGTAACACCTTGCGGCAATTGCATAATTAATCTTTTTAAAACAGCAACATTTGCAGGCATTGCATAATTTTGCTGAGGCTGCATACCTTTTATCGGTTGAGCTGTATTAAACATTTCTTTTTCTTCAAACATTGGTGTTTCCGTTTCTTCAAAATTTAAATCTGTATTGTAATTATCTTCAAAACTGGATTGAAAATCTTGTTCTAAATCAAGGTTTGGCTTTTCTTCTTCAAAACTTGTAAAATCTTCGGTTTTTTCTTCTTCTCCGGCTGTAAAATCCGAGAATTTTTCTTCAAGACTTATGTTATCTGTTATATTATCCGAATACATTTGATGAGAAGACGGTTCTTTGGTTTGTGCATCTCTGATTAGTGCAGATTCTTGAACACCGTCAGGTATCGGCTGAATTTCTATTTCTGCTTGTTTTTTTAATGCTTCTACTATTTTTTTACCCACTCCGGAGGGAAGTTTGTTTTCTGCCATATTACTAACCCTTTTTTTGTTTCAAATAAATTATATAAAGAATATAACTTTTTTTCAAAATATATTTACAATATATTAAGCGGCTGCAAAAAAGTAAACACTGCTTATCGGCGAAACCTGTACAATTTTATATTTGTTTTAAAAAGGCTCCGAATGTTTTGTTATCTTTTTGAGCTGTCTGCATAAAATCATTGTTAAGTTTCATTTTTTCATTTTGATTTTTTAGCGTTTTTTTCAAAGCAGCATTTTTTTCACAGTGTTTTGTGATTGCAATATTTAAAGCAGGAATACCTGCACCCAAAACGACGCCTGAATAAAGATATCCGAGCAGCTGTGCATAGTTTTTGTATTTCAATCTTTGCATTGTTGTTTTTGACAAATCTTGAAATTCTTTTTCCTGCAAAGCCTTATCTTTCATAATTTTGATAAGTTTTCTGAACGGAAGAGCTCTGCCTTTTTCGTCCAAAACGTTTATATTCATTTTTTCCAAAGCGGGATACAAGATTTCTTCATGAGTTTTTTCTACCGATTTTGAAACAAAATTCAAGAAACCTTTGCCGTTAATTTCTTTATTGTAATTTATAATATCTTTGTTGAATGCTCTTGCCGCAAGTTTTGAAACAAAGCCGCCCAGAATCAGCCAGTTTGCAAATCCGAGAGAGTCTTTTATTGAAGATTCTCTGACTTCGTTTTTATCACGAGCCGCAAAGATACGGCTGGTTATTGTAAGTCCGTATATGAGTTTGAATTGGTCAATTGTCGGTGCCATGCCTTTGTATTGCAGTTTTGATTTGAGTTCGCCAAAAGCTTTACCGAATTTGGTGTACAATTGATACGGTTTATCCAAAATTGTAGCAATCATGGCAGAGCCCATTGCAAGACCTACAACTGTTTTTAAAACTTTAAAGCCTGCTGATTTGTCCGGTTCTCTTCCTTCAACACCGACAAATCCGTCAGAACCCGTACGTTTTTTTGTTAAATATCTGTTAAAAGGCTGTGAAGAAACGCCGATAGCAATAGGAATAGAAAGACCAGCAGCCATTGTAGCAAGTTTTTTGTTTTTAACACCTTTAAGAAATTTTTCAAGATCTTCAACAATATTTTTGCCGTCTTTTGCTGCTTTGTCGGTAACTGCTTTCAACATAGCATTTGCATTGCCGGTCAAATCTTTTAGGGAGCCTTTTACTCCGGTAATGTGTTCGGTTTGCATGCCGTGAGAACCGTTCACTTTTTCAACGACACGGAAAGTAGAACCTGCACCTGTTTCTCCGATAACAAGTTTGGAAATTTCCGCAATAGTGGATGATGGAACTTTGTATTTGTTTGAACCCGAGTCTGCCATGATTTTTGCAGCTTTGTCTGCAACTTCTTCAGGTATTTTGTGCCATATGTTGTTTCCTGAGTTTGATGTATTCAATCCTTCTATATTGCTGAAAAATGTTTTCCAGTATTTTTCTTTGTCATATTTTCCGTCAACAACACTGCTTTTTACTATATTTTTAAATACATCAATGGCTTTTTCGTCCATGAACATAAGGTGTGTTTTTACACCGTTTGTTTTGTTAAATCTTGATGAAACAAGATAGCCTGCACCCAGACCGACAATACCGGCCATAGCGTGGTTTGCGGTACCTGATGACTCACGAAATCCTGTTTCCAATCCGGCATCTTTTGAACGGCTGAAATCAACCATTGTTCTTGGAAAAACCATAGAGAAAAAGTCTACAAAACAAGCACCGATAGCAGGACTTGTGTTTAAGAAATTTAATGCTTGTGTTCCAACCCCAAAGGCACCTTTAAAGCTGGGGGATTGGTTGTTTTTTATTTTATTATTTTGGTGATGTCTAATGTTTGGTTGTGCAATACTGCTAAATCGAGAAATCATTTTTTTACCTGTTTAGTTTTTTTATTTGTTCATCATCATACCAAACGCCTGAAAAGTTTTTTTGTTGCTAGTTGAATTTATCGATGGAAACAATACTAAATTTTTAAGTCTTTCTTTTACTTTTAATTCTTCTTTTCTTTCTGTTTCTTTTCTTACATACCAAGGTACCAGTATGCCGAGAATCAACATCGAAAATCCGAGAGAACTCAATTCACATATAGCCCTGAGTCCTTTTGCGGAAGTTCCTCCCAGATATTTTTTACCTGATTTGGCTATTCCGTCTTTGATGGCATTTGCTTCGTCAAAAGTTTTTAATTTTGTATCTTTTACCCAATAAACGAATTTTTTTATCGGGTTTTTTGTTTCAGGTGCATCTTTCATGTAATTTAAAAGAGGAACACCGTTCACTTTTTGCATTATAGTACCAACACCTTTTGCTGCATAGTCCCCAAGAAAATACAAACTTGCAAATGTGGCAATGTCTCTCCAGGTAACTTCTTTCAGTTCGTTATCATCTTCAGAAACAAGCATGCGGCTTGCAAATGTAGAAGAAGCTATCCATCGGCATTGGTCCATAGAGGGCATGTTTTTGGTAAATTGCAGCATTTTTATGCTTGGCTTTTTCATCATGGACAATGCGGCAACACTAAACATCAAAGCGGCTGCTCCGAGTTTTCTTGTAAAGAATGCTGATTTTTGAGCAGCTGTCATTTCGTCTCTTTTTTTGCCTTTGCCAAAGTCTTTGTATATAGGTGCACCTTCCTGTCCGGATGCTTTTTTGGTAATCCACCTGTTTATTGACTGCATGGAAACGGCAAGAGGAATAACAAGTCCCATACCGATTAGAGACTTTTTGTTAACAAATTTTGTTGCCTGTTTTACAAACTTGTCAATTGCTCCCTGATTGCCTTTCAGGTCATGAATAAATTTCTTTCCGGCATCAGTACAGTCTCTTAAAAGTGTAGAGATATTGTCATGGTACACTTTTCCTTGTATCTTTATATGTTCTGCACCGCCTGTAGTTTTCAGGATTTTTTCGTATAAATTTTTAGATGCTTCTTTTATTGCTTTTTTGTCATGAACATTATTTTCAATGACTTTTGCGTAATCGGACAATTCGGTTTCAAGAGCGTCCGGGTTTAGTTTTTTCCATTTACTGCCGCTTAAAACTTCCGCGTCTTTAAACAATTGAGAAACATAATCTTTTGCGGTTCCGTTTGAATTTTTAAAATGGTCTCTCAAGGACTCAAGGGCTTCTTGGTTTGCCCACATTTTTGAAAGTCCTTTGTCGCTTTTGTTAAACAGTTCCAAAATTTTTGCAACACCGAGCACAATAAATCCCGGTATCAAACAGTTTACAACAAGCCCGGAAGATTCTCTTCTGAATGTTTCGGCAGCGGCAAAACCGTTTGTTTTTGCATCAACTACCGTTCTCGGTACAATGGCCGTTGTCATATCTATCAGTGAAACTCCCGCCATAGGGTTTGTGTTGCAAAACTGCAAAACCGAAGTTGCAGCACCAACAAAGCCCTTAAAAGACGGGTTTGATTGTTTTGAATTGATATATGAAGACTCGTTTAAGTCTTTTTTGTAAGTCCTTTGATTGATTGTATCTATTTTGTTTATCATAATTAATCAGTCTGACCAGTGTATCTCAAATCATGTAATTTAAAATTATCCGGGTGATTTCTCTACCTATATGATATGAAATACTTACTATAATTACAAATCAGCTCAAAAAAAAAATTGCTAAAAATTTTTATTAAATTTTTTAAAGTGTCTTAACAAAATATGATTTTTTATTTAAACATATAAATATTTTACAGGTTTGATAATTTTTTTTGCGGAGTATTTGATTTTAAAGGCAAAAACAAAAAATAAATTCATCTTTACAAAACTTTACACAAATCTTAATATACATTTCTTTACAAATGTAAAAAAATTATTAAAGTTTTGGTGAAGGGAAGTCGATATTTCAATCAGAACAGAAAAACAGGGATAAAATTTAATGGCAGACAATTTTGTAAAACAGCCTTTCGGCATGAATATAAAAGTTCCGACAAGAACCATAAAGCAGACAAAAGAAACTGCTCAAGGTGTTGTGAACAATCTTTGGGAGCCATTGTTTAATTTTATTGATGAAAATCAAAATGTTTTTACGGGGAATGTTGCAAACGAAATAGAAAAATATAATTTGATGATGTTTAATGTCGGCTCTGCTTTGCGAAAAGGCAATACAAACGGCGGCTTAGACATCAAGGGATAGCGGATTCCGTGCGGGGCTGAAGCGAAGCGAAACGCCCCTTGTGGAGCCGGATGTTACTCCGGCGGAACGTCCGTATTTCAAGACAGCGGATTCCGTGCGGGCACGCCGTGTGAGCGAAGCGAACCCAGTGCCCATGTGAACAAGGTTGATGAAATGGAGAAATTTTAGAATAAAATTTCGAAATGGAATACTAAACCTTGTGAACGCCGGT
>CALURG010000080.1 GCA_944323115.1 Candidatus Gastranaerophilales bacterium
TCCTCGACGATTCTGTCAAAAATGGCTCTTGCATTAGATGCCATTTGAGATCTGCCTTCTTCTTGAGCTTTTCTGATGTAATGTTCGTAGTCTTTTAGAGTATTCCAACCCGCATTGGTCCATTTGCCTTTTGGAGCATCATCCACCCAGTGTTTTTTCAGTGCATCCATTATTTCTTCCATTACATCCATTGAATATGTATTGTCTCTTCTATCAACTACTGCATTTAAATTCACAAAATCAGAATATTGTATATCATCAGCTTTATCACTGCCTACTTTGTTCACTAATTTTGCATATTCTAAGAAAATATCGCTGTCTTTGCATATAATATATTCATCAGGAAGTCTTCTTAAATCTTCAGTTGTGCCATATTTTTGTAATGCTTTAAGTCCCAGAATATTTTTTTCTTTATTAAATTTTACATATGGTAAATCCACATGCAAATATTCATCCCATATAGAGTCGATGTATTGTTTTTTCTCTGCCTTGATTTTATTTTCAGCATTTCCAATAACATCAGGTAAATTTAACAATGTTTTTATTATTGTTGCCTGTATAGCCGGTGTTGGGAAAAGTTCTCTAAACTCCTCAATGGATTCATATTTTGCCTCTTCACCTATTATAATGTTGTCGATTGCATTCAAAATAGTCAATATACTTTTTGGATGAGTACTTACCCAGCTTTCTGTAATTTCAGGTTTTTCTTCAACTATATTTTTTAACAACACAATATCAAAAGATGGCTTAAATTTCGGAATTTGTGAGTTATTGTTCTCTTCACATTGTTGTTTTTCAGTTTTCACAACATCTGTAGTTTGTTTATTGTTTATTTTCTTTATGTGATTAACAGTTTTTTGGTATTTATCATTTATCCAATTAATACTTTGAATATACCCTTCTTTCGTTCTTATATAAATAGTATTAAAAATATTTTTTCTGGATTTTTGTGGTGTAATTCTTTCATGTGAATTAATCGGGTCTTCGTGCCCGAAAGAAATCTTGTGATGTGATGGTTTGATATATTGTGCTGTGAAATTTGGGGTTATAATCGGTGACAAACGCATTTTTTCTCCTTTATTAATTTATAAATCTACACTTATGTATATATCTGAAAATTGTTTATGAACTTTATTTGCATTGGCTATTCCGTACAGTCCGACAGTAATTGCAACCAGTGCTAATGCTTGTGGGCTAATTAATGACGACAAACCGCCGCCTGCGACAGTGCTTATTGTTCCAGAGCCGCTTACTATATCAGAATTGACTAAAGAATTTAATGTGTGACTGGTTGCCGCAGAAGAGGCACTACTATGTAAAAATCCACTCATTAATGCCATTGTCGCATAGCCTTCTAATCTTGAAAATATAACATTAGGCTTTTCTGCTTTGCTTATTTCTGTTTTTAAATCTTTAATCATTGCTACAGTAGCTTGATCTTTTGTATTTTGTAGTACAACATCTAAGTATTTAATGCCATCTGTTTTAAATAAATTTAATAATCTTTTTTCTTCTTCATTACTCAAATTTTTCGTGGCGTCATTCATTGTTTCTAATTTTATACCTGTGTGCTTGTATATTTCAGCACAATCTTCCGGAGGATTAGGCAATTTAGCATGTGCTCCATCTAAATTTGAAATAAATTCAGATAAACTTAAAGATATTTTATCCAGTTTTATGTTTATTTTTTCTAAATGATAAATGGAATATGATAGCCGTATTGATTTATTGGTACAGATACACTTGGGGCATAGTTTACCTTATTGTATTTGGGGGCTATATGTGTTTTGTATTGCACATTATTTACTGAATTTATTCGCATAGAGCCAAATCCTCATATATTAAATGAAAATCATTGATTATTTCTTTTTTATAATTATCCTTAAGACCAAGATACTCTTTAACTTTGCCAAATCCTCTTGTGATATATTTGCCTGCGGATGTTAAATTTCCACCAAAATAATCGTCTCTAAACTTTTCTTCTTTTAAAACCTCTGGAGATTTTGCCCCTAAATCTGATTTTAATAATTCAATAGCTTTGTCCAGTTTTTGTTTAGCACCAGAAAAATTATCAATCATATCTAATCGTGATAATGCTCTATAATTTTTGGCTAATAATAATTTATTACCACCAGCATTTTCTCTGATATTTTTAGCAATTTCAAAACATTCTCTTGCAGTAGCAAAACGTTCAAGTTTTGTCTTAATTACTCCCAGAATTTCTAAAGAGTTGGCAATTCTAGTACATTCTTTGCGATTTTTAGTTTCAATAATGTTTTTAATATATTTTATAAGCATAATATGGCTGTATTTATGAAACTTTTCGGGTCGGATTAAAGGGGCAGGTATAAATCCTGTTTGTTTATATTTAACTTTCCAAATTTTATGTTAAAATCTGAAAATGTAAATTAAATTATTGCTGAATTATAGTAAGAACCGGATATGCAAATAGTTCAAGATTTTGTAAATAAAATTCCGCATAACAGTAAAATAGCAATTTGGGGTGCATGTGAGTGCGGGGTTAATCTGAAAAATTACATAAACCAAAACAGAAAAGATATAAAAATACTGTTTTGGGTTGATTCGCTAAAAACAGGTGAATATGAAGGATTGGATATTATAACACCGGTTGTATTGCATGAAAATATTGAAAAAATTGATTTGATACTTGTTGCAACAAGAAGCGGACTTCATGAACTTGATATTTTGTTTTCATATTTAAATTATCCGTATATAGTTGTTCCAAGTTCTGTTGAACAGTACTACAGAAGAGGTGAGTCAGCAGAGCATATAGATGAAGTAATGCAAATCCTTGAAACAGATGACGACAGAAATATTTATCGTATGGTTTGGGATTATTTACTGGGGTTTGATTCTTTAAAAATAAAAAATTATGCTTTTCAAGAACACCAAATATCTGAATTTGCCCCACTTCGCAATTATAACAAGCACTATATGGAGTTTATTAACAAAGATGAAATTAAAACGGTAATTGACGGTGGTGTCTGTAACGGTATACAGTTTTTCGCATATAAAAAATATTTTAAAAATTTAGAAAAAATATACGGTTTTGAACCAATGTATGAAAAATTTAAAACTGAACTGTGCGACTATCATATTCAAAAAATGCCCGAAGTCTGTATAGTTCCTTTGGGGTTGTGGGAAAAACAAAAAGAACTGGCTTTTGTAGAAACAAAGCAAAGCTCGGCATCTTATGTTCAAGAAATAAAGACAACAAGACCTATCTCGCAGTTTGACAAAGTTTGTACCGTCAAAACTATATCCATTGATAAATTTGTAATCGAAAACAATATTAAAAAAATTGATTTTGTAAAAATGGATATAGAAGGTTCTGAACTGCCTGCCTTAAAAGGAGCCCTAAATACAATCAAGAGGGATAGACCGCAGCTTGCGATATCTATTTATCACAGCCCTTCTGATATGATAAATATTCCTATGTTTTTGCATGAAAATCTTGAAGGTTATTCTTTTCACATCGGACATTATAGCTATAACTGGTGCGAAACTCTTCTTTATGCTATTCCAAAAGAGCTTGAGAAATGACTAAATATTATGTTTCAGACATTTTAAATATAATTTCACCTTGCAGCGATTGTAGCCGCAAGGTGAAATTTTTGATACTATTTAATAGTAATTAATCATAAATCTTAATTGTTTATTTAATATTAAAATAATTAAAAAATTAATATTTCTTTACATAAAAAGCTAAAAAGCTTGTGTATTGCCTTTCTAAAACATATGCGTAATCATTAAATATGTCTTTATGTTTAATAAACAAACATATTCAGTTTTTATTAAATTCCTCGAAACTTTAATAAAATCAACAATAAAGGCTTGCTTCTCATTTTTGAGCATGTAAGATAAATAAAGTAGGGCATATAATGTCTTAATCAGCAAGGTTTTTACAGAATTCTATGCACGACATTACCCTAAATGCCAATGATACACAAGTAAGCAGTCAAAGAAGGTAAAATGGCGAAAGATGTAATTGAATTTGAAGGCAAGATTCTTGAATCATTACCAAATGCGATGTTTAGAGTCGAACTGGAAAACGGTCATGAAATTCTTGCTCATATCTCAGGAAAAATAAGAAAAAACTTTATTAAAATTCTTCCGGGTGACAAAGTAAAAGTTGAAATGACACCGTACGATTTGACCAGAGGAAGAATAACATACAGGTTAAAATAACAGCTACGGCTTTTTATATATAATATCATCCCGCCTCTCGGGATGTACGCGGCAAAAAACAAAACAAAAAATAAGGAAAACAAAATGAAAGTAAGAGCATCAGTTAAAAAAATGTGCAAAGACTGTAAATTCATCAGAAGAAGAGGAAGAATTACCGTTATTTGCAAAAACCCTAAACACAAACAAAGACAGGGCTAGAAAACGGAAGCCGGAGTGAAGTCAAAGACGGCTTGTTCAGAACAAGGCGGTGTGACGGAACTTAATGTCAGCGATGTAAGAGTTTTTGAAAAAACCTCACAGGAGCAAAAGGCTTACGAAATATAAAAAACAATGACAAAATACATAAGGAGAAAAAATGGCAAGATTGGCTGGGGTAGATTTACCTCGTAACAAAAGAATGGTTATAGCTTTAACCTACATATACGGCATCGGGCCGACTCGTTCAGCTAAAATTCTCGCTGCTTGCGGTATCTCAGAAGATTTGAGAACTGACGATTTGACAGATGACGATATTAAAAAGCTTAGAAATGAACTCACAAATTACCACATTGAAGGTGATTTGAGAAGAGAAGAGTCTTTGAATATAAAAAGACTTTCTGAAATCAACTCTTACAGAGGAATGAGACACAGAAGAAAACTCCCGGTAAGAGGACAAAGAACAAAAACAAACGCAAGAACCAGACGCGGCAAAAAAACCGGTCCGGTAGCTAAGAAGAAATAGTGAACGTGAGCCGGAATTGAGCCTCATAAGATTTTAATAAAAGGCAAAACTTAATATTTGTGACAGGCACTCTAAAAATTTAAGTATGTTTTTAGAGCCCGACAAAGAAAAACAAACTTTTCTGTGTTGTACAAATACTAATGAAATTAAAGGCTAACAAATCACGTTTTTAACATTAAAAATTCAAATAGTAATAAGATTTAAAGGAAATAAAAATGGCAAGACCAGTAAAAACTAAAAAGAAAGAAAAAAAGAATGTATTGCAAGGTGTTGTACATATTCAATCAACATTCAACAATACTATCGTAACTTCTTGTGACACACAGGGTAATGCTATTGCTTGGGCATCAGCAGGCGGATGCGGTTTTAAAGGTGCAAGAAAAGGCACTCCTTTTGCTGCACAATCAGCTGCAGCTCAGGTAGCAAAAAAATCTGTAGATCAAGGAATGAAAAAAGTTGAAGTATACATTAAAGGACCCGGTTCAGGACGTGAAACGGCTATCAGAGCTATTCAAGCTGCCGGCCTTGAAATTACTTTAATCAAGGACGTTACTCCAATTCCTCACAACGGATGTCGTCCGCCTAAAAAGAGAAGAGTGTAGCATGCGAAAGCCGGAGTGAAGCCTTAGAGGGCTTTCAAAACTGAAAGACCGAAAAGGCGAAACTTAATATCGGCGACGTAAGAGTTTTTGAAAAAAACTTCACAGGAGCAAATCAGATTTATAATAAACTCCGGAAGCACAAAAATATATACACATTCTCAACAAAGTTAAGTAAATTTAAGAAAGACAAAGGAGTCAAAATTGGCTAAATATACAGGACCTTCAAATAAATTATTCCGTAACTACGGTGTTACGGACTTATCAAACAGAAAGTTGGTTTCTTCTTTGAGACAGACTGCTTCAGGTCAGCATGGT
>CALURG010000081.1 GCA_944323115.1 Candidatus Gastranaerophilales bacterium
ATAAAACTGAGTAAATTTTCTCCAAATGCTAAAAAGCTCTAATGCATACGCTTCGCCCAACAGGGGGATACCCCCTGTAACCCCCATTAGAATATCGCACAGAATCTTTGTATAACATAATTCAAAACGGGGTTCGGGGCGGAGCCCTGATGTGATTTCGGTTAGAGATTTTTAAATGAAGGAATAAAAATTTACCGTACCGAATTTGACATTTTGTGAGTGAACGGAAATTTTTGTTTCTGAATTTTAAAATCTCTTTTGAAAGCGTATGTTTCTCTTTCTTTGAGTTACTTTCTTTCTCTTTGCTCACGCAACACAAAGAGAAAGAAAGTAACATAAAAATAAAAATTACGTTTTAAAAACAAAAAACTCTTTTTTACATAATAAGTATTATCAATACATCATTAAACAATAATTTTGTTTAAACGAAAGTGCTCATTTAATTATTAAATGTAAACAAATGTAAACATGAGTTTGATATTGCCTAAAACCCAGTCCTAATGCCTAATAGGATAGGATAGGTGAGACTGGATTATAATTGTAGCAATCTTTTTGACTATTAGAACTTTATAAAAGTATAAATAACAAGTTAGAAAGGTTGGTAGAAATGGGAATTACAGGAGTTGCAGGAAAAGTTGTTAATTATGTTATGAAAAATCCTAAAAAAACGGCTGCATTGGCAGCGGGTGGAGTAGGCATTGCTGCATTAATAGGGTACAAAGTAGCAACTACAACTCGAAAACAGGCAAATGATCAGATTAATCATATGCTTTTGATGAATCCAATGTTAAACCCTCTCGGATGGTTTCAGCATTTAGTGAATCCGGGTAAAACAGAGGCGGGTACGCTGGACAATCCTTTTATTAAGCTTATAGTTGATAAAAATAACAAGGAGTATCAGGAATATTACGATAATCTTTCTCATGCTGATAAAATTAAAGAGTTCTACAAAAACGGAGGACGAGGCTTTCTTGGATAATCTGATATAAATTTTTAAGGCTGTAAATTTATTTTGCAGCCTTTTTGTATGCGGTAAAATAAAAAGGGCAATGATAATCACTGCCCGTGTCTGGAATTAAGAATAGTTGGAAGTATGAAAAAGATTTATTGATTATATTTAACGTAAAATATAATTTGGAGACAATTAGCCATCTTTCTACTTTTTGTACACCGGTTGGGTAGTATGTGTTGATTTAGATTGTTTGATTTGATTTACATTAGCTGTAATAGTTTGACACTTCTATGGTATCAACAAAAGCTATTTTATTATGCATTCTTTTAAAAATTACAAATATATGATATTATTATCTTAGTTTAATATAGCAAAATTATTATTTTATATGAATTAAATAAAAACGATTCAAAAAATAAATAAATTTGACCCAAATATACTTACGACAGGTATATTTGGATATGTGTATATATAGAAAAAGAGGTACAGGACAATCGATACAATGAATTTATTAATTGCACTATTGGTTATTGCCCTTATTGTTGTTACCGGAGCTTTTCTGGTGTTACTTAAAAAGAAAAAAACAGTGCAAAATCTTTATGAAAGTATTTCAAAAGAAAGCTCTGAAAAAGAAAATCTTTTGAAAAAAGAAGCAATGATTCAAGCAAAAGAAGCTTTGCATAATGAGCGTGAAAAATTTGATGATGAAGTCAGAGAACGTCGTCAGGATTTGCAAAGACAGGAATCAAAGCTTGCAAAAAAAGAAGATATGCTTGAAGACAAAATTCAAGAAGCTGAAGAAAAATCTTATCAGGCACAGAAAAAAATGGATGAACTTCTTGAAAAAGAAGATTATCTTGCTGATTTGATTGCAAAACAAATCGAAGAAACCGAAAAAATTGCAGGAATGTCTAGAGAAGAAGCGAGACACATGCTTTTAGAACAGTTGAAACAGGATTTGCAGCAGGAACAAATGCAGCTGATAAAAGAAAACGAAGCTAAAATCAGAGAAACTGCAAAACAAACTGCACAAGAAATCCTGTCTACCACAATGCAAAGATGTGCAATAGATCAAGTTGTGGAATCAACTGTGTCAGTAGTTAATCTTCCTTCTGATGAGATGAAAGGCCGTATTATTGGTCGTGAGGGCCGTAATATCAGGACGCTCGAAACACTTACCGGTGTTGATTTGATTATCGATGATACTCCTGAAGCTGTAGTGCTTTCGAGTTTTGACCCTGTAAGAAGAGAAATTGCAAAAGTTGCATTGGAAAAACTTATCTCTGACGGAAGAATTCACCCTGTGAGAATCGAGGAAATGGTCGAAAAAGCACAGGAAGAAATTGAAGAAAAAATTAAAAAAGAAGGTGAAAATGCCGCTGTTGATATGGGTGTTTTGAACCTTCATAAAGAGCTAATCAAAACATTGGGACGATTATATTACAGAACAAGCTACGGTCAAAATGTTTTGAAACACTCACTGGAAGTCGGACATATTGCAGGAATGCTGGCTGCCGAACTTGGTGCCAATGTTCAGATTGCAAAACGTGCCGGACTTTTGCATGACATAGGCAAAGCAGTCGACCAGACTCAAGACGGAACACACATTGAGCTTGGTGTTGAGCTTGCCCGTCGTTATGGTGAAAAAGAAGAAGTTATTCATGCTATCGAAGCTCACCATGATGATGTTACAGCGAATACGATTGAAGCAGTTTTGGTAAAACTTGCGGATGCTATATCAGCCGGACGTCCCGGTTCAAGACGTGATACTCTTGAAATTTACATCAAAAGACTCAATAAAATTGAAGAAATTGCCTCAAGTTATGAGGGAATCAAACAGTCTTTTGCGGTACAGGCGGGTCGTGAGGTTAGGATTATTGTCCAGCCTGACATGTTCGATGATTTGGCAAGTGCAAAGTTAGCCCGTGATATTGCTAAGCGTATTGAAGAAGAACTCGATTATCCGGGTCAAATTAGAGTTACCGTTGTTCGAGAAATCAGAACGACAGAAATCGCAAAATAACATAATTTGGCTTTGATATTCGTCTGAAAATCTGTTGTTGCAGGCTTGATTCAGCAGCATATTCAAAATACATCTGTCTGAGTTTGTTAGTTTACAGGTGTTATTGCAAGACTTTGTTTGGCTTTGTCGAAACCGGTTTGACAACAGGTTAACAAAAACAATAGGCAAAAATATGACAGGCAATATTAAAGTATTATTCATAGGAGATATTGTAGGACGTCCGGGACGTAATGCTGTCAAGCATTATCTGGACGCCCTGCACTCTTGTGAAGAACAAAAATATGATTTTGTTATAGCCAATGTCGAAAATGCATCACATGGCTTTGGTTTAACAGAAAAAAATCACAATGAGCTTGCTTCGTATGGTATAGATTGTTTTACTTCGGGAAATCATATCTGGGATAAGAAAGATATTTACGCCTACATAAACAATTCTGACAGGCTAATCAGGCCTATGAATTATCCTAAAGGTACTTATGGGGTAGGTTATAGAATTTTTGATGTAAAAAATACAAAGATAGCCGTAATGAGTATGCTCGGACGTACTTTTATGAATCCCGTTGATTCTCCGTGGGAAATTATTGAAAATGAAATTGAAAAAATAAAAGCACAGGCCCCGATTGTGATTATAGATTTTCATGCGGAGGCTACTGCCGAAAAAATATGCTTTGCAAAATTTTGTTCCGAATACAAAGTCAGTGCAGTTTTTGGTACACACACACATGTACAGACTGCTGACGAAAAAATTATAAATGACTATACAGCCTATATTACGGATGCCGGTTTTTGCGGTGCTTATGATTCCGTTATCGGTATGGGGTATGAAGGTTCTCTAAAACGCTTAAAAACAAGTATCCCGGAACGTTTTGACGTGGATGAAAATTCAGTTTTAGAATTCAACGCAGTTAGTATTGGCTTTGATGCCGTTTCAGGGCAAGCTCAAAGCATAGAAAGAATTAAATTGATAAAAGATTACAGTGAGGTAAAAGAATGATGAAAGGATAGAAAGGTGAAAGTCGATTTACACATTCACACAACCTATTCAGACGGTGTTTTTTCGCCTGAAAAGATTGTGGATACTGCTATTGAAGCAGGTTTGAATGCTATCGCAATTACTGACCATGACAATGTCCTGGCGTATCCGATAGCGGTGAACTATGCCCAAAAGCTTGCAAAAGACACAAACTCAAAAGCCATTGAAGTTTTGCCGGGTGTGGAAATTAACACGATATATAAAGATGTGGAAATTCATATTCTCGGGTATTTTATGAACCGTGATGATGCTGATTTTCAGTCAATGTTAAAGTCACAACAAAAAGCACGTATAGAACAAACGGAAGAAATTATTCACCTTTTGAACAAAAAAGAAGGTATTCATATAACACTTGAAAAATTGGAAAGTCTTGTAGCCGAAGGCGGAAGTATCGGGCGTCCGCATATTGCAAAAGCTATTACTCTTGCAGGCGGCACGAACAGTGTCATGGAGGCTTACAATAAATACATAAACAATGATTCTGAGGTTTATGTACAGAGAAAAACGATTTCTCCTCACGAAGCTATTGAAATAATTTATGATGCAGGAGGAATACCCGTGTTTGCCCATCCTTTTGACGTTGAAGATGCGGAGAATTTGATTAAGGAATTCATGCATTACGGCTTGAGAGGGGTTGAGGCATATCACAGAAAACACTCTCCCGCAATGGTCGAATATTATTCTACGATTGCAGAAAAGAACGGGCTGATTATCACGGGCGGTTCTGATTTTCATGCACCGAATCCGAACAACGGACAGATTATTTTGGGCAAAAATTTTGTACCTGATTGGATATATGACAAGCTTATGAAAGAAAAAAAACAGCTTGATATGGCAAGGTAGCGGAATTTTTTGCAAAAATGATTTGTATAAACTCTTAACCGGTTTTTGATATTAAAAACTATTTGTCATAACATCTTTTAAACAGAGAGATTTTTATGAAAAAACTTAAAGCTTTCAATATGGTAGAAATAATGATTGTAATTTGTCTGTTAATTACAACGGTGATACTTTGTATTCCGACAATATTCAACAATTCCAAACAGGCAAAAATAATTTCCGCATGGAAAAAAAGCTATGCGGAGATGCAGTCAAACTTTGAAGTTTTTAATGTCAGCGACAGAAACAAAGTTGAAGCTGTCTGCCAAAGCAGAGAAATTAAAGAAAAAGAGAAAGAAATTTTTAAAATAATCAGTCCTTACTTAAATGTCGATTTAAATAAAAATACTTCTTCTTTGAAATTTTATCATTACAAATTTAAAAACAATGCACAGGTTTCTATGCAGTCCATTGTTTTTACGAGATTTTTTGCTTTTCAAGAAGGCGGAAGTATTGTCGGGTTTAAGTGGCTGGATTGCAATTGCAGCAGTACAAAACCTTGTGCAACAGTTTTGTTTGATATGAACGGAACACAAAAACCGAACAGAATAGGCAAAGACATTTTTGCAATTTATATTTATAAAAATCAAATTGAAGCATTTGGCTCAAAACTTTCAAATGAAGAACTGCAAAGAGACTGCAACAGCCACTCAAGCGGGATGAACTGTTCCGAATACTATTTAAGAGGAGGAAGGTTCTAAAATATATAGTGCTGCTTCTCCTGTACAAAAGGCTATCTTTGCTGTTGGCCTGAAATGATGTGAACATGTTTTTGATTTGGAAGTTGTTATCTTGAGGAGTTATACGTTATCCTGAGTGGAAACTCGAAGGATTTTTAAATATGAGTATTGATACCAATAATTTATCGGTAATATCCCTGATATTTTGTGTATAGATTTAGATGATATAATATTTTTATGTTTATTGAGTCTGTTGAGCTTAAGAATTACAGAAATTATGAAGATTTGTCTCTCAATTTCACTTCAGATAAAGTTTTGTTGATAGGGAAAAACGCACAGGGAAAAACAAATCTTCTTGAATCACTTTATTACACATCGTCGCTTCACAGCAACAGAGCAAAGTCAGACTCCGAGTTGATATTGTGGGGAAAAGATTTTACCAGAATCAAAACTGTTATCAACAAAAATGATTTGGAAAAAGAACTTGAAATTATTATAAACCCGCCCAAAAGAAAAGAACTGAAAGTAAACGGAGTAAAAAAGAACAAATCTTCAGAATTTTGTACAAATCTTTCTATAGTTTCTTTTTCCGTAAACGACCTATTGCTGCTAAGAGGTGTGCCTGACGACAGAAGAGATTGGCTGGATATGGCAATAAGCCAGATTTATCCTGCATATTCAGACAGAGTTTTAAAATATAATAAAATACGAATACAAAAAAACAATTATCTAAAAGAAATAAAAGGCAATATCCACGCTGATACATCTTTGCTTGATGTATTTAACACCCAGCTTTCCGTGTGCGGGAGCAACATAATACTCTTGCGGCTGAAATTTTTGAAAGAAATGCAGAAAAAAGCAATGGAGAAACATCTGCAAATTGCACAGGAAGAAATTTTGACAACGAGTTATAACTCTACAATCTGCGGCGATATTGATTTTTCAGGTGAACAAAATTTCACGGCAGAAGACATTGTGCAGCAGTTTGAAAACAAACTTTCAGAAAAGAAGTTGGAAGAAATTATACGGGGACAGTCTATTGCAGGCCCGCACAGAGATGATGTTTCGTTTTTCATAAACGGAATAGAAGCAAAAAAGTTTGCCTCACAGGGGCAGCAAAGGACAATTGTTTTGAGTTTCAAACTTGCCGAACTGGAACTTATCAAAGAAAAAATACAAGACACACCTGTTCTTTTGCTGGATGATGTTCTGGCAGAACTCGACAAAATCAGGCAAAACTATCTGCTCAACGCAATAGGCCCGAATACCCAGACTATTATTACTTCCGTAGACACCCTTCACTTTGACAAGGAATACTTAAAGGACGTTGAAATATTTAAAATTTCGGAAGGAAAGCTTGTTTTGTAATTTTAAAATCTACCGCCTCTAAGATAATACTCGAGCAGTTCATCCCGCTTGAGTGGCTGTTGCAGTCTCTTTGCAGTTCTTCATTTGAAAATTTTTGAATCGGAAAGGTTTTTTGGTTTTGTCTCGGAGTTACAAATAGTGTTTGTAATATTATTCACATTACAATTGTAAACAAATGTAAATATGAATTTTTTAGGCTTTCAAAATGCCTGAAACTCAATAATAATGTCTAATAGCATAGCATGGCGTGGCGAAATTCGAGATGTAGCTTGGCATTTAGCAATTTCTTCTTTTTTACGGTTTTAAATTAAATGTAGGTAAAAACTAGTATTAGAAAGGTATTTTAAATGATTCAGAATGTTGGTGTGAATGATACAGCAGGATTGTATAAAATCCAAAATGGAGTATCTGGAAAATCATCCGGTTTGAGTGAGAAGAAAAAATTAAACAAAACTGAAAAAGTCGTGCTTGCAGGTCTTTCAGCATTAGGTGCAATTGCAGTAGGTCTTGTTGCAGTAAAAAAACATAAGGCAAAAATGTTTAAGAAAGCTGAACAAGAAGCTGAAGAGCTCTATAGACAAATGACACAGCGAGAAAAAGCCATAAATGAAGCAGAAAAAATTAATAAATCTACAGAGTTTTCTCCGGAAAAAATTGACAAGCTCGTACAAAATGGGAAAATAAAACCTGATGCATGGTCACCCAAAGATATGAAACATTATTATGAAAATCTTGAAAATGTTGATATGTTAATAAAAGAAGGAAAAATTCCTGAAGAAGCTCGTAATTGGAAAGTACAAGGCGACAAGTTAGTTAAAAAATTAGAAAATGGCGGCGAAGAATATTACTTAAGAACCCCTGACAGAAAAAACATAATTGCTCATGTCAAAAAAATTGATAACAATCAATATTTTGTCGGCGAAAATATAAAAGGAAAAATTGTTTTAAGAGAAGTAGAAATCCCGTCTTTTGGGAAATGTACTGATGTCAAATTTAATGATGGCGGATTTAGACTTCCTGTCTTGGAATTTACCAAAGGAAAAGATAAATATCGCATAGTTCTACATGATAATAGGACGAGTATTATTAAAAACGGAACAAATCTGGGTGATAAACTTTCAGTGTTAATAGCTGAAAATAATCCTAATAATATGCAACAGATAAGTGATCTTGGATCTGAAATGCGCAATATTGAAGTTGATTTTAATCAGATGTTAAATTTTATAGGTCGTCTTTAATCTGCAAAAACAATAAAAGACAACTCCATATACAACACCCGCTTGATTTTTCAAGCGGGTGTTATTGTTAATGATCTCTCAAAACTGTTAATCCAAAGAAAAAAACTATTTTTGTTCGTATCTTTTTTTGAATCTTTCAACTCTGCCTTCAGTATCCATGATTTTTTGGTTACCTGTGTAGAACGGATGACATTTGTTGCAAATTTCAACAGTGATGTTTTCTTCAATTGATCCGGTTTCAATTTCGTTTCCGCAAACGCATTTGATTTTCATTTTTTTATATTCCGGATGGATGTCTTTTTTCATTGTTTTCATTCCCTTCATAAGATTTTATCATTTAATAAAATTCTAGACCGCTGAAAAATTATTATCAAGACTTTTGTGGTAACATTAAAGAAAATGTAATATAAAAAGGGTTCGTGCACTATGAAAATGTCAAAATTGTTTGTCCAAACTTTGAGAGAATTCCCCTCAGATGCGGAAGTAATAAGCCATAAACTGCTTGTCAGAGCAGGATATATAAGAAAACTCGCTCAAGGCGTCTACAACTATCTGCCTTTGATGTGGAGAGTTTTGAAAAAAGTTGAAAATATAGTTAGAGAAGAAATGGATGCAGCCGGTGCACAGGAGATGCTTATGCCTTTTGTACAGCCGGAAGAACTCTGGCAGGAGTCAGGCAGATGGAATGTGTACGGAAAAGAATTGATGAGGCTCAAAGACAGGCATGGACGAGGCATGTGTCTCGGGCCGACACATGAAGAGGTTATCACCTCAGTTGCCAGAGAGGGTATAAAATCATACAAACAATTGCCTGTAAACCTTTATCAAATTCAGTCAAAATTTCGTGATGAAGTCCGACCCCGCTACGGACTTTTGAGAGGCCGTGAGTTTATCATGAAAGACGCATACAGTTTTGACTCTTCACAAGAAGGACTTGAAAAATCTTACAAAATTATGGCTGATGCGTATTACAAAATATTTGAACGCTGCGGCCTTGAGACAAAAGCAGTACAGTCGGATTCCGGTGCTATAGGCGGTGCTGTTTCTCATGAATATATGGTTTTAATCGATGACAATGAAAACAATGCGGGAGAAAACGATGTGTTCTTCTGCAAAAATAAATCCTGCGGTTATGCGGCAAATGCAAACCACGCTGTTTCAGTACTTGAGCCAGCAGAAGTTGACGGTGTAAAATTCGGTTTTAATGAATTTAAAAAAGTCGATACTCCGAATACAACTACAATAGAAGAATTGGCAGAATTTTTGAAGGTTCCACCTACCGTTATTTTAAAATCAATGATTTATGTTGCAGACAACAAAATAGTCATGGCTTTAATCAGGGCTGACAAAACTTTTGAAGAAACAAAAGTCATGAATGCAGTCAAAGCAAACGAAATCAGAAGTGCCGCTCCTGCGGAACTCGAGGCAATTTTTGGTGCAAGCAAAGGTTTTGTAGGGCCGAAAGATATTGAAAAAGTAAAAATACCGGAAGAATATGAAGGCGAAAAAATCACTGTTGTTGCTGATTTGACAGCACAGGAGATGAAAAACTTTGTCATAGGTGCAAATGAAACAGACAAACACTTTACGGGTGCAAATTGGTCTGATTTGAATACACCAATATTTGCAGACATAAGACTGGTCGAAGCAGGTGAAAAATGTCCGGATTGCGGTGAGCCTTTGTTTGTTACAAAAGGTATTGAGGTCGGTAATATTTTCCAGCTCGGTACGAAATATTCAAAAGCAATGAATGCCGTATACCTCGATGAAAACGGTAAAACACAGCCGTTTATTATGGGTTGTTACGGTATAGGTATTTCAAGAACCGCTGCGGCAGCGGTAGAACGCCACCATGATGAACACGGTATCAAATGGCCTATTGCCATTGCACCTTACCATGTAGATGTTGTGCCCGTGAATATTCAAGATGAATTGCAGATGAAGGTTGCACAAGAAATTTATGAAAAACTTTTGGGTGCAAAAGTTGAGGCTGTGCTGGATGACAGAGACGAAAGGGCAGGAGTAAAATTTAAAGATGCCGATTTGATAGGTTTCCCGTTCAGAATTACTGTCGGAAAAACTATTGCAGACGGTCTTGTTGAGTTTAAGGTAAGAGAAACTTCTGAAGTGTTTACTCTAAAACCCGAAGAAGCTGTTTCAAAAATAGTGGAATACGTAAAACCTTACATAAAATAATCCGATATTTTTGTTGTCAGAAATATTTCAACAAAAAACACAGGAAAAAATAAGAAGCCTTATACAATCTAAGTTAAGTTGTTTTTTTCAAGCTCTTTTCTTATTTTGTTTAAGCCTGACTGGATAATTCTTGAAATTCTGGACGGAGAAATATCAAAGTCCTCTGACAATTCTCTGAGTTTTTTGTCTTTAAAAAACTTTGCTTCAATGAGTTCGTTCTCTCTTTGGGGAAGTTTTTTCATCGCTTCTTTTATTGCATTGCTCATTTCGTTAAAGACAATTAATTCTTCCGGTGTGCGTGTATTGTCTTTTATCTGAGTAGGATTGTCGGCTTCCGCCATTTCATCAATAGAGAGAATAGTTTTGTAAACCGCTTCTCTAAAATCATTTACGTCGTTTTGAGACAATGAAGCTTCTTTTTTTGTTTTTTGCGAGTACCATTTATATCTTCTGCGTACTTCATTTCTTATAGCCCATTTTATGGCAGTTGCAATATAAGAATTGTTGTATTTTGAAATATCTGCTGATACACAAAAATGATGAACAACTTGTGTACCTATATTTACAAGTTCGGAATAATCAATCAAATAAGAGGAAGAAAGCTTTTTAAACTCAATTTTGGCAATAGTTTCAATAAGCTCATTGTATTCCTTAAGACTTTTTCTTATAGCCGCTTTTGTCTGAGTATCCAATTTTACCTGTAACAACTTTTTGACCTGCCTTATAAAATAATTTTAAATTAAAAAATCAAAACTGTAAAACAATTATAAACTTTTGTAATTTTTATAAAACAAATCGTCAAGAAAAATTGCCTAAAATTTTTTTAAATATTAAGGAGTGTTGTTGTGCGAATTTCAGAAAATAACAGTAATATATATAAAAATTTTTCTAAAAAACAGAAAAATACACATATAATAAATGCATCGAAACTTTCCGGCTCGGTGAAAAGTGCTGTAAAAAAAGCAAAAACCTGTGCAATAGCGGCTTTGTTTTTACTTCCGACACTGGGCATTGTAAAAAACTGCACAAACCAAAATAACAACACTCAAGATGTTACGGCTCCGGCTGATACAGAATACAGACAAAATTACCTTGATATAGGCCAAAGAAGTTTTTATTCAGTCCAAAAAGGAGACAACCCCGAAAAAATAGCCAGAAAGTTTAATGTTTCTACAAGAAGACTTTTGTTTGAAAATGGTCTTTCCGGAAAAGATTATATTCATCCCGGCGATACTCTTCTAATTCCTGAATCGTACACAGTAAAAGACATAAAAAACCTCAAAGATGTTTCAAAGCTAACCGGACTGACAAAAGAATTTCTTGAAGATTTGTGTAGTATAGAGAAAGTTTATTCCGAAGTATATCTTGACAGAAACAACAACAAAACCATAGGTGTCGGGCACCTCGTAAAACCGCATGAAACGGAAAAATTTGCAGATAAAACACTTTCGAAAAAAGAAATATTCTCCTTGCTTGCACAGGATTTGGTGAATTTTGAGATGGATTTAAAAACAGTGATTAACGAATCTTCTCTTGAAAAAATGCCTGTTAAACTTAGAGAATCAGTAATAGATTTGGCTTTTAACAAAGGAATAGGTGCAATTTCAGGTAACAAAGTATTGTGTGATGCTTTAAACAACGATGATTATGCAAAAGCTGTTTCTCACTTAAATCAGGATTATTCTGTTGTTGTCAATGCAAAAGGCGAAAAAATCAAAAAACCTGCAAGCGGCCTGAGCAAAAGACGTTTGTTTGATATAAAAAATGCCTGTGCAATATTTGAAGGAAAAATTCCTGATGAAGTATTAAAATCCGCCGAAAATGTTTATCAAAGAGGACTTGTTTATATGTCTCAAGAAAGAGACAGAGGAGAAATTCCTCAAAAAGCATATGAAAATGTTCTTGCGGAATACAAAAATCTTGCATATATCTGGTTTGACGGTGCATTTGGTGAGCCGTTAAAAAATACAAAAGAAAACGAAAAAACAAACACTGCTGAAAACCCAAAAGTACAGAGCCAAAATCCGGATAAAATGTCGACAAAAATACGGACAGAAGGGAAAAAAACAGAGTGGACAGTCAGTTCATTGTACGAAGACTGGCAGAAAAACGCTCAGGCCAAAAAACGCACGGTAAAAAGACCTCTTCCTGAAATTGATGAAAACGGCAATATCAAAGCTTTTGTCAAAATATATGAACCGGCATCAAAGGGTGATTTGAACAATAAAATATTTATAATAAATCCCGGACACGGCGGTGCTGTCAATCACAACGGCAATTTGAATTTTGATCCGGGTACAAGCAATGCCGTAATGGACTCAAAAAACAAAAATTTGGAAACAAATAATTTTATCGGTAACGGCGGTGTCGCTCTTGAAGAGTGGGTGGTAAATCAGAGAATTGCGGATGAACTGGTTAAAAAAATTACAAATGCCGGAGCAAAAGTTATATATGTACAAGGCTCTGTATACAGTGCAATGGACGCTATAAGAGACATTCAAAAGGAATACAACATAGACATGATACTCAGTCTTCACAGCAATTCTATCGGTGCTAAAAGAGGTCTGCATATAATCAGCAATAAAAGAAACGGTGTTGACAAAGAAGACAGAGAACTTGCAAAAACTCTTGTCAAAAAATTTAATGAGCACAGCTGGTTTAGAGGAATTACAAACCACAAATCACAATCACTCGGTGTACTGTCAGTCAGTCCCGAAGAAACTTCATCAGTACCGGGTGTTCTGATTGAAACAGGAAATTTAAAAAACGAAAAAGATGTGGCAAATCTTAATTCTTCAAAATTTAAAAGTGAAATGATAGAACTAATTTTTGAAGGCATAAAAGATTATTTGAAATAAATCTACACGCTTTCAAAAGTTTCAAATGCTCTGTAAGAGCTTCTGACAAGACCTGATGCTACAATGTGTTCTATCCCTGCTTTTTGTGCCAGATTTTTAACGGTGTTAAAATCGTCTTCTGTATAGTATTTTTCAACTTCAAGATGTTTTTTGGAAGGCTGCATGTACTGGCCGACCGTAACTATGTCACAGTTTATCGCTTTGAGGTCTTTAAACGTTTCATACAACTCGTCAAATGTCTCACCCAGCCCGACCATAAGACCGGTTTTTGTAACCATTTTTTTGTCACGTTCTTTTATGTGTTTTAAAAAATTAAGCGAACGTTCATAATTTGCGAGAGGTCTCGCTTTGGGGTATAGTCTTTTTACTGTTTCAACATTGTGATTGAAAACATCCGGCTTTGCGTCGACAACTATATCGATTAAATCTTCAATTCCTTCAAAATCAGGGGTTAAAACTTCCATTTTTATCTCAGGAACAAGTTTTCGTGTTTCAACTATTACTTGTGAAAAAATATCAGCACCTTGCAAAGGCAAATCATCACGTGTAACTGAAGTTATCACTGCATATTTCAATCCCAGTTCTTTTATTGCTTGAGCGACTTTGAGGGGTTCTGTTTTGTCTAAAGGTTCCGGTTTTCCTCCTGAAATATTGCAAAATCTGCAATTTCTTGTACAAATATTTCCCAGAATCAAAAAAGTAGCGGTATTTTTTGCATAACACTCAGCTTTGTTTGGGCATCTAGCCGCTTCGCACACGGTATTTAGGCACTTGTTTTTCAAAATTGAACGCACAAGCTTTGTTTTTTCCGTGTCTATTATTCCTCTTTTGAGGTAATCCGGTAATCTTTTTCTTTCCATATTTTTTATTGACTACTAATCTGTAAATCTGAAGCGGACAAGTGCAATCAATGCATGAATTCCATCTTTCCAGGTGATTTTTTTACCTTCATCATATTCTCTTCCATAGTACGAAATCGGAAGTTCATAAAGTCTGGCTTTCTTTTTAAGCATTTTTGCCGTAATTTCGGGTTCAAAATCAAATCTGTCGGATTTAATTTGTATGTCTTTTAAGAAACTTGCACGGAAAGCTTTATAACAGGTTTCCATATCTGTAAGTGTTGCTCCGTAAAGGATATTTGTGGTAAATGTCAGAAGTTTGTTGCCGAGAAGATGAGTGAACATAAAAGAACGTGAAGGCTTTGCACCCGTCAGTCTGGAGCCGTAAACTACATCAGCTTTGTCTTCGATTATGAGTTTAATGAGTTCCTGGTAATCTTCAGGGTCATATTCCAAATCAGCGTCTTGTATAACCATTATGTCGCCTGATATGTGAGACATGGCTGTTCTGATTGCTGCACCTTTTCCTTTATTTTTGTCGTGATAATAGATATTATATTTGTCTTCAAGGGTTTTCAGGTGTTCTCTTGTTCCGTCCTGTGACATATCATCAACCAGTATAATCTCTTTTTCCAAACCGCAAAATGAGGCCTTTTCCACTTTTTCAAGTATTTTATCAATAGTGTTTATTTCATTATAGACAGGTATTACAATACTTATTTTATCCATATCCTCTGTGTTACCTTTCTGTTATTTATCAATTATAAAAAATATTGTATAATTAAAAAGAGAAGATGTTAAGGGTTATAAATGGAAGATTTTATAAAATCGGTTTGTATTGAAGATATAAACAAAGCAAAAGAGACTATGTTTTCGCTCTTTAAGGCGTTAGAAACCGCAAGTGTCGGCAGTCTTTCAGCAAAAGCTGAAATGATACACAATACTTTTTTGCAAAATAAATCTTATGAATATATTGCACAAAATCTTTCGTTGCTTGCTGTTTTAAAATATAAAGCGGATAAAAAGAATTATAAAATAGCACTCAATATGCTGGATGATGCAAAGTTTCTGGCAGAGAATTCTCAAAACAAAAATGCAATAAAAACAAACTTTTTCTGCTGGGGATATATTTATTTTTCAGAAAAAAATTATTCTCAGGCTCTTTCTGTTTTGAAACAAGCAAAAAATATACCTTCGGACAATTCCGTGATAAATATTAAAATCATGGACTTGATTAGCAGAATTGAGTCTATGAACATTGACAAAGATACAATAAGTGCCGATACGGATATTGAAAAACCCCTTGTCGCTTTGCTGAATGTTGCAAGGACGCTTGCTGCGGAGACCAGTTTGGAGCTGCTGCTTAAAACGGTTGCACAGGAAATAAAGAAAGTGCTTTCGGCTGACAGATGTTCCGTATTTTTGCTGGATAAAAAAAATAACGAACTTGTTTCCAAAGTCGCTCTCGGAATGGGTACTCAAGAAATCAGATTCCCTGCAAATACAGGCCTTGCCGGTTATGTTGTACAGTATGGCGAGATTATAAACATAAAAGATGCATACAGCGATTCAAGATTCAATCAAGATATTGATAAGGAAACGGGATACAAAACCAAAACTATCTTGTGTATGCCGATTTGGAATATGAAACACGAAATTCTCGGAGTTTTTCAGGTATTAAACAAACAAAACGGTACATTTACAAAAGAAGATGAAGAAGTGCTCATTGCAATAGGTTCAAGTGCCGGGATTGCTATAGAAAACGCAAGACTGTTCGAGTCGCAACAGTTGATGATTGACCAGCAAAAAGAGCTTTTTAAAAGCTTCATAGATACACTGGCTGCATCTATAGATGCAAGAGACAAAATTACAGCCGGTCATTCGAACAGGGTAAAAATGTATTCGGAACTCATCTGTGATTCTATGAATACGGATGAAAAAACAAAAGCCAATATTATACACGCAGCAATACTTCATGATATAGGAAAGATAGGAATAAAAGACTCAGTGCTCCAAAAAAACGGAAAACTCACTGATGATGAATATAAGCATATTCAAGAACACGTAAAAATCACCTATGACATATTAAACAAGGTTTATATTTCCGAAGAATTCAAAGAAGTTGCGGAAATAGCTTCCAGCCACCACGAAAAATACGACGGTACAGGATATTTCAGAAAGCTTAAAGGAGAAGAAATCCATTTTGGCGGAAGGGTGCTGGCTGTGAGTGATGTCTTTGACGCTATTACCTCAAAAAGACATTACCGTGATAAAATGCCTATAAAAAATGCTTTGGATATTATAAAATCAGGAAGCTGGCAGCATTTTGACGGAAATATAGTGGATTCTTTTTTCAAAATACACTTGGACAAGCTTGTAAATGTATTTTTGAGTGAAGTTGATTCAGTGTTGTATAATGAACAGGACAAAGAAACTCTTTCTCGTTATGATTTGAATGATTTGTATGAAATATTGAGCAAAAATGAAGAAGAAATAACGGAAGAAGAGAAATCTCTTGTGGAATTGTTTAACAAATACTACAATTGCAAAGCCGGCAATTAGCTTTGTGTGCAAATAAAATTAAGGAATATTCTATGATAAAAAAATCTATATTAACAACGGCAGTATTGTTATCTTTTGCGGGATGTACGGCGTTTGCTCTCCCCAGCAACAATGATATTGTAAAAACACCGGTATCAACGTTTAATAAAGAAAACTTGAAACTGATAAAAAGTAATGAGATTACAAATGATTTTTTGAAAATCATCACGTTCTCTCAAGGTGCTGCTTCTTCTGTTGAAAATAATCTCAAAATAGATTATTCAAAAAAATACAATGAGGCAAATGAAAAATATACACAAGGAAACATAACATCTGCTTACAAGGATTACAAAACTATAATATCAGCGACAACAACAGATGATTTTGTAAATCTAGGGCTTGCATATAAATTTGCGAATATGGGGCTGTTCTCGCTTGCTCAAGAAGCAATCAACAATATCCAAGACAGAGAACTTTACAACACTCAAATACAGTTGATTAAATCAAAACTGTTTCCTCAAGTTGTTTTGTCTTATGATGACGAAATTCAGCTTGCACAAAATTATACTGAAATTTATTACAATAATTTGGCCTTTGAGGTTGCAAGAGATATGGTCAAAATAGACAGGTTTAAACGCTCTGATTATGCCCACTATATACTTTCTCAGGCTTATTACAATATTAAAGAGTATAACAAAGCAATAAATGAAATAAACAGAGCTCTGTCGATAAACCCTGAAAATGCAAATTACATAAAATACAAAGCTCAAATTTTCTGTGAAACAAACAAACTTTCTGATGCGGTTAAGCTTTTGGACAGTATTCTTGAGGAAAATGTAAATATCTTTGACTACAGAAACGATGTTGAAGGACTCAGATATTATACACTCGCAAAAGCGGCAAAAGACAGAGAAAAATCAAAATACTACCTGGCTGAGTATTTTATAAAAGCCGGCGATATAAAAAGAGCGATAAAAGAATTAAACCAAAACATATCTAACGACAAAAAAGCTTATCGTTCAATGACTTTGTTGGCAGACATATATTTTAAGCAGAAAAAGCTTCCGGAGTCTATGGATTTGTATGAAAAGGCTTATAAAATCAAGAAAAACAATCCGGATACTCTAACCGGCATCGCAAATATGTATATGTATAAAAACGATTACAGAAATGCACTTGATTTTTATTTAAAAGCGGCCAAAAAAGACAAAAAAAATCCGGAACTGCTTATCAATGCTTCTCTTTGCTACAAAAAACTCAATATGACTGACAAGTCCATTGAGTATGCAAACAAAGCACTTCAAAGTGAAAATGTAAGTGCTCAGGTTTATTATACAGCTTCTAAAGTAAATGAAATAAAAAATATCCAATATTTAAAAAAGGCGGTTTCTTTAAATCCAATGTTTACTGATGCCTGGATTGGTCTTGCGGATATTGCTATTTTGAACAATCGTATTGATCTTGCAAAAACATACTTAAAGCCTGTTAAATATATAGGCAAGCAAAATGACAAGTACTATTATTATTCCGGCTTGATAAATAAAAAACAGGGTAACAAAGATGCAGCTGTATCAAATTTTAAAAAAGCACTTGAGATAAATCCTTTGTTTATCGAAGCAACAAATGAATTGAACAGCGAATTGTAAATTCGGGAATTTTTATGACAAAAACAAATATACTTATAGTCGAAGATCATGCTCTTACACGATTCGGGTTGAAAACCGCATTTTCGATAATGCCGGAGAATAAAGCTGCCGATTATGTCGGAAAAATTTTTGAAGCACCAAATGCAAAAAAATGTTTTGAAATAATAGAAAAAGAAAAAATCAATGTTGTTATTATGGACTTGGGCCTGCCTGACATAAACGGAATTGAAGCAACTAAGATTATAAAATCAAAGCATCCGTCTGTTAAAGTTGTAGTTTTGTCCTCTCATGAAAAAGAAGAAGATGTGATAAAAGCTATCAAAGCAGGTGCTTGTGCATATTGTACAAAAGATGTTGACCAGGACAAACTTGTTGATATCGTGGCATCTGTGGTAAAAGGTGCGGCTTGGTTCGACCCGAAGATTGCACAATATGTCCTAAACGCCGCTGCATCACCGTCGGAAATCAAGGCAGCGGAGGAAATCGTAGTTGAACAAAAAAGTGAAGATTCAAAAAATACTGATTTCAATCTGACTTCCAGAGAAAAACAGGTCTTAAAACTTATTGTTGACGGGCAGACAAATTCTGAAATATCAAAAAATCTTGATTTGAGTGTAAATACGGTGAAAGCACATGTCTGCAATATTTTGCAGAAGTTGTCCGTGAATGACAGAACGCAAGCTGCGATAAAAGCGATAAAATGTAATATATTCTAAATCTGCCGGAAAATCGGCCCTGTTTTCTTTTTGAGTATTGCATGCAAAAAAATATTTTTAAAAAATAAAGGGCAATGACAATCATTGCCCGTGTCTGGAATTAAGAATAGTTGGAAGTATGAAAAAGATTTATTGATTATATTTAACGAAAAATAAGCCTTTTCAACAATTAGCCATCTTTCTATTATTTGAACTACAATCGGGTAAACAATAATAGCCTTAGTGTATCAAAGACAGTACCGTCGTAGTAGTTTTTATAACAACACACTGCTTGTAGTTATAAAATTAGCCAAAAAGAGCTTTGACAAACTCCCCTGCGTCAAAGTTTTTCAGATCTTCCATCTTTTCACCGACACCGATTAGCTTGACAGGCAGCTTCATTTCTTTGGCTATTGCAATGATAATTCCGCCTTTAGCCGAACCGTCAAGCTTTGTCAGTGCTACAGATGTAAGGTTTACACATTCAGTAAATACCTTTGCCTGTGACAATCCGTTTTGCCCCGTGTTTGCGTCCAGTACAAGGATTGATTCCCTTAGTGCGTCCGGTGCGTTTTTGTCGATAACATTTTTTATTTTTGACAATTCTTGCATCAAATTGTGTTTGTTTTGCAGCCTGCCTGCTGTATCGACAAGGATTACGTCATAATTTTCGTTTTTGGCTTTTTTTATTGCATCAAAAACAACTGATGCAGGGTCGGCTCCGTCATTTCTTATTATGTCTGCTCCGGCTCTTTTGCTCCAAATGTCAAGCTGCTCTTCTGCTGCTGCACGGAACGTATCACCGGCAGCAACCAAAACTTTTTTACCTTGCAGCTTAAAACGATTTGCCAGTTTGCCAATCAGCGTAGTTTTTCCGGCACCGTTTACGCCTACAATAAAATAGATATTTAATTCGTTGTCTTTATAGTTTAAAATGTTTGCTCCGGCGGATTGAAGTATGGAAGAAAATTCATTTTGCAGATATTCTTTAACTTGAGAAGGTTTCAAGTTGTTTTGTTTTCTAAGTTTGTCCACAATTGATGAAGCCGTATTTACGCCCAAGTCTGCTTTTATCAACAGTTCTTCCATATCATCAAGAATAAATTCGTCAAACACTTCTTCCTGTTCAACATGTTTAACAACATTCCCCACAAGAGATTCGCTTGTTTTTTCAATGGTTTTTTTTAAAGACTCAAAAGTGAGAGAAAAAATGTTTTTCTTTTCAACATTTGTTTCTTTTTCAGGGATTGTTTGTTCCCGATTGTTTTCATCTTTTTTCTTAAAAAAATCAAACATAGATTTATGCTTTTTCTTTGTCTCTTGCTTTTTTCTCGTCTACGACTTTTCCCAATATACCATTGATAAATGATGCAGAGTCGTCAGTAGAATATTTTTTTGCAAGTTCCAGTGCTTCATCTATAATAACTTTTACGGGAACACCGTCAATAAAAAGCAATTCTGAAATAGCAATTCTTAGTATATCTTTGTCTATTTTTACAAGACGTTCAATATCCCAGCCTTTTGCAAATTTTTTAATGAATGAATCTATTTCTTCACCGTGTTCTTTGTAGGTATTTGCAATTTTTAGGACATAATTTTTGACTTCACCGGTATGCTCAAGTGCTGTCATTTCTGCTATTTCAAGGGCAAGAACAACTTTTTCGCAAATACCGAGAAGTTCATCCAATTTGTTTTTTAAATCCGAAGTCATAGGCAAAGGTACGGGAACATTTTTTGCCTGCAAAGGTCTTTGCAGATTCACAGGACTGTCGGATTCGTAGTTTTCAACAAATTCTTTCATTGCATTGATTGAGCCTACGGAAAGTTTCAACTCATCAATAGAACTGTTGGTCAGTGTCCGGACAGACTTTAGAATAATATCTTCAAATTCTGTTTGGTTATATTGGGTAATTTTTTTATCAAATTGTGAAAATAAAATAAGTGCCAGTTCTCTTGCAGCTCTTCTTGCTTGCATTGATGTTTCCTTTTTTATTCTTATCCACAATTATTATAGACAGAAAAAAAACAATTTAAAAGTTCAAATTTTGAATTTATTTGCAAGATAATCATTATTTATATAAAATAAAATACATCATGGAATGTATGCAAAGGAAAAAAGAGCCGGTTTTAGGCTTTGGGGTTGATTTATATACTTTTGAAGATTCTCTTCAGTTTGTTCATCAGTGTCTGAAAGAGAATAAAGGTATGCACATAGTTACAATAAATCCTGAGATGATTGCACTCGGCAGGAAAAATGATGAATTCGGCAGAGTTATTAATGAGGCAGATCTTGTCATCCCTGACGGTGTCGGAGTAAAACTTGCACTTAAAATTAAGGGTATAAATCAAGAAAATATACCCGGTATTGAATTTTCTAAGAAGCTTATGTCAATCTGTGAACTTGAAGGTTTTACAATAGGGTTGCTCGGAGCAAAGGAAGAAGTTGTTCAACAAGCCGCAAAAAAACTCCGGGAAGAACATGAAAATTTAAATATTACTTATATAAGAAACGGCTATTTTGACGAACAAGAAGAGGATATTATACTGCAAGAACTCAAAGCAATTGCTCCAAGAGTTGTTTTTGTGGCATTGGGAGCACCAAAGCAGGAACTTTTTATTTCAAAAATAAAAAGCGAAATGCCGTCTACTGTTTTTATAGGTGTTGGCGGAAGTTTTGATGTTTGGTCAGGTATTGTGAAAAGAGCACCGGAATGGTGGCAGAAATTGGGTTTGGAGTGGTTGTACAGAACTTTAAAAGAACCCGCAAGATTTAAGAGAATTTTTCCGGCTTTGCCATTGTTTTTGGTTCGGGTTATAATAGAATCAATACGTGAGAAACTTGGTTAAGGAAGTATGATACAGCTCAGAGGTGTAACAAAAAGATACAAAAACAACTACGCACTCAAGAATGTTAATCTTGATATAATGTCCGGCGAGTTTGTTTTTATTACAGGTTCTTCAGGTGCCGGAAAGTCGACACTGATGAAGCTTTTGTACAAGGAAGAAACACCGACAACAGGCAGTGTTATGATTGGCGGTATAAATATTGCGAATCTTCCTTCGGAAAAAGTTCCGAATCTCAGACGTTGTATGGGGATTGTTTTTCAGGATTACAAACTTCTTCAAAATATGAGTGTCTATGACAACTGTTCGTATGTAATCAGAACACTCGGTATGAGTTCAAAAGAAATAGAGGCTCGTGTGACAGGTGCTTTGAAAGTGGTGGGTCTTGTCGATAAGATGAAAGCAAAACCTTCCGAGCTCTCCGGAGGCGAGCAGCAAAGAGTATCCATTGCAAGAGCAATTGTAAACGGCCCGCCGCTGCTTATTGCAGACGAACCAACCGGAAACCTTGACCCCAAAAACTCAATGGAAATCATGCAGATTTTGGAGCAGATTAACCAAAAAGGCATTACCGTTTTGGTTTCTACTCATGACCACGCAATGGTTGATTATTTCAGAAAAAGGGTTTTAACTCTTGATAACGGGCAAATAATTAGAGATGTCCAGGCCGGTACGTACGAATAAAAAGAGTGATATTGAACTATGACTGATTCAACAAGAAACAGAATAAAGAAAAAAGTAAAAGCCCATATACCGAAAGATTGGCTCAAAGAACTTAGAATCGTTTACAGAATCTCTATTGAAGCCATATACGGTATAAAAAGAACAGGCTGGATAAATCTTGCTATTGTTGCAATAATTTTTGCTATTTTGACTATATTTGGAGCTTTTTTAAGAACATCAATTTCCATACCGTCTTTTATCGATGCTTTGGGCAATGCTTTGGAAATTTCGGTTTATATAAAATCTGATGCAAATACAAATGAAGTTGCAAAAGAAATCAAAAAATTAGAACATGTGGAACGTGTAAAAATTATCCCGAAAGAAAAATCTTGGGCGGATATGAAAAGAGAGTTTGATGTTGCAAACATGGACAACCCTCTGCCCGATACTTTGCACGTAAAAGTGGATAAACCTGAAAATATTACAGTTGTTTTTAACAAAATTAAAACAGAAAAAGGTGTTGAAGATTTAAATTATGCTCAAGACATTGCTAAAAAAATGCAAACAGTCAACAATGTTGCACACTCCACGACACTTTTAACAATGGTTGTTGTTGCTGTTTTGACAATTACAATTATATACAACACGATTCAGCTTGTTATTCAATCAAGAAAAGAAGAGATTGAAATCATGAGGCTTATGGGTGTCAGCAACTGGTATATAAAAATACCTTTGATTTTGCAAGGAGCAATTTATGGCTTTTTAGGTGCATTTTTATCTTTATTCCCGCTTAATGCTTGGAATAATATAATTTTAAAAGCACATGAATTTGCAACGGTTCCTTCTCCTATACTTGCCAACAATATAGTAACGCTGGTATTATTTATAGTAGCAGTCGGATTTGCTGCCGGCGGAAGTTTACTTTCAATTAAGAAACACTTACAGGTATAAAATTATGAGCAATATCGATACAACTAAACTGTTAGAACAAATAAAAGAATTACCGGCAATGCCGAATGTTATAGTAAAAGCACTCGGTATCATAAAAGACGATATGTCCGGAACGAAAGAACTGTCAGATATCATGGCATATGACCAGGCATTGACTTCGCAGGTGCTGAAACTGGTAAATTCTGCATATTACGGATTTGCACAGGAAATTACATCGGTGAACAAAGCTCTTGCACTGCTTGGTATGACACAGACCAGAAATATAATTATTGCAGTTGCTATGAAACCCATGCTTACCTCTCAAGGCGGAAGAGATATGTGGAAGCACTCCCTGAGATGCGGTGTAGCGGCTGAGTATCTTGCTGAAAAAACAGGTATTGTTGACACGGCAGATGCTTTTACAATCGGTTTTTTGCACGATATAGGCAAAATACTTTTGAACATTGCTGATACAATGACTTATCAAAAAGTCAGAACTATGGTGAAAAACGGTCAGGACATTATTGATGCGGAAAACGAAATGTTTGAAACAAACCATGCCGATCTGGGATTTTTGCTTGCAAAGAAATGGAAGCTATCAGTACTTTTGGCAAATTGTATAAAATATCACCATGACCCAATGTCATCATCTATGTCTCAAGTTAGTACACTTGCATATTTGGCAAACAAAATATCTCATGATGAACCGGATTTGTTTGATGAAGAAATGGTCAAAGAACAACTTGGTTTGGAAGTCAGCCAAATAATGACGTATAGAGATGAAATACAGGAAAAAAGCAATGTATTATTCTCGACATTAAATGCATAATTACTTAAAAATTACGAGAACAGAGAGGATTTTAAGATGAATAAAAAATCTGCATTCACATTGGCTGAAGCACTTCTGGCATTAACAATGATTGGGGTAATTGCAGCAATGACGATACCCGGTCTTAGAGAATATTCTCAAGAGCTTGAATATGTTGCATCCGCAAAGAAATCTTATTCTGTTGCTCAGGCTGCTACTACTACACTGGAGGCGACTTATGGTGATTCAAAATGGTGGAATTGGAGCAGTACAAAACAGGTAAATGACAGATACAAAACTGTTATGAACCAAGCTGATTTTGACTATTCATATGATATTACATATTTGGACGGACAAGCTTTTGAAACGGTAAGCAATACAAACTGGTTTCAAACTACTGACGGCATGATTTGGAGAACAAAAACGTATACAAACACAAAGGGTGCCTATGGGGCAATTTATGTGGATACAAACGGTGAAAACCTTCCAAATGTTGTAGGCGTCGATGTTATGGGGTTTGTTGTGACAAACGATGGCGTGTATCCTTTTGATGACGGCTTGCATGATGACAATTCAGAATGGGGTTGCACTTATTACGTAATCCAAAAGGGCAAGATGCCTTGGATTAATAATCCTGCGTATACCAGCTGTGCGAATGCATCTAATGAGTTGAAAGCATCTGCCGGCTCTAAACCATAATATTTGTTATGCTTTTTTAGCAGGCTAATATTTTGTGAATTAGGCTGTAGAATATTTAGTGTTTTATCGTTTCAAACAGTTATTTAATGTTTGATGTTAGTTTTGCTCGTGATATTATAGTTTTGGTAGTTAGTCCAGATATACGGGAATTTAAAAATGTTTGAAAAATACAGAGTCGGAGTAGATATTGGCGGAACAAACGTAAAAATTGCACTTGTTGACAAAAAAGGAGAGATTTCTCATCCAAAAACTGTTCCCACACGTGCCGAGATGGGATATGAATACACTGTCAGCAATATTACACAGTGCATAAAGGATTTGTTGGCTGAAGCTAAGCTTTCAACAAATGATATTGAAGGCATCGGTTTTGGTTTTCCGGGACAGATTGACTGTGACAAAGGAATAGTCAGAATTTTACCGAATATTCCCGGCTGGATAGACGTTCCTATAGCAGAAATTATGCAAAAAGAGTTTAATGTGCCGGTAAAAGTTGACAATGATGTACGTTGTATGGCACTTGCCGAGTTAAACTACGGTGCAGGCAAAGGCTGCAAAAATCTTATTTGTATAACTGTTGGGACAGGTATTGGTTCCGGCCTTGTTATTAACGGAAAACTTGTGAGAGGAGCCAGCAATGCCGCCGGTGAAATAGGGCACATAAAAATGGAGATGCACAACGGCCACCTCTGCGGCTGCGGTGATACGGGATGTTTTGAGGCTTATGTCTCAGGTCCGTCAATTGTTGCTATGGCAAAAGATTATGTAAAAGGCGGAAAAAGTGCAAAGTTTAGAGAAATAGCCGGTTCTACTGCTGCTATTACTCCTGCTATTGTTTGTCAGGCTGCACAGCAGGGAGATGTTGTGGCTAAGAAAATTTTTGAAAGGATGGGTGAATATTTAGGAATAGGTTTGGCCAGTGTCGTGAACCTTCTAAACCCTGAAAAAATTGTTGTTGGCGGAGGGGTTGCCGATGCCGGAACTATTCTTTTTGATCCTTTAAGAAAAACATTGAAAGACAGAGCAATGCCTATCCAGGCAGATGCAGTTGAAGTCGTTCCTGCTCAACTGGGCAATACGGCCGGTTTGATAGGGGCAAGCCTTTTGATAGACAATTAATTTGGCTTTTTAACTTTATTAATTTTCTTTGATTAATGAAAAATCATCATGTTACAATGTAATTATGCTGTATTTTTTCTATGGACAGGAAGAATTTTTGATTGAACTTGAGCTTCAAAAGCTTAAGTCAAAAGTTGTGGACAAAGCATTTGCAGCAACAAATTGCCGAATGTATGACAATCCTAAATTTCAAGAGCTGGTTGATATATTGCGTACACCGTCTTTGATGTTCGGAAATGTATTTGCTGTTATAAATTGTAAGAAATATTTTTTTGATATAAAAGGGAAAATTAATTTTGACGATAAAGAACTTAAAGAGATTGAAGCATGCATCCAAACTATGCCGGAAACTTTGCATATAGCTTTTGTTTGTGAGATTGACAGAGATTCAACAAAAAAAATAGATACAAGAAGAAAATTGTATAAAATTTTGGATAAATATGCACAATCAAAAGAATTTCCAGAATTTAAATCTTACCAAAAAGAACTTGCTTCCTGGATTCAAAAACAATCAAAGTCAAAGGATATTTTTCTGTCATCAGATGTAACACAATTTTTGATAGAAAGACTAGGTACAAATCTCAGGGTTATCAACAATGAACTGGACAAGTTGAAATTGGCGATATATCCTGTTAAAGCGGTAAAAAAAGAAGACATAAAAAATGTTTGCAACTCTTCGGAAGATATTTTTGTTTTAACTGATTATATTTTAAACGGGGAAAAGGATAAAGCCATACTCGAGTTTCAAAAACTGTGTACAAACAAGCATTATCTTGAAATACTTGCGGTGTTGCAAACAAATTTTTCAAGATTTGCGAGTATAAAAGTAGATTCTGTCAACAAAACACCTATGGAAATTGCTTCAAAACACCATTTATCGGAATTTATCGTGAAAAAACAACTGGAAAAATTGAAAAAAATACAGATGGATAGGATAACAGAAATCAGAAAAAATCTTATGGAAGCAGAATACAGAGTGAAAACAGGAGAAATGGCTTTTTATGAACTGCCTGTTGAGTTGGCTCTGCTGTCTTAGGAATTATAAAAAATTTAAAGAGAACAATAAGCAAAATGTTTCATCCGATTTTTAAGAGAAAATTTGAATATTTTACAAACTACTTTGAGGCGGCGTTAAAAAACCAAAAGCATAGCTTCCCTCAATCATTAGTCTTGTATGGGCAGGATATTTTTGCACAGTATTACCTTGCAATGGAAATTTCTAGACAGCTAAACTGTCTGAAAGACGGGGATTATAACTGCGATTGCTTAAACTGTAACTGGATAAGAAACAATCAGCATCCCGCAATGATGACAATTTCTAAAAATGACAACAAACCGTCTGATGATACATCAACCAAAGTTATTTCAATAAAACAAACTCTGATGATAAATAACAGCCTGATAAATTCATCTGATTATTACAGAGTGTTTATTTTTTGTGACTCGCAAATATCAAAACCCTCACAAAGTTTTGAAAAAAATATTAAAGATTTTTGTGAACTCAGGTTTAAATTTCCGCAAGAAGACTGGCAGCCACTGCCTTTAAACAGAGAAGTGCTGATAGAAGCATCGGCAAATTCTCTTTTGAAGTCAATTGAAGAGCCGCCTGAACGCACTCTTTTTATTTTTTTGACGGAAGACAAAGAAGATATCATAGAGACGATAATTTCTCGTTCACAGTGTTTTTATATTCCTTCTTTCAACAAAGAAAATTACGAAACGGAATATATAAATTTTGTTTTTGAACAATATCCCTGTATGAAAAAGACGGATATTATCAATATTGCAGAATCATTGTTAAATACGATGCAGGAAAATGATTTGAAAACTGAATACGTTTTGGATTGTATGGAATTTTATCTTGTTGATATGATAAAAAGAAATCTCGACAACAAACTTTTGGTTCAAAAAATAAAAAAAGATATTTTAAAGATTCAACATGCAAAAAAACAAGCGAATGCTTACATAAAACCGCAGCTTATTATAGAAAATCTGCTTTTTTCATTTTGTGTATAATTTTTAAATTAAAAGTTATTTTTTTATACAAAAAAGCTTTCCTTGTAAAGGAAAGCTTTTGTTAACTGCAAAATTTTAATTGGTTATTTGCCTGCCATTTGGCTTGCTACTTCTTCAGCAAAATTGTCTTGTCTTTTTTCAAGACCTTCACCGAGTACGTAACGGACAAAAGATTTTACTTGCAATTTGCCTTCAATCAATTGAGCAACTGTTTGGTCAGGATTTTTAACAAACGGTTGTTCAAGAAGACATCTTGAAGCCATAAGTTTGTTGATTCTGCCTTCAACAATTTTTGCTCTGATATTTTCAGGTTTCTTGGCAAGGTCTTCTTTTCCCATTTCGATTCTTGTTTCTTCATCGATAACGGATTGAGGAATTTCTTCTCTTGAAACAAATTCCGGAGCATTAGAAGCAATGTGCAAGCAGATATCTTTTTCCATAACTTCATCAGCTTTGTCTGTATTTAACAATACACCGATTTTACCGTTGTGAATGTATGTAGCGGGATTGCCTTCAACAAGTTCAAATCTTCTTACTGTAATTTTTTCACCTATAGTAGCAATTTTTTCTTTGATGATATCTTCGATTTTTTTGCCGCATCCGCACACTGTGCAAGTAGAAGCAAGCAATTCTTCAACAGAAGCAGGTTTTATTGCTACAATTTGTTTTGCAAGATTTGAAACGAGTTCTTTGAATTCATCATTTTTTGCAACGAAGTCTGTTTCACAGTTTACTTCGATAATTGCACCTGTGCTTCCTTCAACATAAGAACCGATTAAACCTTCAGCAGCGATTCTGCCCATTTTCTTTTCAGCGGAAGCAATACCTTTTTGTCTTAGGTATTCCATTGCTTTTTCCATATCACCATTGTTTTCAGTCAAAGCTTTTTTTGCATCGAGAATACCGGCACCGGTTTTTTCTCTAAGCTCTTTTACCATAGCAGCAGTTACTGTCATAATTTTATCCTCTCTGTTTGTTTTTAATTTTAATGTTACCTTGAAATTGTTTCAGGTCTAACCAACACTCAAGAAATACTTTTCTCTCCGGTAATATGCCGAAACAAATTCAGCATAATAACTAGAAAAAGCAGGCAGGATAACCCGGCCTGCTTTTTAAATCATTTAAGCTTCAGCCGGAGCTTCTTCTTTTGCTTCTTCAGCGGGAGTTTCTGTAACGCCTGCATCTTCAGCTTTAATTGTTTCAGCTTTAGCTCCTACAGCTTTGTTTTCTCTTAACTGTTTGCCTTCAAGAACGGCATCAGCAAGTTTTGAAGCAATAAGTTTTATTGAACGAATTGCATCATCATTGCCCGGAATGATGTAATCAATTCCGTCCGGATTTGCGTTTGTATCAGCAAGACAAATTACTGGAATGTGCAATTTGTTAGCTTCTGCAATAGCAATATCTTCTTTTTTCTGGTCAACAACAAAGATAATATCAGGCATACCACGCATTTCTTTGATACCGCCTAATGTTTTTGACAATTTTTCGAGTTTTTTAGTCAATTGAACAACTTCTTTTTTCGGAAGTTTTTCAATATGACCTGAGTTTACAAACTCTTCAAGCTCTCTTAATTTGTTGACTCTGCCTCTTATTGTTTCAAAGTTAGTCAACAAACCGCCAAGCCATCTTCTGTTGATATAATACATTCCGCATCTTTGTGCTTCTTGTGCAACTACTTCTGTAGCTTGTTTTTTTGTACCTACAAAAAGTACGTTTTTGCCTCTTGCTGCAAATTCTTTTACAATTTCGTATGCTTCATCCAATTTGTCAGAAGTTTTTCTCAAATCTAAAACATAGATTCCGTTTCTTGCACCGTAGATATACGGTTTCATTTTGGGGTTCCATCTTTGAGTCTGGTGTCCAAAGTGTACACCTGCTTCAAGTAAATCAATCATTGATGCTACCGGCATCGTTTTCTCCTTTTCTATGGGCTTTAACATACTAGGAAGGGTTCTCTCCGGAAATTGTCTCCGGCCCCGACTGGTTCCGTCTAAAGTCCGATTACTGTACTACAATAAAAATTATAACCCAAACAAAATATAAAAAAACTCCGATAGTTTTTGCTATTTATATTGCTTAACAATATCGATTATTTTAATGTTTTTATTCTTTAAAAAATATTCTTATATATACAAAAAACGCCTCTTAAAAAGAGGCGTTTTTTTATTTTGAATAAATTATTCATCAATTGTGAAATCAGGAGCACCGAACATACCTTCAATTTCTTCCAATATAGCGGAAGGTTTGCGGGCATTGTTCTTTTGTGCGGCTCTTCTTTGAGCTTCTTTGTCCTTCTCTTCGGAAGCGTGAGTCAAGTGGTAGTAACCTGTACCGGCAGGAATCAATCTACCGATGATTACGTTTTCCTTAAGACCTCTCAACATATCTTTCTTGCCGTCTACAGCTGCTTCTGTCAGGATTCTTGTAGTTTCCTGGAATGAAGCTGCTGAGATGAAGCTTTCTGTATTCAAAGAAGCCTTTGTGATACCGAGAAGCACAGGTTCATATGTAGCAGGCTGGCCTCCTGTTTCTTCTACCGCTTTGTTTTCTATTTCCAATGATTGAATTTCTACCAGTTCACCGGGAAGAAGTTTTGTATCACCGGATTCTACGACTTTAACTTTCTTAGTCATTTGACGAACAATGATTTCAACGTGCTTGTCAGCAATTTCTACACCTTGTGAGCGGTAAACTCTCTGTACTTCGTCTACAAGGTACTGCTGAGCAGCTTCAATACCGTTCAATCTGATAACATCGTGCGGGTTCAACGGACCGCTGGTCAAAGGCTGGCCAACATGGATTTTTTGTTTGTCCTGAACAATGATGTTTGAATCAATTGGATATTTGATTTCTGTTCTGCCATTTTCGTTTACGAGATAAAGTCTCGGTACATCGTCTTCGATTTCGATTTCAGCAACTGCATCAAATTCTGCAAGTATAGCTGAATCTTTCGGTTTACGACCTTCAAGAAGTTCTTCAACTCTCGGAAGACCCTGAACGATGTCACCTGTTTTTTGTCTTTCAAATACAAGGTTTGCAAGCATATCGCCTCTGAGTACAAGAGAACCGGATTCTACCTGCAACATTGTACCGGGACTGATTAAGTACGGACGTCCGATACGAACGGTTACTGAATCTTTGCCCGCAGCAACAATTTTACCTGAAGTCGGTGATGTTTCTCCGCTTTCTGAAATTACTCCGTCGCGTCTTACAAAGTCGCCTTCTTTAACAACAGGTTTTGTTTTGAGCTTTATTGTTTGTTCAACATTGTCAGAAATCAAGAGTAATCTTCTCAGATCTTCTTTGTCTGATTTTATGCTTGCAATACCGTCGTTAACGGCAAGTACCTGAGTTTTTGCAACAGGCTCTTTCGGTGCAATAGTCTGGCCGTCTTCAACAAGCAATTCTGTTTGAAGAGAAGATTTATTTGTACCTTCAACTTCACGTCTTACAATCAATGTTTCAAGTACAACAACCTTTAATGCATTGTCTTTTGTCATTTCAACCATACCTTTTAAATGGCTCAAATAACCTTGCATTTGAAGAACAAGACTTGTTCTTGTCAAAGTAGCACCGTCAAGGTTTCTTACTCTCGCACCGTCTTTATACTGAAGCTGTGTAACAGGAACGATGCTGATAGCTTCATCTGTACTTTCAAATTCAATACTTACTGATTTGGGTTTGATATCAAACTGTTGTACCGGTCTGATAAGTATTTGTACAGGTTTATTAGCAATAGCATCTTCGTCCAGAGAAGTTACATCTATTTCTTCATCAAGATCATCTATTTCTAAATTGTCGTTGTCAGACTCTAAAATTGTAACAATTGAAGTTTGTTTAGCTTTTATTTTTCCTGCAATAACAGTGCCGGCTTCAACAACTTCGCCTTCTTCAACTTTGAGGTCGCCGATTGAATCCAATGTGTGGATTTCACCGGGTCTTACAACAACTTCGTGAATAATATCATTGAATTCTTTGATTTCGACAATACCGTCAATGTGGGTATAAAGGTCTTTTACAACTTCCGTACCGGCAGTAACAAATGTATTGTTTTCAACCATTTTCAATGTAACATCTTTACTGATTTGATGTACTTCTTCAGGGATAAAGATAACGGAACCTGGTTTTGTGATAATTTGGTTGTCATCAACTTCAATACCCTGATATCTGATTTCACCTGATGAAGAAACTGCATATTCGTCATCAATCAGCTCTGCTATAATCATTCCGTTTTCAACAGAAGTATCAGCAGGAGATTTTACAATATATTTTTCACCTGTTGATTCAACTGTCCAGAATTGTTCTTTCTTTGTTGTTTCAAAAGTCGCATTTGAAGGGGCAATTGAAGCAATTACAATTGTCAATTCTTTACCTTGAACAATTTTCTTAATCTTTTTGCCTTCAAATTTAACTTCTTCCACTACCAGATTTTCACCAACTCTAACTTCACCGCCGTGTTCAGAAGAGATGTGAGTTTCTGCAAGTTTTTCACCGGTTTTGATTTTTTGGCCGTCTTTAACAAGAATTTTTGAACCGCCGGGCAGGTTATAAACGTCACCGCCTAATACCCATACAATACCGTTTTTGTTTGCAGTTCTTGAAACGTTGCCCTGTCTGTCTTTCTTTTCATCGGCAACAAAATCTTCAAAGAATACTTCACCTGACAAATCAGAGTTGATATCTTTTGTAGCTTTTTCTGTCAAACGGCTGCCGTCTCCCGATGAAGCCGGTTCAAACTCTGCTATCTGGTCGCCTTTTTTGAGTTTCATTCCGTTTACGACAAACATTTTTGCACCTGTCGGAATGTGGTATTTTCTGGTCATTTTGGCACCTTTAACTTCAAGGTCGCCTTCTTGAATATTGACCTGAACAATATCACCGTGACGTGTTCTCATTTCTTTTGTTTTAAGTTTTGAGACAACTTCACCGTCAATATCGGCATCAATATGCTTCATAGCACCTGAACCTTTGAATACACCGCCTGTGTGGAATGTTCTCATTGTAAGCTGTGTACCGGGTTCACCGATTGACTGAGCGGCAATAATACCGATTGCTTCACCAACATCAACCATTTTTTGTGTGGTCATTGCCCAGCCGTAGCATTTGCGGCATACACCGTATTCCAAAGCACAGGTCAATGCTGAACGGACTTTGAGTTCATGAATTTCAATAGAATCGATTTTCTTAATGTCTTCTCTGTCCATTGTTGTACCGGCTTTTACAAGCACATTGCCGTCAGCATCTTTAATATCTTCAGCTATTGTTCTTCCTAAAAGTCTGTCTTTTAGAGGAACAACAATTTTTTCACCATCACGAATATCAGTCATTGTGATTGATTTTGTCGTGTGGCAGTCATCTTCTCTAATGATTACATCCTGTGCTACGTCAACAAGACGTCTTGTTAAGTAACCTGAGTCAGCTGTTTTCAACGCTGTATCTACAAGACCTTTACGTGCACCGTATGAGGAGATGATGTATTCAGTAACTGACAAACCTTCTTTAAAGTTTGATTTAATCGGCAAGTCGATGATTTGTCCCTGTGCGTCTGCCATCAAACCACGCATACCTACAAGCTGTGATACCTGTGATAAGTTACCTCTTGCACCTGAGAAAGCCATCATGTATACCGGATTCAGTCTGTCAAAGTTTTCAACTACCTGTTCTGTTAACTTAGCTGTTGTTTCAGACCAAGTGTCGATAACTTTTGTATATCTTTCTACTTCCGTAATTTCACCTTTTAAATAACGGTTTGTAGATTTGTCAATTTCTGCTTCTGCTTCGGCCAAAAGTTCTTTTTTCTCAGGCGGTACACTCAAATCGCTGATTGAAATTGTTGTGCCTGACAATGTTGCATACTTATAGCCTAAGTTTTTCAAGCTGTTTGCTAGGCTTGCTGCTTTAGAACCGCCGTACTCAAGATATACCTGAGCGAGAAGGTTGTTCAATGCTTTTTTGTTCATTACTTGGTTAATGAACTCCATTGTTTTTTTATGATGTTGTTGAAGTAATGTATCCATATTTTCTTTTCTTCCCTTAGTTTGTTATGTACTTCTGAGGAGTTTGTGTTGTTTGGTTTTGTCTTGAAATACTGACTACCACTCAAAAAGATATTTAATCTTTTTTCGGCTGAGTGCCGGAGTAACGTCCGGCTACGCATAGGCACTGGGTTCGTTTCACTCACACGGCGTGCCTGTCAGATTTCGCTATGACGAAAGTGATTTTCTAACTGTTTCGTTAAAGATGATTCTTCCGACGGTTGTTTCTATTCTTTCGCCTTTTTCATCTCTGACAACAATCTTGTCGTGAAGGTCAATTACTTTTGCTTCAAGAGCGGAGATTGCGTCATCAAAGCTGTAGAAGTAACCTTTGATATCATCTTTTCCGTCATGGTTTTTCAAAATTGTCAGATAGTACATACCCAGTACCATGTCCTGAGTAGGTGTAATAATAGGTTTACCAGTAGCAGGAGCGAGGATGTTGTTTGTAGCAAGCATCAACATTCTTGCTTCGGTTTGAGCTTCAATTGAAAGCGGAACGTGAACAGCCATCTGGTCACCGTCGAAGTCAGCGTTGAATGCTGTACATACAAGCGGGTGAAGCTGAATAGCTCTGCCTTCAACCAATTTGGGTTCAAACGCTTGAATACCCAGTCTGTGAAGAGTCGGGGCACGGTTCAAAAGTACCGGGTGTCCGTCGATTACCTCTTCCAGTATATCCCATACTACAGGCTCTGAGCGTTCGATTTTCTTTTTAGCGGATTTGATATTTTGTACCAAACCGCGTTCTATTAATTTATTAACTACGAAAGGTTTGAACAGTTCGATAGCCATTTCTTTAGGCAAGCCGCACTGATTCAATTCAAGGCTCGGGCCGACAACGATAACGGAACGGCCTGAGTAGTCAACACGTTTACCCAACAAGTTCTGTCTGAAACGACCCTGTTTACCTTCGATAATGTTTGATAATGATTTCAACGGTCTGTTGTTCGGACCAACTACGGTTCTGCCTCTTCTGCCGTTGTCAATAAGAGCATCAACAGCTTCTTGAAGCATACGCTTTTCGTTTCTTACGATGATTTCTGGAGCACCCATCTCGAGCAATCTCAACAAACGGTTGTTTCTGTTGATAACACGTCTGTAAAGGTCGTTCAAGTCAGATGTAGCAAAACGTCCGCCGTCCAATTGAACCATAGGTCTCAAATCCGGAGGAGTGACAGGCAATACATCCATAATCATCCAAGTCGGTTCTGTATTTGAGGCAATCAAAGATTCGATAAGTCTTAATCTCTTGATTAATTTTGCTCTCTTTTGAACGGAACCGCCGGCTTGAGCCAACTCGCTTCTGATTTCTTCAACAAGCTCTGTCATGTTGATTTCGCCGAGAAGTTCTTTGATAGCTTCAGCACCGATACCCACTTTCAAAGCGGATTCTTCGTTTTCCATGATGAAGTCTTCATATTCTTCTTCAGAGAGCAGCTGATATTTTTTGAATCCTGAATCAGCAGGGTCGATTACAACATAGTTGTTGAAATAGATAACCTGTTCAAGATCTTTCAAAGACATATCAAGAAGTAATCCGAGATATGAAGGAATACCTTTTAAAAACCAGATGTGAGAAACAGGAGCAGCCAGTTTGATGTGACCCATTCTGTGTCTTCTTACTTTTGAATCAGTAACTTCAACACCGCAGCGTTCGCAGATAATGCCTTTGTGTCTTACTCTTTTATATTTGCCGCAGAAACATTCCCAGTCCTTTGTAGGTCCGAAGATACGTTCGCAGAATAAACCGTCTCTTTCAGGCTTCAAGGTTCTGTAGTTGATTGTTTCCGGCTTTGTAACTTCGCCGTATGACCATTTCAGTATACGCTCGGGTGATGCGATACTGATTCGTATATAGTCAAAATAATCTATACTTGTAGACAATGTTTATCTCCTTATTTTTATTATTCTTGATTAAGTTTTATTTTATTTGTCATCCTGAACTCGTTTCAGGATCTTTCCAAATTAGAAGATATTATTCAAAATTGGACAGATGCCGAAACAAGTTCGGCATGACAATCCAAAATTTACTCTTTAAATGTTGTAGGTGTTTCAAAGAAGTTGATATTCAACAGCTCTGAGTCTATGTCTGACAGAGTTCTCTTTGCAGAAGATTTTCTCAAATCGTCTGTATCAGACATAAGGTCAACCTCTTCGCCACCTTTTTTCGCAACAGTGATATCCAAACCGATGGATTGAAGTTCTCTAACAAGAACTTTAAACGACTCAGGGATACCGGGTCTTGGGATATTGTCGCCTTTGACGATTGCTTCATATGCTCTGGAACGACCGTTAACATCATCGGATTTGATTGTCAACATTTCTTGCAGAGTATAAGCGGCACCGTAAGCTTCCAATGCCCAAACCTCCATCTCACCGAATCTTTGACCGCCAAACTGAGCTTTACCGCCCAAAGGCTGTTGAGTAACAAGTGAGTATGGA
>CALURG010000082.1 GCA_944323115.1 Candidatus Gastranaerophilales bacterium
AATAGGAAGGGAAGGTTAGGAAGTTAGGTAGGTAGTGTTAGTGTGAAAGTCTCATCTTATTTAATGTATGTTATTAAAATCTCGTTTGGTTTATTTAATGCTTACATATATATAAAGTATATACAAAATTAAAAATTTCAGGTTTGAGTATATACTGTTACATTTCTTTACATAGCCGACAAGCAAAGGCAAAAATTATCTTTTAGCAGTTTAATATTTAATACGGCCGTTATTAATAATTAATAAAAAGCAGATAGAATTAATGAATTGCAGCAGAATAAAAGATCCGATACTACATGTACTTTCAAACCCCAGAGTGCTGGGGCCGGCTGTGTTTGTCAGTGTCGGTACTGCAAAAACTTTTAAAGATTATCACAGAGTGCCCGAAGACAAAAAGAGAAAAGTTCTTGTTAAGGATTCTGCTGTTCTTTTGTCTTCACTTGCTGCATTTGCCGCAGTAAGTCCTTTTACCAAAAAGTTTTGTAATACTAAAATAATTAATTTTTTTGTAAAAAAAATGAACAAATTGGTTTTGCGTTCTAAAAATGCTGAAAAAGTCAAAAATAACAATATCCTTATTCATACAAAAAATATTGCCGAAAAGACGGAAAAAATAGCAAAGGACGCAATTGCCGGCACGATTAATACTTTTGCGAGTATCATTGGTGCTGTTTATTCAAATGAGCTTTTGCACAAATATGTTTTTCCAAAGCCTTATTTTCAAAAAAAGACAAACGCTGATTCTGAGAATATTAAAGAGAAAACAACAAGCATTGAATCGGAGCACAAAAGTGTATTTAAAAATTTTATCAACGTAAATAATCAAGTTACAAAAGACACAGCAGGGCTTGTTCTTTCGACTTTAACCTTTGTTCCTGATATGAGAATGCTTGAAAAGCCTATGATGGCGTTGTCAGGATTTTCAGTTGTTGATACAAAAGGTTATCACAACAAACTTAAAAAAGTTACTTATGAATTACTGGCAAACACTTTAATTCCTACAATTTTTGTTTCTGCTATGAGTATATTTGTGCAGAACAAAAAACCGGCTGTAAAATACCCTGCACTTTTCTTGGCTCTTATGACGGGAGCTTTTGTCGGAAACGCAACGGCAGAAAGAGTTAAAGATAAATTGTATAAGACAATAGATGCTATAGATTTGAAACATATAGTTGTGTAAACAAATGTTAAAAAATTGGCATGGGTTTTTCTTTTGCTATTATAAAGATGTTGAGAATATCGGGGATGGCCGTAAATCAAAAAAATAGCGGCTTTTCTTCTATCTTGGGATAAATTAATGCAAAAGATACATATAAATTCTTGGCTGACCAAGCAGGGTTCAGCCATACAATTTGTGCCGGGAGTCGAAAACGAACTGGAATTGGATTTTTCAAACGTTAACGAATTGAGTTTGAACGATATCGAAGCTATTTTAATTTTACAAAGATTCGCTGTTTTTAATGAAACTCAAATCCGTGTTGAAAACATGAAACCTTGTATAAAAAGAGTTTTTGAACAAACAGGATTGTATAAAATGATAAATAGTTTAAATCCTGTGAAAGATTTTAAAATAAAAAAGAGACAAGGACTTGCTTTTGACTGATAAAAATATTGGACAAGAAACTCAGGTTTATATAGTTGCAACTCCGATAGGAAACAGGGCTGACTTTTCGCAAAGAGCAATTGATGTTTTAAAAAATGTTGATTTAATAGCTTGCGAGGATTGCAGAACAAGCAAAGCTTTGTTGGATTTTTACGAAATAAATACAAAACTTGTTTCTTATCACAAGTTTAACGAACAACAACGAAGCGAAGAAATATTAAAATTGTTGGCTGTAGGTCAAAAAATAGCTTTGATTTCCGACGCCGGAACTCCTTGTATCTCCGATCCGGGAAGGATTTTGGTCAATAAGCTTTTTGAATCTGGTATAAAAATTACATCCATACCCGGTGCGTCGGCAATAACAACTTTTTTGTCGATGATTCCGAGAAAAACAGAAGAGTTTGCCTTTTTCGGATTTTTGCCGAGAGTAAAATCGCAGCAGGAAAAAGTGTTAAAAAAATATGCAGCTGTTGATTTGGTTTTTTATGAATCCGCAAACAGATTACCGGAGACACTAAAAAATATTTTGGAGTTCAGAGGAAAAGAAGCAAAAATAACTGTAGGCAGAGAACTTACAAAAAAATTTGAAGAGACAAAAACAGATAGTGTAGAAAATGTTATCGAATATTACACAAAAAATACTCTAAAAGGAGAAATAGTCTGCCTTTTGTACGCTGATGAAAATTTTGATGATGAGGATTTTCATATTCTTGAAAAAGCCAAATTATTGAAGAAACTTAAATATTCCGACAAAGATATATCACAAATACTTTCAGCACTTTACGGTTTTAACAAAAATAAAGTTTATAAGCTGGTTTTGACATTACAAAATTGATTTTACAAAAATTGTCTAAGACATCCTCATCTGTATCAAAAGAGGGAGAATAGAAATCAATATTGATTTGTAATTACTTATTTTGCTAGATACCGGATTTGCTTCGCTCACACGGTGTGCGGGGCTGTTTGGATTAACCCTCACCCCGACCCTCTCCCGAAGGGAGAGGGAGAATATTTAAGTGTTGGGGTAGAAACCCCAACCTGCGGATATTAACAAAATAGTAGGTTGGGCTTGCAGCCCAATAGAAAAACTGCATGAAATATTTTTGTTTCGTTATGTAAAGTATTTATAAAAATCAGTACAAGTGATATAGATTATATAACCTTTTGATGTATAATGGTATAAGTAGTTGCTTACGTGTGTATAAATAGACTATTAATCATCAAAGGAGAAAAAATGGCAAGAATTTTGGTATCAATGCCCGATGAATTTTTAAGTAAAATAGATGCTGTTGCCGGCAATGAGCAAAGAACAAGAAGCGAGCTGGTAAGAGAAGCATTGAGAAGTTATATCAAACGTACGAAGTTGCCTAGTCCTCAAAAAGCATTGAACAATGCAAAAATTTTGGAAGAAATTTTAGATTAATTTTGCCGGTTGAAGAGGCATTTTATGGAAATATTAGCAATAATACCCGTTCGTGGCGGTTCAAAGGGTATACCCGGAAAGAATATCAGACCTCTTGCAGGGAAGCCTTTGCTTGCACACACTGTGGATGCTGCATTTAATTCAAAATATATTACAAGAACTGTTGTTTCAACAGAAGATGCAAAAATTAAGGAAGTGGCAAAAGCTTTATCTGCCGAAGTTGTTGACAGACCTGTCGAACTTGCCCAGGATGAAACAAAAACTGCACCGGTATTGCTTCAAGTTGTTGATTTTTTAGAGAAACAAGAAAATTACGTGCCTGATGTTGTTATTTTGCTTCAAGCTACATGTCCTTTGCGTAATGCAAAAGAGCTGGATGAAGCAATCGAACTTTTTTTGAGTTTAAAAGACAAGGGTTGTGATTCTGTTTTTGCAGCAAAACAAATCGGTACTACTCATGCAAAATGGAGAAAATCTCCGTCTTGTGTTTCGGAACCTTGTTATGAATGTTTGTATGACTATAGAAACAGACCCAGAAGACAGGATACAGACAAACATTTCCCTATGTATGTTGAAACGGGTGCCACTTATATAATAAAAACGGATGTTTTGAAAAAAGTTAAAGACTTTATCGGCGAAAAACCAGAATTGTATTTAAACGGTTCTGTTTTGGATATAGACAATCCGAAAGATTTTGAAAAAGCGGAAGAAGTTATTTTGCAAAGACTTTCATTGAGGTCGTAATGAAAAAAGTTTTGTATTCCGATATGTCTTCTCTTGGGTCTCTGGTAGATTCTTTTATGGCGGATACTTCGTTTCACGATGAAGTGAAGAAATCTACGTTTTATAAATTTTGGCCCAAAATTGCAGGAAAAAAATTCGAAAACTCATCAGAAATTTCCGGCTTTATGTCAAAAAACGGAAAAAACATTTTGTTGGTTTCTTGCAAAAGTTCTGTAGTGACATCCGAATTGACAATGTTTAAAAATCAGATTTTAGAAAAATCAAACACCTTTGCAAACCCTTTGGGCATAAAAATAGATGATATTAATTTTTCTCATAAAAGTTGGAAAAATGCGAATAATAGCAATCAAGAGAGATTGATTTTAGATGAAAATCCGTACAAAGAAAAATTGGAAGGTTTTGATCCGGACAGGGTTGAAATAGACAAATCAGAAATTGAGTCTATCAAAAAAAATATTGAAAAAAACAAAGCTCTTGATTCTGCCCAAAGAGAAAGACTTTTGAATGCAATAATATACGATTTGAAAGTTCAAAAATTTTTAAGAAAATCATAATTGTTTAGTATTGTTAAAATTTTTGTGCACAAATATCAAAAATTTATATTTTAACCTTTTAATCGTTTTGCAAAGAATAAAATATCATAAGTGTACTTTTAAATTAAAAATTTTGATAATATGAAAATTAGTCCCGTATTTTTTTCTGTAAAATTTAATACAAACAATTTTTCTGATGCAAAAGAAGATAATGCACAAAGCAAGCAATATGGCACATATAATTCATTTGGATTGAAATCAAAATTTAATGACCATCTTGTTTCTTTTGGTACAAGAGTGGACAAAGGGCTTGAAAGATTTTATGAAGCCAATAAAGACAGAATGCCACTGCCTGTAAAAGACTATATAGAAAGTCTTGAAAATAAGAAAGAAATGACTCCGCTTGAGGCACAGAAAAATGCTTTCAAATACCTGGAATCAGCAAAAACAATTGATGATATAAAAACTGCTTTTTCAAAATATTCGTTGTTTGACAATCTGAAAGAACCGTCAGAAACTGGTGCTACAAGAGGAATACTTGTATCCGTAAAAGAAAATGAAGAACTGTTGTCTTTGTCAAATCAAGGTGTTTTAAAAAACAATGAAAATCTGACTGTGTATCTTGTTAAAAAAATATTTTTGGAAGCAAAAACTCTGGATGAAATAAATCAGGAGCTGGAACAAGATCTTGACTCTGATTTTAAAACAGATTTTAAGTTTAAAAATCCGGATTCAAAATATATTCACAGCAAAACATTGAAAGCTCTCGGAATAGAACTGCCGGAAAGGGAGTATCTGAATTCCTTGAGATACACAAAAGACGGATATTCTGATTATATAGGAGGAATTATTTCCGAAAGACAAAGAGCTTTTTGGGAATCATTGAGTGATGAAGAAAGAACTTCTCGAGCAAAAAAATCTGTTGAAAGATTTGAAAAGTGGTGGGCTTCTCTTACAAAAAATGAAATTTTAGACATGATAGCCGATCAAGTTACAGCTATTGAAATGCTGGATATATATAAAAAAGAAAATAAACAAAAAACAGGAAAAGAAAAAACATCCGGAAAAAACACGGAAATTAAGGATTCTGAATCCAAAAAAGTGACAAAAGTAGGCTCTCAAAAGCTCAGCAGTGATGAACTTTTTGTAAAATGGGCAACAAATAATCTTAAGCTGTTTGAATCAGGTTTGTCTGACTATGAAAAAGATGTGCTGCATACAAAAAGGGTGCAAAAACTTGCTTACCGCTGGGCAAATATGTCAGTGGAAGAAAAAATTGATTATATATCAAAACTCAAATCCGGCTCAGAGCCTTTACGATATACAATGATAGACGCTTGGAATCATAGTTTTTCATTGATAAAAGACTTGTCAGAACATTTAAGAGAAAGTCAGATATTTAAACCCGCTGATTTATTGTATTCCTCTCAGGAATTCAGTGTTATGCAGTCACAGATTATGAAGGAATTTTGGCAAAAACATCCTGATTATGCCGTAGAACTAGGACAAAATATTATTAATTCTCAGGAAAAAATAAAATCCGCTATGTCCAACGGCACATTTGAAGCGTTGAAAAAACAAATAATGCGTGAAAAATCTCAGCGTATAAAAGAACTAGAAAAGTACAAATCAAGAACCAATGATACTCAATTTGTGATGGAACAGCTTCCAGAGCAAGGCGGAATCAAAGAAGAATTTAAGGTTCTATACCGTTCATATTTTGGCGGAAAATTAAAATCCATACCGGACAATTATTTTGAAGACATGTACCAAAATCTTATAAAAAATATTCCGGATGACATATTGGAGTTGTGGGTTCGTAGTATAAAAGGCGAAAAGCTGCTGCCTGAAGAATCATTAAAGCTGCAAAATGCCCTTGCCGAAGAAGATATGGAAGTTGCAGGGTTTAATAGAGCCATTGAGGCGGCTATGGCTGAAGTAGTGTATGAATTTACAAGAGACCCTGCGGTATATTCTATGACGGCTACAGATTTAAAAGTGGCTATGTATCATCTCGAAAAAGGTCACAGTCCGATTGTTCTTCAATCCAATCGCACCGGAAAAATGTTCAATTTGAATGTTCTGAAAAAAGGAAAAATTAATGTATCTCAAATAGCAAAAGCCTATGAAGAATACAGAAAACCTCTCAGCGACGAAGAAATTGATTACATAATAAAAAAATATTTTGTTGTTAATCCTTCTGTAGAAATTAAAAATGCGGAATACGAAGAAGCTTATAAAGCACTCAAAGAGTATATCCGCCTGTACGGCAGGACTATATTTATTATTTTTTCAAACAAAAGTGCATATTCTTCCGAAATAAAATATGCCTTTAATGAGAAATTTTCAGCATTTATGCCCAAAATTCTTAAAGAACAAAAAGTTTTTGCACCATGTTTAAAATCACTTAATGACTATAAGAATGAACAGGCTATAAAACAGGCAAAATATCTGTTTGAAAAAAGATTCAGCTTTGTTCCGTCAGATGTTATGGATGATTACTTTGAAGAAGCGGCTTCTTTTTTGAGAAGAAACAGTGATTTGAACAATTTAGACTATTTTATCAATAGAATTTGTCCGAAAAGAAAAAATTCATCTGATAATGCACAAATAATGATATTTCCCAAAGAAGAAATGCTTACAGAAACAAAATTGAAAATGCTGGCATTTGAACAGGCAATGGCGGATATCCTGTATAAATCGACACAAAATACTGAAGTGTATTCTCTGCCTTTTGAAGATTTGTGCGATAATATAGAAATTTTTTCTCTTGTAAAACATTTTCCGACACGACAAAGAGACTATTATTCTGCAACAAATAAAGGTGTAATTCCTCTTCGTGCAAATAAAAAAATAGATTTGGGCAAAATGAAACAGCTTTATTACAGCTATATGTCGGAAATAAAAGAGTGGTCAAAAGAAAATTCAAATAAAGAAAATCCCGATTATCAAGATTTTCTATACATATTAAATCCTGATGAAAACCAGCCCGAAAAAGATTTCTTTATTGCCAAAAGAATGGCTTTGTATAACTATTTCACGAAAATTCTGTCCTGATAAAAAGCTAAGAACCCGAAACAATTATTGTAAAATCACTGTGTACACAATACATTCTTACAGGGTCATAAACGAACTGTGAGCTTTTTACTTCCGGTATCTGTTTTTTTAACCAGCTTACAAAATCACTTGTCACTGCTGCATTGTGACCGATAATTTGAGAATGAGGAAGTGATGCTCTGCCTATACAATTAACTTCGTAACCTGAGTTTTGCAGTGCATCTTTGATTTTCATTGCTTCTGTCTCTTTATCAAAAGCATACATGATGCCTGCAACAAGTTTTTTGTCAGTAGCGGACGGCTTGTCTCTGTACACCATCCTGTCTATTACTTCCTGAGTTTTTTCGGGATCAAGAATCCAGTAGCTAATGTATCCTTTTTTGGATGGAGCACCGGGCAATGTTGCAAATTCTACATCGCTCATATTTATATTTCTCAAAGCTGCCGCAAGATGAGACATTTCGTACAATGAAAGATTTGTTCTGACATATGTGGAAGCGATATTTAGCACTTCAGGTATTTTTGAAATAGAAGAAGGGGATTGAAGTTTTTCAAGAACTGCTTTTACAAACCATTGCTGTCTTGAAGTTCTTCCGATATCGCCCAAACCGTCTTTTCTGAAACGTAAATAGCCTTCAACCTGTTCACCGTTTAATACATGAAGACCTTTTGAAAGATTTATGTGAAGACCCGCAGAGTAGTCGTTGTAGTACATGTCCTTTTCTATATAAACAGGTACTCCGCCCAACGCATCAACGAGCTTTTTCACCCCATCATTGTTCACAAGGACATATTTGTCAATTTTTATTCCAAGTGTATCTTCAACGGTTTTTATTGTTAAATCTATACCTCCGAGTGCATGAGCGGCATTGATTTTTTGTACACCATAGTCCCCTGCAAGGTATACTTTGCTGTCTCTCGGGATGGAGATAGCATTTATGGAGTGTTTTCCCGGATCTATATTTACAAGAATCATTGTGTCAGAGCGAGTACCTTTGAATTTGTCTGCATTTTTTCCGTTTGAATCTACTCCGACTATCAGTATATTTTGTCTGTGGCTCAGTACAGGCAGGTTAAAACCTTTTTGTGTTTTGGGGCTGAGTTCGTTTTTTAAAAGACTTGTAATCATTTTTGTATACTTATTGTTTGAGCCAGTTATGCCTATATAAGTTATGCCTGCAATACAAACTATCAACGCAGTCAAAATAAGACATATAATTACTTTGCCAAAGCCGCCTTTTGACTGAGTGTGCTTATGTTTGTATAAATACTCATTATATTGTTCATTTTTATCTTTTAATTCATTCATTCTTCTCTATCCTGATAAAAAATTGGAAAATTTTTCTGCTAGTTTAATAAATATATTACTTCAAAAAAATTTTTTTTAATACAATGTTTATTTTAATTTTGTCATTTTTTTTCTATAATTTCGTTATGAATGAAAAATATGACAAAATAAGAAAAAAAGTTCTTGAAGCAAAACGAATTGTTTTCAAATTCGGAACAAATGTCTTGAGAAATGAAGAAAAAGATATTTCTCTTTCCAGAATTTACAATTTTATAGAAGACATTGCAAAATTAAAAAAACAAGGTAAAGAAGTCATAATTGTGACATCAGGTGCAGTAGGACTCGGAGCAAAAAGGCTGGGTGTTGATTCTTCCGAAAGTATGTCACTAAAACAGGCTTGTGCGGCTGTCGGACAGTCCAGGCTTATGTCTATTTATGAAGACGGTTTTGACAAATACGATATTATTACTGCACAAATTTTGCTGACAGAAGAAGACTTTACTCACAGAAGAAAATACTTGAGTCTTCATGACACATTGAACACTTTAATAAATCTCGATACAGTGCCTGTTATAAATCAAAATGACACAGTTTCAACAGAAGAACTGGATTTTTATCAAGATGCTTTTGAAGTCTGTTTTTCTGACAATGACAAACTTTCCGCTCTTGTTGCAAGCGAACTTGATGCCGATTTGCTGGTTATATTGTCTGACATTGATGGACTTTACAATGACAATCCAAAGACAAATCCAAATGCTCAAAAAATATCTGTTGTTGAAGAGTTCACTCAAGAATACAATACCTATGCAAAAAACGCCCTAAATCCGGAAGGCGGCGGCAGAGGCGGTATGAAAACAAAACTGGAAGCAATGAAAGTTGTTACTCGCTCAGGTGCTATGGCTGTTATTGCAAACGGAAAAACTCCTCACATAGTAAAAAGACTTTTTGACAAAAATGAAACTGAAGAACTCGGCACGATATTTCTCCCCATTGAAAATCTTGCAAACAAAAAACGCTGGATTGCTTACGCCACAAATATTGAAGCAAGATTTATTGTAAATGACGGTGCCAAAAAAGCTCTTACGGAAGAAAATAAAAGCCTGCTGGCTGTGGGAATAACAGATATTGAAGGAGATTGCCAAAAAGGTGATATTGTGAGCATTATCGATGCTGACGGCAATGAATTTGCACGTGGTATGGTCAATTACAATTGCTCCGACTGTAAAAAAATTCTCGGACGCCACTCGGATGAAATACTCGGAATACTTGGATATAAGAATTATGATGCTGTTATAACAAGAGACAATATAGCTTTGTTGTAATTCAGAAAACTAAAAAAGGAATATAAATTATGAATATTGATATGGAAGATATTGCTCAAAATGCAAAATTGGCTTCTTATTCTCTTGCATCTTTGGATACGGAAACAAAAAACAGAGCACTTGAGTCAGTCGCTGACAAAATTGAGTCTTCAATACAGCTTATCATGAAAGAAAACGCAAAAGATTTGGAAGAAGCTGCAAAAATGCTAGATGCCGGTGAATTAAATCAAAGCACCTACAATCGTTTAAAATTAGACGAAAACAAAATGAGAGATATGATTCAGGGCATTAGAGACGTAAAAAAGCTAGAAGACCCAGTAAACAAAAAAATCTGGGCAATGCGGATGGATACGGGTCTTGATTTGTACAGGGTAAGCTGTCCTATCGGAGTAATAGGCGTAATTTTTGAAGCTCGTCCGGATGTTGTTCCTCAAATTTCTTCTCTTGCAATAAAATCAGGAAATGCAGTTATATTGAAAGGCGGAAAAGAAGCTCACAACACAAACACAATTCTTGCTTCTCTTATAAATGAAGCATTGTCTGAAGTCTCGGGATTCCCTGAAAATATTATAAACCTTGTATATACACGTGATGATGTAAGGCAGATGCTTGAGATGGACGAGTATATCGACTTGATTATTCCAAGAGGCGGAAATTCTCTGGTAAAATATGTAAAAAGTAATACCAAAATCCCTGTTATGGGTCATGCTGACGGGATTTGCCATATTTACATAGATGAATTTGCTGATTTGAAAAATGCATCACAAATCTGTGTGGATGCTAAAACTCAATATCCGAGTGCTTGCAATGCTGTTGAAACAATACTTATACATGAAAGCCTGCTGGAAAATTATCTGCCTCAGCTGGTTATAGAATTAGAAAAAGCAGGGGTAAAAATTAAGGCTGATTTAAAGTGTAAAAAATTTGTTCCGCACTTGGAGTCGGCAACAGAAGAAGATTGGGCCGAAGAATATGGTGACAAGATAGTTTCCATAAAAGCCGTAAAAGACTTGTTTGACGCAATTTCTCACATAAATATCTACGGGTCGGGACATACCGATTGTATTTTGTCACAAAATGAAGAAAATATTAATGCATTTATGAATTTTGTTGATTCAGCAGGTGTTTTTGCCAATGCTTCAACTAGATTTGCGGATGGATACAGGTACGGGCTTGGTGCCGAAGTCGGAATATCCACATCAAAAACTCATGCAAGAGGACCTGTTGGTCTTGAGGGACTTGTTATATACAAATATAAACTTTACGGTTCCGGTCAAACAGTTTTACCTTATGTAAACGGAGAAAAAACGTTTCTTCATCAGAGAATCATTTAATCCGGAAAGTTCTTATGACGCAAAGTGCATATATTCATATACCTTTTTGCTTGAACAAATGTAATTACTGTTCGTTTGTTTCTTATGACTGTTTTCAAAAATCGGATATTGAAAATTATGTACAAATTCTATTGAAAGAAATAGATTATTACTACAAAAATGAACACCTGAAAACACTTTATTTGGGCGGCGGTACACCGTCTCTTCTCGATACGGATTCGTTAAAAAAGATAATAGACAAGTTTTACTTTGAAAACAATGCGGAAATTACAATTGAAGTTAATCCGGAAACTGTTGATTTTGATTACCTTTTAAAACTCAAAAAACTGGGATTTAACAGGGTCTCAATCGGGGTTCAGACTTTCAATGACAATATTTTGAAAATTATCGGCAGGGTGCATGATTCAAAAACGGCTATTGATACTGTAGACAGTGCCCAAAAAGTGGGCTTTGAAAATATAAGCACGGATTTTATATACGGGCTGCCGAATCAAACGCTGAATGATTTTTTGAAAGATTTGGAAACTGCCGTAAAAACAGGCGTGGAACATATTTCATTGTACGGTTTAAAAATAGAAGAAAACTGTAAGTTTTATAAATCTTTGCCTAAAAATCTTCCTAATGACGACTGCCAGGCTGATATGTATCTGGCAGCAATAGATTTTTTGCAGTCAAAAGGCTACAAACATTATGAAATCAGCAACTTTTGTAAGGACGGGAAGTTTTCAAGACACAACTTAAACTACTGGAAATGCGGAGAATACTACGGATTTGGCGTTTCCGCACACGGTTATACGGATGGGTGCAGGTATGCCAATTTTTCTGATTTAAAAAAATACATTCAAAATTTTTTTGAAAAAGAATCAATGCACATGATGGATAAAAAGGAAAAACTGGAAGAAACGATATTTTTGGGTTTACGCTGTTGTGAAGGGATAAATATTCAACAAATAAATAAAACATTTGATATTGATTTTGAAAAAGCTTATAAAAATGTTTTGGAAAAATATCTAAACACAGGACATATTATAAAAACAGATTCTGGATATGCTTTTTCAAAAAAAGGCTTTTTGCTTTCCAACATTATACTGGCGGATTTTCTCTAATCCGTTGTTTGTTTTTTCGCTTTTTTCCTGTTCCTGTACAAAAGCAGCAAAGGCAAGCATACAAAGCTTATTATTCCCCAGACACGGAATGTTTCCATGTACGCACAAAGAGTAGCCTGCTGCACAAGTTCGTTATACAGCATACCCTGTGCTTTTTGATAAGCAACTGCATATACGTCAAACTGACAGAAATAAGAAGTCAGTGAAGAAAGTTTTTCGGCATAAACAGTATTTTGCGGATTCAAAAATTCTACAAGATTGTGTTGAAAAGCTTGAGAGTATCTTGATACCATCGTTGCAACCAAAGATGTTCCTATTGCTGCTCCCAGATTTTTTATCAAGTTCTGCACACCGCTGGCGTTTGTCATTTTTGCATTCGAAATTGTTTCCATTGAAACAGTTGTCAAAACAGTAATCGTAAGACCTACGGAAAAACCGAAAAGAAAATTAGGAATTATTATACTAATCATAGACATTTCAAGATTTAAAAAGCCAAACATCAGTCCTGAAATTCCTAATCCCAAAAGGCCTATTGCCGTAAATATTCTAAAATCTACCATTCTGTTTGATATGCTGTAAATAAATATTGCAAGAACACTTCCGAATCCTCTGGGCATAAGAGAATATCCGCTCCAAAATGCATTGTAGCCTATTAAATTTTGTAAAAACAGAGGCATTATTGTTGTTGATGCGTACAAAACCATGTTTGCTATAACAAGAATCAGTGTTCCGAGAACAAAGCTTTTGTCTTTAAAAACCGACAAATCAATGATGGATTCTTTTTGGGTAATTTGAGAATATATAAACAAAACCATTGTGACCATAGAGACTCCGAATGTCCAGCAAATCCACTCAGAACCAAACCAGTCCGCATTGTTTCCTTTGTCAAGAAAAACCTGAAAAGTCACAAGCCATACAATCAAAAATGTAAAACCTATAAAATCTATCTTTGGATTCTTTTGTTTCATTGCATAAGGCGGGTCGTAAATCCACAATTTTGATGTGACTGCCGCAAGAATACCAAATGGTATATTTATAAAAAATATCCAATTCCAAGACCAATTGTCGGTCAGCCATCCGCCTAAAATCGGCCCGATTACCGGAGCAACAACAACCCCAAACCCGAATATGGACATGGCGAGTGCTCTTTTTTCCAGCGGAAAAGCCTCAAGAAGAATTGCCTGAGAAACAGGCAGCAGTGCTCCCCCTCCTATTCCCTGCAAAACTCTTGACAAAATCATCATATCCAAAGATGTTGACATACCACAAAAAAGGGATGCTATTGTAAAAATTAAAATACATCCGATGAAAAACTGCTTTCTTCCGAGTAATTTTGAAAACCAATCAACGGAAGGCACAACTATTCCGCTTGCTATTAAGTAACTTGTCAAAATCCACGTTGCTTCATCATTGCTTGATGAAAAACTTCCTGCCATTTGCGGCAAGGCTACATTCGCTATTGTTCCGTCAAGGACAAACATAAATGCCGCAATCATTACAGCGATTGTTGTCAGCCAAGGATTTATTTCTTTATTGTTTTGCAGTGTGTTTTCCATTTGTCCTTATCATATTTGAATGCTAGCTTTTTCACTAATTTTTGAAGATATCTCATTTAAAACTTTTTCCAGTGTTTTTAAATCTTTTGAACTAAAACCGCTCATCAGTTCGTTAAAATCATTTTTCATTTTGTTTTGAGTTTTATTGAGCATTTCATACCCTGCTTTGGTAAGTTCTGCTGATTTTACAATTCTGTTTCCTTTTGAAACAGCAATTCTTTGAATAAGTCCTTTATGCTCTAAAATGTTTAAAATTCTTGTTACATTTGAGCGGTCTTTAAGCAAAATTTTAGCCAAATCTCTTTGACATAAGTTTTTACAAACCGAAATAGCATCGAGTGTAATAAACTGCTCAAGTGTAATGTCTGCACCAAGTTCTGCCAATAAAATAGAACCTCTTAATCTGAGATAAATCGAAGTTTTGTCAATTAAATAAGAAAGTGTTCCGGCATAACAACTAAAAAATTTGTCTTTAGAAAACTCTTTTTGCAAGTTGTTGTAACTCCAACATGTTGTAATTCCAACACAACAATATTATAGTTTTTGTCAGATGTCAAGAAAACGTATTGCAAACACAAAATCTCATTCAAATATTAACTTATGTAACAATATATGCACTGATTTTTTATAATTAATCAAAAAAAATATTCAAGAGTTTTAACTTATTAGTCAAGTAAGGTATTTCAAAACGTATTTTATTTTGAAACACTATAAGATGAAATTGTTTAATCAAATTAAAAAACTTTTAAAAATCAATTAATGACTTTATAAAAAGGAGTAAAAATGTCTATCAATGCTACAAGTTTAAGAAACAGTGCAGTTGAATACCGCAAACCGGTAAACAGTAATGTTGCATTCGGAAGAAAAGAAAACAATGAAGAACACAAAAGCCACAAAGGTGCCGCTGTTGCAGCAACAGTAGTAGGTCTGGCTGCTCTTGCAGGTGTTGCGTATGCTTTCAGAGGCAAAATCGCAAATTCTGCATTTTTTAAGAAAGCTGTAGAGTTTGGCAACAAAGTTGTCGGCAAAACAAAAGATGTCAGCAAAGAAGCTTTTGAAAAATTAAAAGATCTTAAAGATGTTGCAGCTAAAAAAGCAGCTGATTTGAAAAATAAAGTTCAGCCGGAAGCCGCAGAAGTTTGGAGCAAAATTTCAGAACAAGCAAGCAAACTTTACGAACAAATGAAAAATGTAGTTACAAAAAAATAAACCCCGAACTATATAATAAAAACAAGAGCAGGCCATTTCTTTTGACTTGCTCTTGTTATATTATAAGGTTATGGACAAAAATGAACTGATAAATTTATACAATTCCGATTTAAGCACTTTATTGGAACGTGCTTCAAATTTTGTACGCAAAGATATAGAACTTTGTTCAATAATCAATGCAAGAAACGGCAAATGTTCCCAAAACTGTAAATACTGTGCACAAAGTTCACATTACAATACAGAAATTGAAACATTTCCTTTGGTTGGAATTGAAAAAGTCAAAGACGCAGCTATTGATGCAAAAAGAAATCATGCAACAAGATTTGCTATAGTGACATCAGGCAGAACACCTGATGAAAGCGACTTTGATAAAATGCTTGAGATGATAAAAGAATTAAATAACACAGAAGGAATAAAGAGTTGTGCGTCAATAGGAATACTAAATGACAGTCAGGCAAAAAAGCTTTCTGAAACAGGTTTGAAACGATTCCATCATAACATTAATACTGCAAAATCTTATTATTCTTCTGTTTGTACAACGCACAGTTTTGAAGAAAGAGTTAATACCTGCCGTTTGGTTAAAAAATACGGAATGGAACTTTGCTGCGGTGTTATTTTGGGAATGGGCGAATCTATAGAACAGCGTATCGAAATAGCATTAACGTTAGCCGAAATAGAACCTGATTCTATACCTGTAAATATTCTTATGCCTGTAAAAAATACACCGTTTGAAAATTATTTTGATAAAATTGACGAGGAAAACATTCTAAGAACACTTGCTATATTAAAAATTGCAAATCCGAAATCTGTTTTGAGACTTTGCGGAGGGCGAATGAGATTGAGTGAAGAAAATCAAAAAAGAGCACTCAATTCTTGTGTTGACGGGATAATGATAGGAAACTATCTTACAAAAACCGGACGAAATCCCGATGATGATATTAAAATGATAAAAGAAACAGGAAAGAAAATACTATGTTCGATTACATAAAAGGCAAATTGATATCCAAGCTCCCAACCGGAACAAAAGGGTCTTCTATTGTTGTTGAAAACAACGGAATCGGATATCTTGTAAACACTACGGCGAGAAATATTTCTCTTGCCGGAGAAGTTGATTCGGAAGTAAAGATATACACTACTTTGATTCACAGAGAAGATGCAATGATTTTGTGCGGGTTTTTAAACAGAGAAGACAGAGATATTTTTAATATCCTTTTGAGTGTTTCCGGTGTGGGGATGAAAGTTGCATTGGTTTTGCTTGATGAGTTTTCCGGATATGACCTTATTTCGGCAGTAATAAGAGGGGATTACAAAGAACTTTCACGAGCAAAAGGTGTTGGCCCCAAGCTTGCACAAAAAATTATTCTTGAACTGAAAGACAAGCTTATAAATTGGCAAAACACTGCTCCTGTTGATGTTTCAGATATATCTGACGAAAAAGGAGTTTCTGATGAAGCTTTGTCTGAAGCACAGGCTGTGCTGCTGTCTTTAGGATATTCTTCGCAAGAGTCAAAAGATGCAATAAAAGCCGCTTGCAAAGTTGTTCTCAAAAAAGATTCGTCGGAAGAAATTTTGAAAGAAGCACTAAGCTATCTTTCAAGAGAATAACATTTTGTCTAAATATTTATATTTAACAGCAACAGATTAAATTATTTGTTATGAGTAAAAATCGGAATTTTCAGTAAACACCTGATAGTTTGTTTTTATTCCGTTTTCGTATAATTTAGTTGAAACTGCTTTGTAATTGTCATCATCCGTTTTAACTTTTTTTGTAACCATAGTTGTATTGTTGTTTTTGTTTTTTTCAATGATTCTTATGCTTCCGTCATCTTCATATACGGTAATTTTTTGCATCATATCCCAGTCATCGCATTCTTGGAGAAGTTTTCCTTCCGATGAATATTTTTTTGTGGATATCATTGTTGTTTCTTTTTTATCATTAACGTATCTGGCTACTGTTTCAATGCTTCCGTCAGAGTAAATCCTGTCATACACGTAACCTTTGCCGTATAAATTATCTTTAAACGGTTTTGATTCGGTTTTGTGCATTACTCTGGGTGTTTGATTTTCAAAATTATTTCCAACTGCATTTTTTAGTTCACTTATACCGTTTTCATCATATTTGATAACTTTTTCATTACCGTTTGAGTGTATGAAAGTTTTCACGGGTTTACCATTGCGAGTGTTGTACAATGTTTTTCTTTGTGTGCCGTCAAATAGTGTTACCTTAACAATGGAAATATTTCCGTCAAATTTGTATTTTTTCACCATCAAGGCACCGTTTTTATTTAATTTCCTAATTTCTTTTTCTCCGTTTGGAGAATTTTTTTCAAGAATCTTTATAGCGTTTGCTTTTTTCAAAGCTTCTTCTGCTTCCAAAATAATAGAGTCATTTTTAGACGTAAGTTCTGCCATTTCTTTTGCTGATTTATTTTTATATTTTTCAAGTTCAGATTGTATTTTGCTCAATTCGTTTTCACATTTTTTGTATGCAGCAGTGACACCTTCTTCAATTGCATTTATTGCACTTTTTTTTGATACACCGCCAAATATTGTTCTTTTTAATTTTGAAGCTGAAACTGTTGTTATTTCTGAAATAAAGTTTAATTTCATGGCATAACCTCTTTGTTTGATTATTGTATTATAAACTGCGGACATAAAATAATTTGCGTGTATATTAAAATTTGCAAAAAACAAAATTTATCGTTAAAAATATCAGAGAAATTTTAAACAGCGGCAATAATCGGCTTAAATCCTGTTAGTGACGTGTTTAAAACGTTTCTTGTAATTGAGGTTTGTCTTAAAGTATAATAAACCTATGTTTGGAGGAGATACAAAAACTGAAATGCAGAATATTTTTTGTAAAAAAAATATAATTTTTTCTGTAATTTTACTTTTATATGCGGTTTTTACTCTTTGTTTGGTTTTTCATCATGAAATTTGGGCAGATGAAGCACAGGCCTGGCTTGTGGCAAGAGATTTGGACTTTTTCGGGCTTATAAAACATGTTCGTACGGAAGGTCATCCTCTGTTGTGGTATTTTTTGCTGGCTCCTTTAGCAAAATTGAATCTGCCGGTATTGTCCATGCAGCTTCTAAGCTGGTTAATAGTTGTTTCAAGTGTGGGGATTCTGCTTTTTAAATCACCTTTTAATATTTATTTAAAAACCGCAATTATTTTGAGTTCCGGTTATTTGTACTGGTATCCGGCAATGGCCAGAAGTTATTGTTTGATACCGTTATTGATGTTTGTAGTTGCAATTTTTTATGAAAAAAGACACGAAAGACCTTTTTTGTATGCGGTTTTACTGATATTGCTTGCAAATACTCATGTTATTATATTTGGATTTTGTTCTGCTTTGGGATTGCTTTTTGCATATGAAAGCTTTGAAATGAAAAATAAGAAGTCAGCGATTGCTTCTTTTTTGGTATTTCTTTCATTGATTGGTGTGTTTTTGTATATTTACGGAGCACAGAATGAAAATGTTATTGTCGTGGCAAACAAGCCTAAAGTATTTTCTTTATTTGTATCTTTTTTGCAGGTTACTTTTCAGTCGGCTTTTGTGTTTTTCGGTATAAAAAATTGGTATTTAATGGTTTTGTTTGTTATTTTCCTTGTGTATTTTGCAATATTTTTTTATATCAAAGACAAGAAGTTGTTTTTTGTATATGCATTAAATCTTTTATGCCAATATACCATTTATTGTATAATCTGGGGCGTTATACCCCAAAGAGTATACACACTTGCATGGACTTGCTTGTTTTGTTTGTGGGTATTGGCAGCAAAACAAAAATCTTTAAAACATAACTTGAAAACACCTTTTATTCTTCTGTTCCTGGTTTTTGTGTGCACATTTCCGTATACTTACCATTTATGTAAACAAGATTTTAAATATCCGTATTCCGGCGGCAGAGAAACCGCTCAATTTATAAAAAACAATATCCCGAAAGATGCATTTATAATAACAAACCACCCTTACGCATCTCCAACTATCAGTGCATATTTGCCAAAAGACGGGTGGAAAATATATTATGACGGGTACAAATCGTTTTATACTTTCAGTTTGTGGAATAAAGTTGTTCCGGATATTTCCGCTCCTGTTCCTTACATGAAGTTTCTTTTGGAGCACAAAGAAATTTATATATTGCTGGCTGTTGAGTCTTTTGTTGATATAAAACCTTTATTTGTAACGGATGATAACGTAATTCTTACTCAGGAAAGGTTTAAAATTTATAAAATTAGAAGGGTAAACTAAGTGGAGATTTTAAAAAAAGATACTGTGCAAAATATTTTGCTTCTGGCTTTTTTTGCTTTGTTGACTTTGGTGTTTGTTCTTCATCACGAGATTTGGGCAGATGAAGCACAGGCATGGCTTGTGGCAAGAGATTTGGACTTTTTCGGGCTTATAAAACATGTCCGTACGGAAGGTCATCCTCTGTTGTGGTATTTTTTGCTGATGCCTTTGACAAAATTGTTTCATGGTTTTAATGCAGTATTCTCGATGCAGATTCTCAGCTGGTTGTTGGTATTGGCAGGAGCTTTTCTGCTTGTTTTTAAATCTCCGTTTAATTATTTGGCAAAGGTATCCGTTCTTTTGAGTTCAGGATTTTTATACTGGTATAGTGTCGTTCCCAGAAACTATTGCCTTATTCCGTTGTTTTTATTTTTGCTTGCAATTGTCTATAAAGACAGAAAGACAAAACCTTTTTGGTATGCCGGTCTTTTAATCTTGCTTGCCAATACCCACATAATAATGTTTGGATTTTGCTGTGTTCTTGCTTTTGCATTTGGCTTAGAGTCATTTAAAGAAAAAAATAAAAAGAATATTGCCGCTTTTGGAATTATTTTTGCTGTTTTATTTTTTATGGTTTTGTATTTTTGGGGAATGCAAAATGAAAATTACATTGTAAAAACTTGTTATCCGCATGAATACGGCGTGAGCGGATTTTTGCATATTTATGAAAAGGTGATTTTTAATATCTATGGTTTTTCAAATTTTTTAGTTATTTTTTTGTTTACATTATTTTTAGTTTTCAGCGGTGTTGTTTTTTATGTGTATGACAAGAAGATATTTTTTGCTTTTTTATTGAATTTTGTTTACCAATTTTATATTTATATGTCCGTTTGGATGATACATCCTCCGAGAGCTTTTACACTGCTTATTGTTTCATTATTTGGTTTTTGGGGGATTTATAACAATATCGATTCAAAAAAACTGAAATTTTTTATAAATATTTCTTTAATATTCATGTTTATTCTGTCATTTGCCGGAACTTTAAAACTGGCTGTACAGGATTACTTTTATGAATTTTCGGGAGGGAAAAAGGCTGCTGAGTATATAAAGCAAAATATACCTGATGATGCTTTTATTATCAGTAATTTTCCTCTTTCAACCACTGCGGTGAGTGCATATCTTCCAAAAGATAAATGGAAAATTTTTTATGACGGGTATAACAATTTTTATACTTTTACTTTGTGGAATAAAAATATTTCACATCCTTCAGTGCCGATTGATTTAGAAAAATTTATAAAAAGAGAAAAAGTTGTTTATGCTATCTTGAGTACGGGAGCATTTTACACAGATGCAAATCCTGTTTTTCAATCTGATAAAAATGTAATAAGAAATCAGGAAAGATTTTTGATTTATAAATTCGAGGATAAAAACAATGACAAAAAATAAAACTTTGTATATTAATATTTTGTGGACAATTCTGTATGCTGTTGTAACGTTGCTTTTTGTAATGCGGCATGAAATATGGGCAGATGAAGCACAAGTTTGGCTGCTTGTAAAACAGCTTTCACTGCCGGGATTGTTTAAGCATTTGGTAAATGAGGGGCATCCTTCTTTATTTTATCTGCTTGTTATGCCTTTTGCAAAATTAGGATTTTCAATTTTTTCAATGCAGATAATATGCTGGCTGAGCAGTTGTGTTTCTGTATTTTTGTTTTTGCAATTTTCGCCGTTTGGCAGATTTACAAAGTTTGCTGTTTTGATAAGTGCGGGATTTTTGTATTTTTTCCCTGTTATTGCAAGGAGCTATTCTCTTATTCCTCTGCTTGTTTTTGCTTCGGCAATTTTGTATAAAAAAGTACAGGAAAATCCTCAAAAGTATTCTTTGCAGTACGCAGTTGTTTTGGCAATGCTTGCAAATACCCATGTAATTATGTTTGCTTTTGTTTTTGTTTTGGGGTGTTATTTTGTTGAAGATTATTTAATAAAAAACAAAAGCTCTGTTTTGTATTTTGCAGCGGGGATTATATTTTTTGGGCTTTTTGCTGTAATTATCCAGCTTTTCGGTACATGTTCAAGCAATCAGGCAATCAATTTAAATTTTGATGACGTACCTTTTGAATCAATCAAAACTATATTGATATTTTTCTTAAATTCAATAGGACTAGTTTACAAAAGTGAATTTATTGGTATTCAATTAACAACATATACAAAAATTGCTTCATTAACCATGCTTGTACTGTTTGTTATTTTGAATGTTCAATTATTTGTTAACAACAAAAAGATGGCATATCTTTCTTGGCTTGCAATTGGTTTTCAGCTTGGGATATATATTTTCAGCTACAAAGCAATGATGTATCAAACGAGAATTTTTTCGGCTTATATTATACTTTTGTTCTGTTATTGGATTACTCTTTCTGAGGATAATTTGAAAAAAAGCTGGAAGATTTTTTCTAAAATGGCTGTAAATATTACACTTTCAGTATTTTTCCTTTTGACTGTAGGCTGCGGCGTACAGTCTGCGGCACTTGATATTTTTTATAATTATTCAAGCGCAGCAGAAGTTGCAGATTTTTTGCAGAAACATACAGAAAAGGATGCTGTAATCATACCGAATGCA
>CALURG010000083.1 GCA_944323115.1 Candidatus Gastranaerophilales bacterium
CTCCGCATCCGATACAATCGCGGATTGCATTTTTCCCGACCTGAATAATTTCTGTCTCAATTCCGTTCTTCTTAAGTGATGAAGCAGCTTCTTCAAGTGCAGTATAAGTACATCCATGTTCATTTGAACTGCCGTTAAACAATAAAACTTTCATAAAAAACACCCTCCTTAAAAATTAAACTTTTAATTTATATTGTTATGTTATCATAAAATTTTCTTGTTAAGAATGAGTTTTTAGGAGAGTTGAAGTAACAGAATTTGGGACTTTTATCTTATGATTCAAACTAATGTAGCTAATTCTTTCTGTTTGTGATTTAATGTAATCAGGAGTTTAAATTTTTTATGCGAGTGAAAAGTGTATCTGCAAATTTAACTTTCAAACGTTCATTGCGCAGCGATGAAATTGAAGAATACACACAAACACTAAAACAAGGCAAAAAAACAGCCGGTCAAACAGGTAATTCAGCCTTTATTATACCTTTAACTTCTCTGCCGGTTTCAGAAAATAAAGATATAGGCATCGGACATTTAACGTCAAAAGAAGGGATTGATTTTATTGATTATATGAGGACATACCTTGATTTTAATATTGTCAAAGATCTTCCTTCAGGACAAATAACAAGATACGACGATTTTTTCTGCAACTATAAAGCTTCTGCATTGGCACTCGGGGATCAAAATATTAACCCGGAACTTTTGATAACGGAAAAGTACGGTTCAATCCTTACCAAAGAAGAATTTCAGCAAATTGTAGATTCAAATATTAAACATAATAAGGCAGAATTTATCAACTGCGAAAATACAATGGAGAGCGGAAGCACTCTGGACAGAACACTAAAAAAAGCTTTTGAAAGGTTTAAAACACTTGATGAAAATTCTCAACTAAAACAAAATTACCGCAAATTCATAACAGAAAATGAATTTTGGCTTAATTTCCCGCGGGAAAAAGAACTAGATCAGGAATTTTTTAAATTTAAACAGTTTCTGGCTGACGCCCATTTGGCTGAAGGCAAAAAACTTCTGAATCAACGCGGTATAAAGCTATGCGGCGACTGCCTTATAAATTTTTCTCAAGATGAAGTAAATGCTTTTCCTAAAGCTTTTAAACACGGATACAACACAGGTCTGCCATCATGGTGTATACTGTCACTTGATTATGATAACATTCTTGATGAGTCAAGCGATGCATATAAACTTTTAAAACTGAAAGTTCAGTTGATGGCAAAACGCTATGACATGATAAGATTTGATGTCGGATGGAATTACATAACACCTGTGATGACACCGCACGGTGTAAATAGAGTCCTCGATGAAAATAAAAAAGAACTCGGAAATACCCTGGTCGACAATATTGACCGGTGGGTAAAAGAAGTAAAAGGTGAAAATTTTGATCTGAAAAATCTTGTATACGAAGTTGAAGCAGGTCCTGACGAATTTGCAATATTTAAACCAAACAGTCCTGAATTAATCGACCCGTTAAAAAACAGAGTCAAAGCATATTCAAACGTATTTATGAACGATAACTGGGGCAGTAGTGATGCATTTTTAAGACGCGGCTGGAGTGAAGAAACATTTTCTCTTGGAACAGGGAACCATGATCACCAGCCTCTGAGACAAATTGCAAATGGTATACCTGACAGAGACGGAAGCATACATAAAACAGACTCAATCAAACCGCTTGCAAGAATTCTAAATATCAGTGAAACTGATTTGATTGATCCTATTACATATGCAAAATCAAAATTTGCAGATATGATGACATCTTTTAATATTCATTATTTCTTTATGGATGTTTTCGGACGAGCGGAAAGATATAATGAACATAAAAATTCCGCAACAAATTTCAGAAGACGTGTTCCTTATAACTACAAAAAAGCTTATCAGGACGCATTAAATGAAGGTTACGGATTCAATATAATGGATGCTCTGGAAAAAGTCTTTAAATCAAAAGGATTTGACAGGACATATCCTGTACTATATTCAAAAATTGTAAAATTCCGTGACATTCTGGCGGAAAAAGAACCTGATATACCCCAAATATCAACTCCGATAAGAAATGAAACTGAAGATTTAATACAAAATTCAAAAAAAGAAAAAAGTATATTAAAAAGTAAACCGCTGTGGTTTGCTGCAGGAATTCTGGGAGCTGCAGGAGGAGCTTTTGCAATATTCAAAAATAAAAATAAACAAGAAACAAAACCTGATAAAATTTATACATAAAAAATTTATTGAATTAAAAGTCACCGATTATAACTATCGGTGACTTTTTTTAATTTTAGGAAAAGCCGGCAAAAGATTTATTATTTATTTGGTCAAGAAGCAATTTATGTGTCGGCATAGAAATTCTTGTAAATTATGTTGTTTTTTGTGCAATATTCCTCTATTTCTTTAGCCATTTCTTCAAAATATTGCGGATTTTTTTTGATATAAATATCGTTATACAATGATTTGTATATCGGGTATTCATCATATATAAACTTAAACATTTTGGTCTTAAAGCTGCTTCTCAAACTCAACTTGTCAAACCAGTATTCATCAGCGTATTCTTTTGTTTTTTCAATTATTTTTTTGAAATCTGTTATTTGTGGAATTATCGGTGAAATAAATACAACCGACTTAATACCATTTTGCTTCAAAATTTTTAAAGTTTCAAGTCTTTCTTCTATAGTTGAAGAATAAGGTTCTAATTTTTTCTTTAAATTTTCATCCAACATACTGATAGACAGCGCTATTTCAATATGTTTCATTTTCTTAAACAAATCAACATCTCTTAACACCAGTTTGGATTTTGTAACAATGCTTAAGTATGCTTCAGATTTAATGAGCTGTTCCATAATCATACGGGTTATACCGTATTTTTCTTCGTAAGCATTATAAGGATCTGTGACCGTACTTATCATAACCTTTTTTTCTTTTATCTTAAAGGTATTAATCTTTTTTCTCGTTTGTTTAACATCAATAAATTCGCCCCATTCTTCTTTGTGCTTGCTAAAACTTGACATATAAGCCGCATAACAGTACAAACACTTGTTTGGACAACCAACATAAGGGTTTATCACATAGTCAAGTGTTGTTAATTTAGTCTTGGTTAAATAATCTTTAACTCTTGTTGTATCTTCAACTACCATATAATCAATAATATAGGCAGTATTTGTTAATGTCAATATTACTGACTTTCTAATTTTTTATTTGAATATCTTTTTCTATAACCGGCGGAATCGGTGATGTAATAATCATTTCCAGATATTTATCATTATTTTCTTTAACTTTTTGAGCAATTTGATTTATTTCATTGTCATTTGTGAAGAAGTGCTTCACAGCGTACTTTAACACAAGCATGCCTTTATCCGGATGTTTTTCAAATTTATATATATCATATTCAAAATATTTCTTAGCATTTTCACATCCGTTTACCAAAAAACTTATTGCTGCTTTGTCTGATTTTTTATTTTCAATAAGTTTCAAAAGTACGCTGTTGTCTGTACTTTCAACAGTTTTATCAAAATTTTCCGCAAACTTTACAGGATCTTTTTCGTCAGGATAATAATAAATTCCTATCATTTTTGACCAGTTAGAAACATTTTCATATTTCTTAAAATATTCATTACCGTATCCGTTTGTTTTCGGTGCAAGTGCGCTGTATTTCAATGTATAAACTTCATTGTCAAAGTGAATGTCTTCTGCAAAACATGACATTTGCGATATAAACAACATTAAAAGTATAGAAAAAATTCTTTTCATATAAAAATTTAAACATTTTTTTATACAAAAAGAATTATACTTATGTGTTATAT
>CALURG010000084.1 GCA_944323115.1 Candidatus Gastranaerophilales bacterium
AAAAACAGCAGATGGCAGAGCAAAAATTGATTGATTTTATAAGCTTAAAAGACGGAAAGATTTCACCAAAAGAATCAGTTCAAGATGATAAAAAAGATTCCGTACAAGAAAACAGTACCGCATCACAGCAGCTTGGGCTTTTTGCCGCTGCCGCTGAAGTAAAAAACAGCAATTTGAAAAATGAAAAACATACAGTTGTTACAAAAGAAGATTTTGAAAATCTCATTGATAACTTGAAAAAGCAATCCCTGTTTGCAATAGATACCGAGACAACTTCCATAAATGCACTGGAAGCCGATCTTGTAGGTATTTCCGTTGCGTACAATAAGAGTATCGGTGCCCAAAACGGAAAAGTTGTATTGAGAGAAGATGAAGGACAAACAAAATCCTTTTATATACCTGTTTTCCATAAATTTGGCGAACAACTGGAGATGGATTACGTTTTAGACGGTTTTAAACCTATTTTGGAAGATAAAAATATTTTTAAAACTTTTCAAAATGCAAAGTATGAAATAAATACACTGAGAAAATACGATATAAAAATTGAAGGTATTATTTTTGACACAATGCTTGCAAGCTATGTAAACGATCCTTCAAGAAAACATGGGTTGAAAGTCCAATCTGCCGAAAACCTTGACTATTTTATGACTGAAATTGATGAATTGATAGGCAAGGGCAAAAAGCAGATTACTATGGATGATGTTGATATAGAGCAGGCTTCGGCTTACGCCTGTGACGATGCTTTTGTTACTCTTGAACTTACACGTTTTTGGGACAAAAAGCTTGATGAAGAAGCCAAAAAACTTCTTTATGAGATTGAAGTTCCCACCAGTCTCGTTCTTGCAGAAATGGAAGCTCAAGGTGTTTCTTTGGATACGGATTACTTGTATGAGCTTTCAAAAGAACTTGAGATAAATATAAAAGAGATTGAATCAAAGATTTATGCACTTGCAGGCGAAACTTTTAACATAAATTCCCCAAAACAGCTTGCCGTTGTATTGTTTGAAAAAATGGGAATAGAGCATAAAACTAAAAAAAGAGGTGCTCAAAAATTTTCTACGGATGCAAAAGTCTTGGAAGAACTGGCCAAAGAACATGAGATTGCAAAATACATTCTCGAGTACAGACAGTATGCAAAAATAAAATCTACATATGTAGATGCATTGCCGGAATTAATCAGCCCTACCGATAAGAAAATTCATACAAATTACAATCAGACAATTGCGGTAACAGGCCGTTTGTCTTCATCAAACCCGAATCTTCAAAATATTCCGGTTCGTACACAACTCGGCAACCGTATAAGAAAAGCTTTTGTTCCTGAGGATAAAAATTCACAAGTGCTTTTGAGTGCAGATTATTCACAGATAGAACTCAGGCTTCTTGCACACTGTTCGCAAGATGAAAACCTGATAAATGCATTCAAATCAGGTGAAGACATACACGCCCAAACTGCGGCAAAAATATTTAATGTTCCCGTGAATGAAGTAACAAAAGAACAAAGAAGCAAAGCAAAAGCAGTAAATTTTGGTATAGTTTACGGCCAGACAAGGTACGGCCTGGCGGCTGCATTAAATATATCTAATATTGAAGCTCAAATTTTTATCGACAAATACTTTGAAACTTACCCGAAAGTAAAATTGTACATGGACAACTCAATACAAAGTGCATATCAATACGGCTATTCACGTACTATATACGGAAGAAAAAGATATTTGCTTGATGAACTTATGAGTTCAAACCACAACATAAAGGAATTTGCACAGAGAGCGGCAATAAATACACCTTTGCAGGGTGCGGCCGCTGATTTGATAAAACTTGCTATGATTGAACTGGAAAAACAATTGAGAAAAAATAATCTGAAATCAAAAATAATAATGCAGGTGCACGACGAATTGATTCTTCAAACATTCAAAGAAGAGTTTTCTGTCGTTAAAGAACTTGTAAAATCAGCAATGGAACTTAACCAGCCTCTTGCGGTGCCTCTTGTTGTTGACTTTGCTTCAGGTTCGTCTTGGATGGAGGCTGAATAGTATGAAAAAGTTTTGTTTGACTCTTTGTATTGCTGGTATAGTGTTTTTGTTTCTTTCAAACCTTGCACATGCTCAAGACTCGATGGAAGTATCTTATGCTCAAACTACAGCTGCTTATACAAACTATCGTGATTGTATAAGATTGTACAAATTGCCGTTTGGGAAACTTTTTTATTTGGCATTGTCCAGTGTAAATGCAAACAAGTATGAAATTTTAGAAATGCAGTCACGCAACGGTTATATTATCTTTGAAGCTGACGGCAGAGAGTTTTTGCTTAATGTTATGAAAAAAGATAAATCGTATACTTTTTTGAAACTTGCACCTTGTGACAACAACTATTATTTTTCACCGACAATTCCGCAAAAGATTTTCAGATATATTGATGTGAGTTTTAATGCGGATGTAAAAGAATTGAAGTTTTAATTCTCTAAACCCTTTACACTGCTTATTATTTAATTTAAAATAATATCCTTATTGCTATCGCTATCAGACAACGGGAGCCGAAATATTGATTACACAAAACTCTATCTATGCATCAATAGCACCAAAATTCCAATTTACGCCAAAACCTAAAACAAAAGAAGAAGAAATAAAAGACATAATCCAGAATCCGAATGACCCTCTGGCAAAGTATCCTTTGAGAGCTTTTGGCTATTCAAATGAAGTCGGTGCAGCTGTTTCGGCAATGCCTGTTTGGGGTAAAACGGCAGAAGCTGCTCTTTGGGTTCCTGCGTTGATGTATCTTGGTGCCGATATATATGACAAATACAAAAGAGGAAAAGAAG
>CALURG010000085.1 GCA_944323115.1 Candidatus Gastranaerophilales bacterium
CTTAAAATTCTTAAATCAGAAAAATATCTGATTACAAAAGCCTGTGATGTTATCGAGCAGGAAGTTCCTCAAGACGAATATGTTAAAAAGTTTGTACAATTCATCAGAGAATCAAAAAGAGGAATAACCCTCAGAAAAGCGGAAAACACCCTTTGCTAAGAAAACAAAATATATAAATATACAAAAGCAGCTATTAAAATAGCTGCTTTTGTAATTTACGAAGTTAAAAAAAAATATTATAATAGCCTTACAGAGCAAATGAAGGATAGAAAAATGAATACATTATGGGAAAAATATGCAAAAGTACTTGTTGACTATTCAACAAAAGTCCAAAAAGGTGATCTTGTAATAATCAGAGCAACAAGCCCTCAGGCACAGCCTCTTGTAAAAGAAATATACAAACAGGTGCTTCAAAAAGGTGCAAATCCTGTAGTCAGAACTTCTCTTGAGGGGTTATCCGAAACTTATATTAAATATGCAAACGATGAACAGTTGTCTTATATTGACCCAATGACAGAAGTAGAATACGAAAAGGCTGATGTATTTATTTCTATCGGTGCTCCTGCGAACACAAAGGCTATGACAAAAGCCGACTCAAAAAAGATGGCACAACGTTCGGCAGCGACCAGAGAGCTTTCAAACAAAATGCTTAAACGTTCTGCGGAAGGTACACTAAAATGGGTCATTGCAGATTTTCCGACAAATGCACTTGCACAGGAAGCTAAAATGTCACTTGATGATTATACGGAATTTTTGATAAATGCCTGCTACCTGAATCTGGACGACCCTGTTTCAAAATGGCAGGAAATTGATAAAGAACAACAGAGACTTGCTGATTATCTGAACAAAACAACAAAACTGCATATCATAGGTGAAGAAACGGATATCACATTTGATACAACCGGAAGAAAATGGCTTAATTGTTCAGGCCAATGTAATTTCCCTGACGGAGAAATATACACATCTCCTGTAGAAAATAGTGCAAACGGTACAATATACTTTGATTTTCCTCAAATATACAGAGGCAATGAAGCCCAAAAAGTCAGACTGAAGCTTGAAAACGGAAAAGTTGTAGAAGCAAGTGCGGAAAAAGGCGAAGAATTTTTCCTGAATATGATTGATATGGACGAAGGCTCAAGATTTGTCGGCGAAATTGCCATAGGGACAAACAGTATGATTCAGGATATCACGGGAAATATTCTTTTTGACGAAAAAATCGGCGGAGCAATCCATATGGCACTGGGTGCATCTTATCCCGAAGCAGGCGGAAAAAATGTTTCGGGCTTGCACTGGGATTTGATAAAAAATATGAAAAATGGCTCACAGATATATGCTGATGATGTTTTAATATACAAAGACGGAAAATTTGTAATCTAAAATAAGTTCAATTTCAAATTGCTATAAAAACATAAAGTCATTTTACAAAAAATATTCTCTAATAATTAATCATTATTTCGTATGATACGTATATGATATTATACGTTATAATTTAAATAGTATAAGGGATTTTAGAGAATTTTTATGTTACAAGAAGCTACAAAAATTATTCAATCAGCATTTCATGACAGTTTTATAAAAAGATTAAGCTTGTATCTTCATGATTGTGTACGTGAAGAAGTTCAAAGCTCAACATTTAGAAACCTGAAACAGGACAAAGACAATAAATGGATATTTCTAAAAGGAGAGGAATCTCTTTTTACAAACTTTGACGAACCACTTCAATTGGACGGCTCTGACAGTGATTTAACAGAATTAATGATTCAAAGCGAGATGAGCCAGAAAGATAAATACCTTATATACGGTCATCTGTTTCTCGTAGGTAAAAATTCACGCTCAAAACGAAAAAATGAATTTTTAACACCGCTTTTGTATGTTCCGTGCAGACTTGAACGCGAGGGAGTGAATATAACCTGCACTCTTCAAGATGATGTTTTGTCCTTAAATACAGGTGCATTGACAGCATTGATGAGAAAAAGTGATGATGAAGACGAAATGGAACATATGCTTGACGGGCTTCTTGAAGTAGTGCCGGAACTTCCTTTGACACAGGACAAATTAGATGTATTTTTAACAACTCTAAAATCAATTTTGCCTGATGTTGAAATTTCACTCAATCACGAAGATGATGACAACGAAAATTTTGTGAAAGAAGACACTGCTGAAACATTTTATCAAAAAATAGACGCCGAAAATGTTGATGAATTTTTGGATGATGCACAAGATTCAAGAACAGCAATCAAGCTTGATAAAGTTTCTGTTACAAACCAAAGTGCAGTTATTCTTACAAAAAGACCATCGGTGACAGCCGGCGTCTTGCATGAATTGACTCAAATCGCTGAAAAGCCAAGCGGCTATTTCAGAGAGTCTGCATTGTCTGTAGTAAATGAGGAATATTTAAGAGGAATAGGCAAATTTTTTGATAAAGGGGCAAAAGATAAAAAAGAACTAAAAGATTTTGCTCCTTGCACACCGCTTTCCTTGAGCGATTCACAAGAAGATGTAATCAGAAAAATAGAACAAAACACACTGCTCGCTGTTTACGGCCCGCCCGGCACAGGTAAGTCACAGACTATCGTTAACCTTGTCGCACACCTTGTTGCAAACGGAAAGACCGTACTGGTCGCTTCAAGAATGGACAAAGCTGTTGACGTTGTGGCACAGCGTTTGAATGAACTGGGTGCTCCTTTTCTTGCTTTGAGAGCAGGCAGGTTGAATTATCAGAAACAGTTGAGTTTTCAATTGCAGGATTTAATTGCCAATAAAGTTGATATTGACACGGGTTTCGATGATGCGATTATGGTTGATGTTGAAGACATGCATCAGCTTTTGGCGGCAATAAAAGAACTTGAAAACAAATGTGAAAAAATAATTGCATTTGAAAAAGAGTGGCACGATATTATCAATAAAAAACAATCTCTTGATAACGATTTGGGCGAAAAAGAGTTTATTACTAAAAAACTCAAAAAAGACGAAGTCGAACAAATTAAAACAGTGCTCTCAAGTATAGAAAAAAATCTTGAAAAATCCGGCTTGTTTACAAATATTACAAATACTTTAAATGCATTAAAACTAAAGAAAATTCTCGGAATCCATTCGCTTCCGACCGAACCTGAAGCAATAATGAGACTGTCTTTGGAGCTACAGGCTGCGGAAATGGATTGCGAATCAAGAATTGTCGAAACAAGAATACACAAAATTGGCAATATACATCAATTGCTTGCACAAATAAAACAATTAAAAAAACAACAAAGGATTCTTGCGGTCAATATTTTAAAGAACAAACGAAGAGAATCTCTAAAAGGTCTTTTACGCGACCAAGTTAAACGTCAAAGATTGATTGTTCATACAAAAGCAATTGTTGAACGCAAAAAGAACCTTCAAAACCGTTTGCTTGAAGAAGAAGATTTCACACCGCTTTTGGAAGCATTTCCGTGCTGGTGTGTTACAACATATGCTGTTTCCGGTTCGTTGCCTATGAAGTCCGGACTGTTTGATGTTGCAATAATAGATGAAGCATCTCAATGTGATATTGCAAGCTGCTTCCCTATACTTTTCAGAGCAAAGAAAGCTGTCATTGTTGGTGATGACAAACAGCTTCCGCATCTTTCATTTTTGGAAAAAGCAAAAGAGCAATCATTTTTGAGCCAATACAATATTCCTGACAAATACCAATTGATGTGGCGTTTCAGAACAAACTCAATGTTCGATTTGGCAAATTATTACTCTACAAATCCTGTATTACTTGACGAACATTTCAGAAGCTATTATCCGATTATTCAATTCAGCAATCAAGAATTCTACGGAAATCGTATCAGAATCATGACAAAAGATTCAGGGACAACTGATGTGCTCGAATTACACAGGGTCATGGACGGAAAAGTTGATTCGGATGCGACCAGAAACATGCCCGAGTGCGAAGCTGTACTAAAAAGAGTCCATGAGCTTATTTTAGAAGACGAAGGAAATGATGACAATCCTGTTTCCATTGGTATTATTTCTCCGTTCAGAGGTCAAGTGGATCTTATACAAAAAGCATTACGCAAAGTTTTAACAGAAACCACTATAAGAAAACACCAAATTGAAGTAGGCACAGCCCATACTTTTCAAGGTGATGAAAGAGATGTAATGATTCTTTCTTGGGCGGTTGCAGAAAACAGCTTTGTTCAAAGCTTAACATTCTTACAGAAGCCTAATCTGTTTAATGTTGCAATTACACGTGCAAGAAAAAAACTTATTACATATATTTCAAGAGACCCCAAAGCGTTACCTCCCGGCTTGTTGAGAGATTTTCTTGAATATATCCAAAATTATATTGATTCAGCTAAAACAGATGAATTTCAAAAAAATAAGTTCAAAAATACTTTTGAGCAAACTGTTGCACAAGCTTTTATTATGGAAGGTTTTGATGTAAAAGCAGGCACTGAAGCAGCCGGTGTGTATCCGGATTTGTTTATAAAAGATGAACTCGGCAATGAAGTTATTGTTGAAATAGATGGTGTTAATGATGATAAAAAATCAAATATACCTGATATCAAAAAGCAAACAATATTAGAAAGAGCCGGATACAAAGTCGACCGTATATCATACCGTGAGTGGTCTCACAGCTGTACAGCCTGCATTGACAGAATAAAACAGCAGTTCATACAAACTAATTAGAAAAAATTAGAATCCTATCAACATTGACAATTCTGAATAAGGCATTTCTAAAGATTTTGCAACATCAGGATTGGTGAGTTTACCTTTGAATGTGTTGACACCTTTGTACAACTCAGGTGTAGATTTAACTGCAGCAATAAAACCTTTTGAAACAAGCTGTGATATATAAGGCATTGTATAGTTGTTTAAAGAAATAGCCGCTGTTCTTGCCACGCAGCTGGGTATATTTGTAACTGCGTAATGTATTACACCATATTTTTCAAAAGTAGGGTTTTCCAATGATAACGGAGCATCGATAGTTTCAAAGATACCGCCTTGATCTATAGAAACATCAACAATAACAGAACCCTTCTTCATGTTTTTTACCATATATTCTTTAACAATATGAGGTGCCTTTTTAGAAGGTATAAGCACCGCACCTATAATCAAATCAGAACGTTGAATATATTTTTCAAGATTAAATTCGTTGGAAATCACTGTACTGATTTTTCCTTTAAACTCACTGTCAACTGCCTGGAGTTTGAACGGATTTACGTCCATAATCGTAACATTTGCCCCCATCCCGATAGCAAGTCTTGCAGCATTTGTACCAACAACACCGGCACCGATTATGAGCACCCTTGCAGGATATACGCCGGGTACTCCGCTTAAAAGCTTGCCGACTCCGCCAAAATCATTCTCAAGATATCTGGCACCTATTTGTACAGCCATTTTACCTGCAATTTCACTCATAGGATACAAAGCGGGCAACGAGCCGTCTTCTTTTTCGATAGTTTCATAAGCTATAGCTGTAATTTTCTTTTTAAGCAGTACCTCAGTCAACTCAGGCTCAATCGCAAGGTGAAAATAAGTAAGTATGGTCTGCTCATTTTTTAAAAGGGCATACTCTTCTTTTAGAGGCTCTTTTACTTTTACAATAATTTCTGATTTAGAATAAACATCTTCAAGACTTTCTAATATTTTCGCTCCTGAAGCTTCATACAAATCATCAGAAAAGCCTATTCTTTCTCCTGCACCTTTTTGTACATATACAATATTGTCGTTATCAACAAGAAATTTTACGGAAGACGGTATCAAAGAAACCCTGTTTTCACCGTTTTTTATTTCTTTAGGTACACCGATAATCATTAACTTAAACCTCCAAATAATGCAGAACTAAACTTCTATAGTTTTTGATGCTTCTTCTATTTCATCAATAATTAAATTTACAGCGGCAATAGGATCTTCCGCAGATGTAATTGGCCTGCCGACAACCATATAATCAACACCGGAGCGAATCGCATCAGCAGGTGTGACCACTCTTATCTGATCATTAACAACTGACCAGGTAGGCCTGATAGCAGGACAAACTATTATAAATTCATCAGAAAATTCTTGCCTGATTTTTTTAGCCTCTGAAGCACTTGCAATTACACCGTCAATTTTTGATTCTTGTGCCAAATATGTCAAATGAGACACATACTCGTCAATATTCATTTTTACATTCAATTCTTCCGTTAGAGTTCTTTGACCAAAACTCGATAACAATGTAACACCCAAAATAGTCGGCTGCGGTTGATTGAATTTTTTTGCTGTTTCTCTAGCAATTTTAACTGTAGTATTTAACATTTTTGTGCCGCCTGCAAGATGAGCACTGAAAGTTGTTATACCCTTTTTAACCAGATTTGATGCCGCTTTTGCTACAGCAGAAGGGATATCATGAAATTTTGCATCAAAGTATACATGTGCACCGTTATTTTTTATTATATCAATAGCATCATAACCGCAGGACAGAAAAAGCTGCGGGCCTACTTTAAAACACCCAACATAGTCTTTTAGCGTAGTTACCAACCTTTCAACTTCATCAATTGAGTCTGTATCAAGTGCAAGAATAATTCTGTCTTTGGCTGATAAATTTTTATTGTTAAAACCCATATTTAATCCACATAAATATATAATAACTTTACAAATATAGCATTTTAGACATATAAGTGCAATAAGAAAAAGTATAGTGCATAATACAATTTAACATCTTGAAAATACTTCTATTTCAAGCGAGTCAGTAGTATTTGCAAGAAAATATGCAGCACTGGCTATCATAGATGCATTGTCCGTACAATATTTCATAGCAGGTGCAAAAATCTTGTACCCTTTATCTTCAAGTGAAAAGAATTTTTTTCTTATTTCTGAATTAGCCGCAACCCCGCCGCCTAGTACAATTTGTTTTATTCCATACTTTTCTGCCGCTTTTAAAGTTTTCTTAAATAAAGTAGAGGTAATTCTCTCTTGAAAACTTGCCGCTACATCTTCTTTGGGTATAGAACCTGTCTCTTTTTCAAGTCTTCGTGTCAAATTCAAAACAGCAGTTTTTAAACCGGAAAAACTAAAATCAAATTCACCTTGTACCTTCGCTTCAGGAAGTTGAAACGCTTTTGGATTTCCGTTCGGTGCCATTCTGTCAAGATTCAAGCCTCCGGGATACGGTAGACCAAGCAACCTTGCTACTTTGTCATAGGCTTCTCCCGTTGCATCATCGATTGTTTCACCTATTATTTGCTGATTCAGGTAATCATCTACTTTAATAATCTGAGTATGCCCGCCGCTTACCAAAAGAGCTATCATTGGCGGTTTCAAATCTGTATCAATATAATTGGCACAAACATGTGCGTTTAAATGATTTACACCTATAAATGGCTTGTCATAAGTAACAGCGAGTGCTTTTGCCGCATTTAACCCCACAAGAAGTGATCCTACAAGACCCGGCCCGACTGTGGCAGCAATTGCAGTTAAGTTCTCGGGCGTAATTCCTGACTGATCAAACGCTTCTTGTATAATCAAATTTACTGCATCAAGATGTTCTCTTGCAGCTACTTCAGGAACAACACCGCCAAATTTACGGTGAGTTTTTATTTGTGAAGCAACAACATTGGCAAGCACTTCTCTGCCGTTTTTTACAATTGCACAGGCTGTTTCATCACAACTTGATTCCAGAGCCATAATGATAATATCATTTTTTACATCAGGCCCTATTAACACGGTTTCACCGCTTATAGGCTTTTTAAACTCTTTTACAAGCATATTTATACTCTATCTTTGATTTCCTGTTCAATTTTAGACAGGAATTCCTCAACTTTTAATGAGCCAATCGGACCTTCGCCTCTTTTTCTTACAGCAACAGTTCCGTCAGCCATTTCCTTGTCTCCTATGACAACAACATAAGGAGTCTTTTTGTCTTGAAGAGCTTCTCTGATTTTGTAATTCATACTTTCCGATCTGTCATCGAGTGATGCTCTTATACCTGCATCTTTAAGCTGTTTATAAACTTTTTCGGCATAATCCGTGTGTTTGTCATTTGAAATAGGCACAATTTCAACCTGCGTAGGGGCAAGCCAAAGAGGAAATGCACCGGCATAATGTTCAATCAATATTCCGTGAAAACGTTCCATTGAGCCGAATATTACACGGTGAAGCATAACAGGTGTTTTCATCAATCCGTCTTTATCTTGATATTTTATATCAAAACGCTCTGGCAAATTGAAATCCAATTGAATTGTTGCACACTGCCATGTTCTTCCTATGGCATCTTTAACTTTAAAATCAATTTTCGGACCGTAAAATGCTCCGTCGCCTTCATTGATTTCATATTTCATGCCTCTTCTGTCCATAGCTTCTTTCAGACCGGCTTCTGCTCTTTCCCAGTTTTCTATTTCACCGACATAGCTTTCAGGACGAGTAGAAAGTTCTACTTCAAAATCCATTTTGAAAATAGCCATTGTGTCAGCAACAAAATCAATGATTTCATTAATTTCATCAACCAATTGTTCCGGTGTACAGAAAACGTGTGCATCATCCTGAGTAAATCCTTGAACACGAGTCAAACCGCCCAACGCACCTGAATGTTCTCTTCTGTATACTGTTCCAAGTTCGGCCATTCTCAACGGCAGTGAGCGGTAAGAATGTCTGTTTGCTTGGTAAATCAATATATGAAACGGACAGTTCATTGGTTTTAAAATAAACTGGTCATCAGATTCATCTTCTTTTTGGATAAAGAACATATTTTCTCTGTAATGATCAGCGTGACCGGAAATTTCCCACAGTTTTGATTTAGCAATATGAGTTGTGTTTACAATTACATAGCCTCTTTTTCTGTGTTCTGTTCTCCAGTAGTTTTCAATTTCTTCTCTGACAACTGCAAGGTTCGGATGCCAAAGAACCAGTCCTGCTCCAAGCTCTTCTCTAGTTGAGAACAAATCAAGTTTTGCACCGAGTTTTCTGTGATCTCTTTTTTCTGCTTCTTCAAGCATTGTGAGATATGCTTTCAAATCTTCATTTGTCCAAAAAGCAGTAGCATAAATTCTTTGGAGCATTTTGTTTTTTGCATTGCCTCTCCAGTAAGCTCCCGCAACTTTCATCAGTTTAAATGCTTTAATAAATGAAGTATTAGGCAGGTGCGGGCCGGCACACAAATCATTGAACAAAGACTTGCCTTGAGCATCTTTGGTCAAAAACAGAGTCGGTTTGTGATTTCTGTGCTCTTCGAGTAATTCTGCTTTGTAAATTTCACCTTCAGATTTAAATTCGCTGATTTGCACATCTACGTCCGGTACAAGATATTTTTCAAATGTGAGATTTTGTTTAACAATTTCTTTCATTTTGTCTTCAATTTTAGACAAATCTTCTTCAGTAAAAGTGTGGCCTTCCAAATCAAAATCATAGTAAAAACCGTTTTCTATAGCAGGACCGATTGCAAGTTTTGCCTGCGGGAAAAGAGCAATAACAGCCTGTGCCATTACGTGTGATGTTGAGTGACGAAGTATGGACAATGTTTCTTTATCTTTAGAAGTCAAAATTTTAACTTTATCGCCGTTTGAAAGAGGTGTTCGAATGTCCTTCATTTCTCCGTTTATTTCAAGAGCCACAGCATTTTTTAAAAGACCTTCGCTTATATTTTTTGCAAGGTCAAAACCATTTGCACCTTCTTCTAATGAAACTTTTGAATTGTCAGGTAAAATTACCTCAATGTTAGACATTATATATCTCCCTCTTTATTTCTACTAATAACTTTATAACACCAGCATGAAAGGATTGCAAACTTGTCAATTCTCTGTTTTGGTTAAGTTGACTATACAAAGTAATTGTAATATAATTTAAAATAAATCAATATTTTGTAATATTATGTTAGATAAATTAACGTAATTTAATATTGAAAAAGATTAGTGTTTAGACATACGTAGAGAAAGATGGGTTTTTAACATGTGTCCAACAAATGAAGTAAATGAACAGGGTGAAGCAAAACAAAAGATTTTGATTGCCGATGATGAAGCCAGTATCAGAAGAATTCTTGAAACAAGACTCGGAATGATAGGCTACGATATTGTTACCGCTGCTGACGGTGAAGAAGCTGTTGCTGTATTTAACAAAGAAAATCCTGATTTGGTAGTACTTGATGTCATGATGCCCAAAATGGATGGTTATGGTGTTTGTCGTGAAATCAGAAGAACGTCGGATGTACCTATTATTATATTGACTGCACTTGGTGATGTTTCTGAAAGAATCACAGGTCTTGAACTCGGTGCTGATGATTATGTAGTTAAGCCGTTCAGCCCCAAAGAACTTGAAGCTCGTGTAAAATCAGTTTTAAGACGTTCTACAAACAGAGAAATTGCTCCGTCTACAGGCAAAGTCACAAAAAATGTTATCACAACAGGTAATATAAAAATCGATACAGCCAGACGCCAAGTGTTTAGGAAGAATGAACGTATCAGACTTACAGGTATGGAATTCAGTTTGCTTGAATTGCTTGTTAACAACTCAGGCCAAGCTTATTCCAGAAACGAAATTCTTCAATATGTATGGGCATATCCACCGGATCACAGAATTGATACAAGGGTTGTTGACGTTCATATTTCAAGACTGCGTTCAAAACTTGAAACAGACCCGGCAAATCCTGAATTGATTTTGACTGCACGTGGAATTGGATATATGTTCCAAAGAATAAATTAATTGAATTAATAAAATAATAAAAAAAGACCTCTTATATTAAAGAGGTCTTTTTATATCTCAACTTTGACAGGCAGCTTTTCAACATACAATTTTCTTACTGCTTCAGGCCCCAAATCCTCAAATGTTATAATTTCACAAGATTTTACACATCTTTCCAAAAGACATGCGATACCGCCTTGCGTCGTAAAATACTTTCCGTTATATTTTTTTATTGCTTCTTTAGCCAAAGTTGAACGTTCACCTTTACCCAAGGTAGCCAAAAGTCCTTGAGAATACAATAATTCGCAATACTTATCCATTCTTGCCGAAGTTGTCGGTCCGATAGGTCCAATAACCTCACCTTCTGCTGCGGGGCATGGTCCGGCATAGAAAATTATTTTATCTTTTATGTCAAAAGGCATAATGCCGTTTTTTTCATAAAAATTTTGAATTCTTTTGTGAGCCGCATCTCTTGCGGTATAAATTTCTCCGCTCAACAATACGCTTTCGCCTGGATTTAAATTTCTCAAAACATCGAATTCGGTTGTCATGATTTCTTTTAAATCACCTTCACATTTTATGAGTTCACAAGAAGGCAATATATTTGTATTGTACGCTACATTCTCTCCTTGTATTATACAGGATGCGTGTCGTGTAGAATGACAATTTATCGTCAATGCAACAGGCAGACAGGCAATATGAGTTTGTGCTGTCATAATTTTAATATCAAGCAGCATATCTTGATAATTTTTTAAATAGTCAGATAGTTCTCTTATAAATTCTTTTTCAGCATCACTGTTGTCGTTCTTAAAAAATGCTTTTTTGCTGAGTAAAGCTGCATAATCCAGAGTGCCACCGGCTCCTATACCGAGAACAAAAGGCGGACAAGATTTTTCACCTGCATTCAGGATAGATGTTTTAATAAATCCGAAAATTTCGGACTTATCCTCATTAGGTTTAAACATTTTAGTCACACTATAATTCTCTGAACCAGCTCCTTTAACAAGTACAGACAGCTCAACATTATCTCCGGAGACTATTTCAGTATAAATTATTGCAGGTGTATTAGTTTGAGTATTAGTTCTGTTAAAAAAAGCGTTATTAACAACAGATTTTCTGAAAAAATTCAATTTGTATGCACATTCAACACCACTATTTATTGCGTTGTTCAAATCAGCACCTTCGATACACACATTTTGGCCAATTTTAACAAAGACAATAACCTGACCGGTATCCTGACAAAGAGGCCTTTTAGTTTCATTTGCAAGTTGAATATTCTTTAAAATATTTAACAGTTTATGTTTATAATTTGAGTCTTTAGTTTCAATATATTTTTTATAAATTTTTTCGTACAAAAAAACATCATACTGTGTATTTGCAATAACACACAGCTCATATACAGCTTTTTCGATAGTTTCAGACTTTATCACCTGCATTTGATTATTATAATATTTTCACGATTTAAAATCAAAAGCGTAATAGTTGTCACGATTACACTTAATTAATGCAAAAAATATATCAATTGATGTATTTTATATAAGTAAATTAAGATAACAAAAAAAAAGCCACTCAGATTTTAAAATCCGGGTGGTTTGTTTTCTGCATCCTAATGGTCTCTTTTGTGTTTATTATTTAGGAGTTTATATGTGTTCGGGGTTATTAATGTTATTAATGTTATTTAGTGTTTCGACTACACTTAAACCTTACTTATTTATTATGACATTAAGAAAATAAATGTCAATACCTTAATAAAAAAAATAAATAAAAAATTTTTACAAATATTAATACTGGTTTAAAAGTCTGTTATACTCTTTTATTAAAGCATCTTTATAAGGGTATATTCTCAAAAAGTTCCATGCCAAATTCTCATTTGTTTCCCGTTTTTTTAGAGCATAACTATCCGAAGTAGGCAGTAATTTTTTTGCTTTGAGTTCTTTGTATGATTGTTTAAATGCACCAAGATTTCCGCCATTTTTGTACACATCAACCAGAAATTCGCAGAGTCTTCTGTCTCCTCTTGATATTACAGCCTGCCAATAATCCCATTTGACACTGGAAGTTCTTATTTTTACACCCAATTTATGAAACTCTTTTTTTAAAAACTCATATTTTTTTTCAAGTGATTTTGTTGATTCTCTTTCGCAAAACTGAAAAGGTGTATTTGCTTTCGGAACAAATGTTGAAAAAGAGAATGTAAAATCAAAATCTTTGAAATTTTGTTTTAGCTTTTTTGCAAGATTTACTAATTCTTCAATATCTTCTTTTGTCTCAGTCGGATGACCAATCATCGCATAAATTTTTAATCCTTTTAGACCGTTTTCTTTAGCCGTTTTCACAACATCGAAAATCTGGGGTTCAGTCAAATTTTTATTTATAAGCTTCCTGAGTCTTTCAGAGCCGGCTTCAATTGCAATTGTAGAATGTTTCTGACCGCATGCAACAAGTGTTTGTATGACTGTCGGCGAAATAGAATCCGCTCTGAGAGAAGAAACAGAAAGCTCCAAATCGGGAATGTTTTTTTGCTTATTTAAAATATAAGCACAAATTTCATCAAACTGAGGATGTGCGGTTATCAGAGCACCAAGAAGAGCAATTTTGTTCGTATACTTCAAACCTTCATCAATTTTTTGTGTAATTTTTTCAAAATCACAATAACGATATGGCAAATTCAGGTATGAGGCAAGACAAAACCCGCACCTTTGAGGACATCCTCTGACCAACTCTATCACATAAGTATTTGCAAAAAAACTGTTAGCACTCAAAACAGGTGTAGTAATACAATCGCAAAGACCTGAAGTTATTTTTTCAACATAAAACTCACTGCCGTCGGGCTTTGTTACACCATTTTCGACATCATATTTTGTAAGTGCCGGGACATAAATTCCTTCAATATTTGACAAAATCTCAAGTAATTTTTGCTTAGAATGATTTTTGTTATTTTTTATAACATCCACAACACGTTTGTCTATATCTTCGGCATCACCAACTATAATAAAATCAAAAAAATCGGAATATGGCTCCGGATTGGCAGTCAAAACCGGCCCGCCGCCAAAAACAAGAGGAAAACTTTCGTCTCTTTCTCTGCTAAAAAAAGGTATTTTGAAATTTTCCATAATTTTAAAAATACCGAGAAAATCAATTTCAAAAGAAACAGAAAACCCCATTATATCCACTTGAGAAAGCATCAGTCTGGTGTGCGAAGTATTTGTAAAAATCTTTTCAACAAAAATATCACTTCTTTTATCCAAAGTTTTTACAATTGACATGTATCCCAAAGATGACATCCCAAAAGATTGCATAGCAGGGAAAGCCATCCATATATTTATTTCGGGTGATTTTTGAGGTATATCATATAAAATAATATCTTCATTCATTATTTATCGCTTTCATCTTCTTCATTTAATGTTTTTATATATATTTCATCAAATAAAGTTACAAATACTGCAGCAATAGCCGGAGCAATAAGAACACCTACAACACCTAAAAATTTCGCTGCAATTACAAATGAAAATATGACTACAAGAGGGTGTAAATCCATATATTTTGAAAAGAAATACGGTTTTGCCCAATTGTTTTCGAGAAACTGACCAAGCAAAAGAGAACCGATTGCCAGCAGACAAACTATCCATCCTTTTGGAAAAGCGACAAGCAATATTAACAAACCAGATATAATCGGCCCGACAATCGGGACAAGATCAAGAATTGCAGAAACAAATCCCAGAAATATCGCATATTCCACATGCAAAAGGAGCAATGTGACAGCAACCACAATACCTACTATCGAAATAGACAGTATTTGTGCGGTAACATAACCGCCTACTTTAACTTCCAATTCATCTATAATTTCAGAAGCTCTTTTTCTCAACTGTTGTGGAAAAAGCTTCAATGAGTAAGATTTTATGTCTTCTCTGTCATTTGAAATAAAGTAAACAATAATTCCGATTGTCACCAAAATAGTTAGAATACCTACTATGCCAATTGTAAAGTTAATTGATTTATCAATCACTTCTTTTGCAATTGTTGATGAGTGACTCAAAACAGTATCAAAATTATAGTATTTTGACAAATCTTGACCGGCTATCTTAAATGTGTCCAGAAAATGCTGTATATTTGAAATTTGCTGAGGAAGCTGAACAACAAACTCCCTAATTTCATGTATTGACATAACTATTATTGGTATAAATACTCCGAGAGTAGTAAGAATAATCAAAACGATCATAAGTGTAACAGCAATACTTCTCGGCATTTTTTTTGACAATATATCAACATACGGATTTATTGCACAAGAAATTATATAACTGACAAACAAAAGCAAAGCAATATCAGTCATTTTAATCAGCAAAAATATAATAAATAAAATCAGAAGAAAAAAACTTATATTTTTTGCGTTAAAAGTATTTTTAAAATCCATTTTGCCCTCGTTTCAAAGAATTATGATTCATTGACGATTTTACTATAAATTTTAAGATATTAAAATAGCCGTTTTTAATATATAATTGTCATAAAGATTGAGAGGTAAAAGTGATACAAGCACAAAAAGGTACAAAAGACATACTTCCGGAAGAAAGTCCGACTTGGCAAAAAATGGAAGCGGCTGCAAACAAAATTTTTTCAGCTGCAAATTTTAATGAAATCAGAACACCAATATTCGAAGCAACAGAGCTTTTTGCAAGAGGTGTTGGAGACTCTACGGACATTGTCAACAAAGAGATGTACACTTTTGAAAAGAGCGAGCGTTCATTAACACTAAGACCTGAAAATACAGCTGGTGTTGTTCGTGCGTATATTGAACACGGCTTTTCACGTTTACCACAACCGGTAAAACTCTGGTACAAAGGACCGATGTTTAGATATGAAAGACCGCAGGCCGGAAGACAAAGACAATTCCACCAGGTCGGTGTAGAAATGTTCGGAACTGCCGAACCCGCTGCTGATGCGGAAGTAATTAACCTTGCCGTAAAATATTTGAATGAATTGGGCTTAAATGACCTTGATGTTGAAATAAATTCACTCTGCTGTCCTGAATGCAGAAAAAACTACAGAGAAGCAATAAAAAACGTTTTGGCACCTTATCTTCCTCAGTTGTGTGAGGACTGCAATTTCAGATATGAAAAAAATCCTTTGAGAATGCTTGATTGCAAAGTGGATTCCTGCAAAAAAATATTTGAAAAAGAAGAAGTACAAAAAGTCATATTAGGTGATTTTATTTGTGAAGAGTGTAAAGAACACTTTGAAAAAGTGCAGCAATATTTAAAAGCACTAAATATAAAATTCAAAATAAATAAACTGCTTGTAAGAGGGCTTGATTACTACAATAGAACCGTGTTTGAAATCAAGTCAAACAATCTTGGCTCACAAAACGCTGTCTGCGGCGGAGGCAGATATGATTCTCTCGTTGAAACACTTGGCGGCCCATCTACACCTGCTGTCGGCTGGGCAATGGGAATGGAAAGGTTGTATTCTCTGATTGAAAAAACAGAAGCACCAAGACTTGATGTATTTGTTGTATCAGAAGTTCCCGAAGAAGCATTAAAGATAGTTCAAGATTTAAGAGAATACGGCTTCAAAGCAGAATTTGACTATTCAAACAGAAAATTTAAAAAGCAATTAGACAAAGCTGCAAAAACAGCAAAATATGCTTTGATATTAATGGAAGATGAAATTAAATCAAACACTGTTACTTTAAAAAATCTTGACACATCAGAACAGGTTAATCTTCCCAGAAATGATTACAAAAAACAGATTGTCTAAAATTTAAAAGAAGTTGAAAACTTAAGACGCTGTCTTGTTATTGTATTTTGTGATTGATAGTTAGCTGCTGTTAATTCAAATTGCAGTCTGTCTATGTCGTTGAGCGGGGCATAAGTCACGCCGACTTCGCTTTGTATTTCATCTATACTGAAGTTTTTAACTAATTTATTGTTCAAAGATACATGGTCATTAATTTTATATGATGTCAGGAAATGAGCCGAATTTGAGTCATTATATCCGGGTTTTGAATAAGAAGAACGTGCAACTTGTGCACCGAATTTCCACCTGTCATTGTTGTATTGTGCAAACAAGCCGGAAGTATTTTTATTGACGCTGTTCATGAGATTGGAAAAAACACCGCCTCCTATATAAAATTTTCCATTTGAATTGTTTATGCTTGTAGGTTTTGTTGAAACAATAGCAGCCATTTGCTGATTCAATGTATCAGTTTCATTGAATGCACCGACAGAATAGTTTAAATAGTCTGACTGTCTGTCCAGACGAACTCCGCTACTGTAGTATGAACTGTTCAAGTATGCAAAATTTACTGTATCTCCGTTTATAGACGAAATACCATCTTGCCCCACCATTACAGAGGTATTTTCATCCAAGTCTTTTTTTAAATAGCTGCCAAGTGAGCCATAAGACGGTAAAGAACGTAAATTGTTTTCATCAGAATAATAATTGTACAAAAATATTTTGTCGTCTGTCCATATTTGTCCTTTATTTGAAACACTTTTTTGTTTGTCTGAAATTTCTGCACTGAGTTTAAATTTTTTATTCTTTTTATTCATTACTGTGTAGTCAGTCAAATCAAGTTCAACCGGTGCAAACATATCTTCTTCTTGTTGAGATATTTGAGAAGAATCAACATTTTCCCTATCAGAATAAGCGGATTTGCCTTCTTCGCACAAGCATATAGTATCAGCACAATTAACGTATGCAAAACACAACAAACAAAATATAGTCAGAACTTTTTTCATACAAATATTTTTGTTCAAATCGCACTCTGTTTCAACAAATTAATCTCTTAACATATTTTAACATTATAGCATTTTAGTCAATATTTTTCATGAAATTTACTTTATATATATAAGGGATATTTAAAAGGGAAGATTATGTTTTTGAATGACAATTTTAAAAATTATAATATTTCACAATTACAGATGTCGGGTATTAATAACATCCCTGATTTGAATACGCAGCTTTACGGAATAAATCCGACAATATCTCCGGTATTTACAAATATGATACCATCATTCGGCGGTATGGATACTTTCAATTTAGATCCTTTTGGATTTAACAACATAAATAATAATATTTCGTTCAATAATTTTCCTAAAATAGATTGGAGCAAGTCTTGTGAAGCATATATAGACGGACTTGTAAAAAATTTAATGGGTTGTCTAAAAATACAAACTCAAGCACCTGTTAATTCAAACAAGCCGTTAAATACTGAAGAAGCAATATTACAGCTTAATCCTGTTATGCAGGAAAAAACAAGACAACTATTGGCATATGCTGAGTCTAAAGGCCTAAATGTTACAATAACAAGCGGCTACAGAACACCTCAAGAACAAGCTCACTTGTACGCTACAAATCCAAATGCCGCAAAAAATTCTCTGCACACTTATGGCAAGGCTATTGATATAAATATTGCAAACGGAACAGACGCTGATTACAAGCTTCTTGGAGACTATGCAAAATCAATCGGAATGAGATGGGGCGGAGATTTTAAAAATCCGCGTTCCGAAAGATGGCATTTTGACTTAGGGTGGACATCGGTTTAAATATAGGTCATTTTATTGCCAGCTAACATATTTTAGTTTAAACGGTGTCACTATTTATTGTTTAATTAAAAAAATACAAACCTGAGTGCTTTCGTGACCACATTTTTCACGCTTCGCAACAGCTCAGCGGAAAAGTTTCGTTGGTCACTATTATTTATTTTTTTTTTGAATATTTTTATTCTTGCTTTTACCGTGACGCCATTTTGTACGAAATCAAAGATTTCGACAAAAGAAGGCAAAAAAAAGAGGCCTTTTTTATAGCCTCGTGTTTTAAATACCTTTGCCCGTTCCTTATATGTTTTAAGTTTATTAAAATCTCTATTAGTCTTGTTTTGTTTTTATTTATCTCTTATGTTTATATAAAGTATATAAACTTGAAATAATTGCCTTCTCTATTTCATAAATTTTTCTGAAATATTACAAAATATTACAAAAAAAACAAATTAGTATATACTTTTTTGAATTTAAGCCAATTATTTTTTAGATTAGTATATACTTTTTGTATAAAAAACAATTGTAACAAATTGTTAAATTCTTTTCTTTTCAAGAAAATCTATCGTATCATCCAAATGTTCTAGCAGTTCTGACAAAGAAGCTTGAAAACTTCTGTCAAAATTTAAATTGTCCAACCCTGTTTCAAGAAAATCTTTTAAAGAATACAACTCATCCAAAGACCCTTGTGATTTTTTCATATTATTGAAAAAATCAGCAATATCTTCTATAAATGAGCCCTCAACAAAAGTTTCAATGTCAAAATCCCCTATATCAATATTCATATCATCAAAGATTTCATACATCTGTTTTGCAGCAGACAATTTTAGTGTTTCCGTGTTTGAAAGCCCAGTTGAGTTTAATGCTATCAATTCAAGCTTATTTGAACATCCTCTGATTTTCAAAAAATCCTGATACTCTTTCCAAAGATTTTTTTCAGTCTGCAAATTTTGAGGATCGCTCATCCTTTTGTAATCCTCATAGGAATTTATCTTTGTTGCACAAGAAGAAGATGCAAGCCTTGAGGCATTTGATATATTATATTCATCCGATATAATTTCATTTTCTAAACCAAAAGGCGAAGTTTGATAGTTTTGAGCAAACTGACTGTTTTCTGTAATGTTTGTACTATGGATTTGTGCAGAAGGATTTATCATCACTGTTTTCTCTTTAAATACAACTACAATATTAATATTTTTCCGTATTATTTTCATCAATTATTTAAAGGAAAATTTAGATAAAAAACTATATACAAAAAAAGAGCCTTGAAAGTTCAAGGCTCTTTTATCAATATAAATTTTAAATTAATATCTGTAATGAGCAAAAGCTTTGTTTGCTTCAGCCATTTTGTGAGTATCTTCACGTTTTTTGCAAGCAGCACCTTGACCGTTTGAAGCATCAATAATTTCAGCAGTCAATTTTTCTTGCATAGATTTTCCGTGTCTTTTCTTTGCTGCTTCAATAATCCAAGTAGAAGCTACACCCATACCTCTGTCAGCCTTAACTTCAACAGGTACCTGATAAGTAGATCCACCTATTCTTCTAGCCTTAACTTCCAAAAGAGGAGTAGCATTTGTAACTGCTTTTTCAAAAACTTCTCTCGGATCTTGTTTTGTTTTTTCTTTAACAGACTCCATCATAGAGTAGAAGATTTTTTCTGCGATAGATTTTTTACCGCGTCTCATAAGTCTGTTTATAAATTTTGCAATATCAACACTATTGTAGATTGCATCCGGTGCCGGTATTCTTTTCGGCGGTTTATTTCTTCTTGACATCTTACTTTTCCTTTCTCAATTACTTGCCTTGTTTAGCCTTTTTGGCACCGTATTTAGATCTGCTTTGTGCTCTGTTTGCAACACCAGCAGTATCAAGAGTGCCTCTTACGATGTGATATCTGACACCCGGAAGGTCTTTTCCCCTGCCGCCTCTGATAAGAACAACGCTGTGTTCTTGCAAATTGTGTCCGATACCGGGAATGTAAGATGTAACTTCAAAACCGTTTGTCAATCTAACCCTGGCAACCTTTCTCAAAGCTGAGTTTGGTTTTTTAGGTGTAGTTGTATAAACTCTTGTGCAAACACCGCGTCTTTGAGGGCAGTTTGTAAGAGCCGGTGATTTAGTTTTATCTTTTAAACTGGAACGTTCTTTTCTTACCAATTGTGCAATTGTTGGCATATTTTCTCCTTGTATAAAATTTAGTTATTAATCAATTCAGGTCAGGCAAACACACCTTAGCCTTTTACGAGATTCGCAACGGCGTCCCGTACGCCATACCTGTACCAAAAATCAGCGTTCAGCACAAACCTGGTACTTTCAATACAAGATACAATTATATCAAAACCCAAACAAAACCCGATGTCAACGCTGACATCGGGTTTTTATCATTGAAAAGTTAATATTTTTAATAATTCTACTCTTTTACAACTCTTGCATGGAAACCGAGTGAGTTTATTTCTCTTGAAACCGCTTCTGCTTTATTCGGGCTTGCATATGAGCCTGCCTGCAAAACATAACTTCCGTTAACTTCTTTGACAAAAGGGCTTATACTTGATGAAACATTCATCAAGTTATTTTGTGCCTGAATTGCCTGTTCAATAGTCGGATAAGAGCCGACATATACTTTAGACATCTTTGGAGGTTCAGCTTTCTGAGGAGCAGGTACGGGAGGAACGGCACTGGTATGTTCCGGGCCGACATATTCTATAGGTTTTAATTCTTGCTGTTGTTCTGTATCCACATCAGATGTGTCTAAACTTGTATCAATATTTTCTTTATGCTTTTTCACTTTTTCAGATTCATATGTAATCTCATTTCCATTCTGTTCATCATTTCTTTTTGCAGCTCCGGGCATGTTATCTTCAAGTTGAATCCATCTGAGTCTGTCATCTATTGCTTTTTTAACGTCACTTTCAGAGTTTTCTTCAACATACTGCTGTTCATCACTTTCTCCGCCTATTTCAACATCTACATTCGGAGAAAAACTCTTTATAAAATACGTGATTACAATAAGAGAAACCAAAAATGTAATTATAAAAAGTGTCAAAGTTTGTTTAACTTTCTTATTGTTTGATGCCATACTATACTCCCCTAACCTTACAAGTTGCATCTAAAATTTCATCGTTTTCTTCAATATACCGTTTCATAATATTTTTAGCAAATACTTCAATTTCCGTAATACCCAAATCTGTGGATAGACCGCATGCCGGCACAGGAGCACCTGAAGCATCAATATTTAAACCGATATGTATAAGTCCAGATGTAATAGACTTTGTAGCAATTGAAACGGAAAGTTTTTTGTCCTGTCCGTTAATATTGACAAAAATATCATCACCGTTTCTTGTTATTTGATATTTATCTTTCAATAATTTTCTGAGTTCTTCTATTATAATACATATTAAAAATCTTTGTCTCAAAACACATTCAGAAAGACTTATACCGAAATGCTCAATTATAAAACTTACCATTTTTTTGCTGTATATCGGAGAATTTGTAATAACATCTTCAATATCAACCATTTCGGTAATTTTTACATCCATCTCTCCTACAAATGAAACAATAGCATCCCCGAGAATGTGAAAATTTTTGTATATCCAGTGTGGTGAAAGCTGGCTGCCTATGTATTTTATTTCATTTTCAATAAATAAAGACTGCATATTTTATTCCTTGCTAATTAAACAATTTATCTATGATTTCAAAAGCACCTGTATTTTCCAATGCTCTTTTTAGTCTGTTACAAGATTCACATGCTCCGCAATGCTTTTTAGTATTATTGTAACAACTGTTTATATATTCAAACGGTACGCCTATATCCAATCCAAGTTTAACAATTTCGTTCTTGTTATAATTTATTAAAGGTGCAATAAGTTTTACACTATAATTTACGGAATATTTTAATGCAGAATTTTCAGCATCAACAAACTCGATTGAGTTGTCGGAAAAAGTTTGAGCCTCTTCTTTGTTTGCACCGATAATAATACAATCATATCCGAACGAATCAGCAAAAGAAGCGGCTATATTCACAAATAACCCGTTTCTGTTAGGCACCCATACTTTTTTCATGCTCTCAAATGAAGCTTCTTTGTCATCCAAATCTTTTTCATCAACATTCGGAATATCGTCATTCGAAACAAGAGTCGATGTTGTGATATTTTTCATCCAATCCAGTTTTATACATTCAAAATCAATTGAATAAAATTCAGCGATATTTTTTGACGCTTGATATTCTTTTTCAAAAGATTTTTGACCGTAATCAAAAAACAAAGCTTTTTTTACGGACACTCCGTTATTTATAGCGGCTGCAAGAGAGACAACGGAGTCTAAGCCTCCGGAAAGCAGTATTATCCCTTTGTTTGAAATAAGCGATTTATTCATAATCATTCTCATTTTCCAAAATATTTTTGGCCTCGTCTCTACAAACAACAGAATATTTTTCGGTTGAAAGAATTTCATTTAAAAATGCTTCACCGTAAATATTGTAAAGAGCAATTACGGCATTTCGTTTAACCTCATCATCTTCATCCGTAAGCATATTCTTAATCAATTCATATGCTTCATCTGACTCATAATCCATCAATGCTTCTATTGCATTAATTCTTACCTGAGGATTTTCGTCCGACAAAGAATTTTTTAAAGCATTAAAAACTCTGCTGTTTTTATTTGGATTTAGTTTGCAGATTGCTTCAACAACTTTTTCTTTCAAATAAGAAAACTTATTCATAATTCCGTTTTGAGCCTCAAGTACACCTACAAGAGAGTCTACTGCTCTGATATCTCCTATCAACCCCAAAGCAACGGCAGCAGATTCACGAATATAAACAGATTTTTCATTTTCATCAGAAACAACATCCATAAGTGTAGTTACGGCATATTTGTCGCCAAGCCGTCCCAAAGCATCTGCACAGCTTAGTCTCACTTTATAGTTTTCATTTTTGTCATTCAAACAATACAACAATGTATGCACAGACGAATGGTCTTTTAAATTAGAAATTGCCTTTGCACACAAACAACGTACATTGGTGTAATAATCTCTGTCGTAACTTGCATTAGGTGTGTAGTCTTTCATCAAAAGAAGATTTGTAAGCGGTTCCAGAGAAGAAGAATCTCTGAATTTGTCCAAATTTTTAATGAGCCAGCACAAAACATCCGCATTGTATTCGATTTTCAAAAAATAATTGAATATAGCAATGAGCTCTATATCTGAATATTTGTCCTTGAGACCTTCCAAAAAAGAGATGACCTTTTCACTGTCAGCACCTGTAGCAATCAGACAGTCATCAGCTACAATATTAAAATCAATAGTTTTGTTATCGGTCATGACACAGTATCATACTATTTATTACTGATATTTATAAATAAAAAACAAAAAATTATCAATAATAAATTTAAAGTTATTTTAACGGTTTATACAGGCTCAAATCACTGTTTATAATAAAAATGACCTCATCTCCGCCGCGTATTACAGTCGGATGTCCCATTTCCCTAATTGTTGTCGGGACATACTGCAATGCACCTTTTTTCCAAACACCCGGATAATGAGGCATTCTTGTATAATATGCAATCTGTGCCAAATCACCGCCAATTGTAGTTGAACCGTTTTTATAAACGTATGCATCTATCGAATACTCATTTCCGTCAGGTGTAATAACTTTATAAATTTTTATTTTCATTGAAGCATTGATGCCTTCTACCGCTTCAATAATTTGCTCCACTTCACCAAGATAAAGAGAATTTTTCGGTATAATGTTTGATTCACCAACAAATACATCTTCAGGGTTAATAAAATACTCAACATCGCCAACTTTTGCAGTTGAGGTTGAAATGTCACGCTGATTTATTGCTTTCAAAAAAGAACCTTTGGCCAATTTAATTGGTTTATAATTTCTTAAATGCATTTCAGCAAACGCACTTGCTGAAAAAAAGCAGATTGAGGCAACAAGAAAAGCCGATAAAATGTTGTAAAATCTCTTCATACAAATATTTTAATTAATTATCTGGATTTTTCAATGTTTTTTTTATAAAATTAGGGCAAAAGTATTATAGAAGAGGAAGTGTTTTTTTATGTTAGATATTAGAATCATCAGAGAAAATCCTGAAAAAGTAAATGAACTTTTAAAAAGACGCAATCCTGAACTCAGCATAGACGGAGTTCTTGAAATAGACATTGAAAGAAGAAAAGTTCAAACACAGGCAGATGAACTGAGAGCAAAAAGAAAATCGGAATCTCAAAAAATAGGGCTGATGAAAAAGAACGGCGAAAATACTGATGCAATTCAGGAAGAAGTCAGACAACTCGGTGATGACATAAAAAAACTTGAAGAAAAAGAAATTGAACTAAATGAAAAACAGAAGAATTTGCTGCTAAGCATACCAAACATGCCGGATGAAAGCACTCCGATAGGAGCAGATGACAGTTTTAATGTTGTAAAAAAAGTTGTGGGAGATGTCCCAAAACCTACGTTTGAGCAAAAACCTCACTGGGATTTAACTGTAGAAAAAAATCTTGTTGACTTTGAAAGAGGTGTAAAAATCTCACAATCAAGATTTTATATTTATAAAGGCAAAGGTGCAAAGCTTGAAAGAGCAATAATAAACTTTTTCCTCGATGTACACACAACAAAGCATGGTTATGAAGAAATTCTCCCTCCTGTGCTTGTGAACGGTGCCTCTATGACAGGAACAGGACAACTGCCAAAGTTCAAAGAAGATATGTACAAATGTGTTGATGAAGACTTGTACCTCATACCTACGGCAGAAGTCCCGGTAACAAATATATACTGTAATGAAATTCTTTCGGAAGACGACCTGCCCAAATGCATGACAGCTTACACCCCATGTTTTAGAAGAGAAGCAGGTTCTGCGGGTAAAGACACAAGAGGATTAATAAGAGTACACCAATTTAACAAAGTCGAACTCGTAAAATTAACTACACCTGAACAAGCTCCTGAAGAACATGAAAAACTTACGCGTGATGCTGAAGAAATGCTTGAAATGCTTGGACTTCCATACAGACGAGTCGAATTGAGTTCAGGAGATATAGGATTTTCTGCAAGAAAATGCTACGACCTTGAAGTTTGGATGCCTTCTTATAACAACTACAAAGAAATATCAAGCTGTTCGGTCTTCGGAGATTTTCAGGCAAGAAGAGCCGGCCTGAAATACAGAAGCAAAGAAACAGGAAAAGTAAACTACTGCTACACAATGAACGGTTCAGGACTTGCTGTCGGCAGAACTTTTGCGGCTATTGTAGAAAACTTCCAGCAAGAAGCCGGAACTATACTGATTCCGGAAGTTCTTCAAAAATACACGGGTTTTGATAAAATATAGAACAATCGGTATACAAAAGTGAAAGAAACAGGTTACTTTATTACATTTGAAGGTGCGGATGGCTGCGGAAAAACCACTCAGTCAAAGCTTGTGCAGGAATATCTTGAAAACAAAGGTTATGAAGTAGTTTGGACAAGAGAACCCGGCTCCGTCGGATTGGGGCAAAGAATACGTGAACTTCTTCTTCACTATGACGGAGATGTCGCACCAAGATGTGAAGCATTCCTTTTTCTTGCAGACAGAGCACAGCATATTGAACATATCATAAAACCTGCTGTAAAAGAAGGAAAAATTGTTCTTTGCGACCGCCACACAGATTCTACTATTGCATATCAAGGTTATGGCAGAGGTGAAGACATAGAAGAGCTGAAATACTTAAATAACCTTGCGACATCAGGAATGAAACCGGATTTAACAATAGTTTTTGACGTTTCGACAGAAATTGCTCAATTACGTATCGGTGCAGAAAAAGATCGTATGGAATCAGCCGGTATCGAATTTCACAAAAAAGTTCGGAACGGATATCTTGAAATCGCAAAACAAGAACCTGAAAGGGTTAAAGTAGTTAATGCCGACAATGGTATTGAAGAAGTATTTGAAGACACAAAGATAATAATTAATGAATTATTAAATCAGTAAGAAAAATACTTGTCGAAATCTACATCATCAAAACTACACAACAGCCTGTATACATCATCATCTTCGTCCATTCTTTGGAAGTTGTATTCGTTAAATTTCCAAATTTTTGGGTTAATTCCTTTGACTTGTACGATTCCCTTATCAAACAGTATTTTTAACTTTTTTTTCACAGTTTCTATAGGCATACTCAGTTGTCTGCTAAGCTCAACAGCGGTAATACCACCCTCGTGGCTGCATTTTTCAGGTGTCAGAAACATTAATTCCAATCCGACTTCCTTAAGCTCTTTATCTTCTATTTCGACATCTAACATATCCATAATGCTATATTAAGTTAAAACCCTGTTAAAATCTACACTCATATGTTGTATATCGGCAAGTTTCAAATAAACTTTAATTTAATACAAAAAATCTATTTTACCTGCTTAAATGCATCAAATTGCCAATAAGTTGATAACCCCAAAATACATAACCAAACATCAGGCAAATTTGCAATACTAAATAATAATACTAAAAAAGGACTGTCAGCAAAACACCGACAGCCCTTTTTTATTAAAATCTAAAGAACTACTTAACAGCTTCTTTGAATTTTTTACCAGCTGAGAAAGCAGGAACTGTTTTTGCAGCAATTTTGATTGTAGCACCTGTTTGAGGGTTACGACCAGAACGAGCAGCTCTTTTTCTTGGTTCGAAAGTACCGAAACCAACAAGAGTAACTTTTTGACCTTTAGCTACAGTTTTTGTAACTGTTTCTAAAGTAGCTGCCAAAACATCAGCTGCAGCTTTTTGAGAAACTTTAGCTTTTTTTGCAACTTCTTTTACTAATTCTTCTTTGTTCATAAGAACCTCCTTTTTGTTAACAAAAACTATTATATCTATTTTTCGCATTTTAGCAAGCATTTTTAATATAAAAATACCAAAATTTTTAAAATATTATTACTTTTACAATGATAGTAAAAGTCCAAAGTCTTATATAGCTTGATTCTTTGGAAAATTATTTAAAGAACCCAAGAAGGGTCTAATCTTCCAAATTTTACATTATTGTAATAATAAGTTAAGATTTGATATGCATTGTAGCCTTGTTGTGCAAGATTGTTTGCACCATGCTGACTCATTCCGAGACCATGCCCGTTCTTTTTTATACCGTCATCAAAAGACGGAACTGATTTTAAATACGGCAAATCTTTGTTCCAAACAGCACCTGCGTTTTGTGTATGGCCGCCTGCTGATGAAGAATAATAAGCAGGTATAACTTTTCTGTTATAAGTAATTACAATACCTTTTGTTTCCATAACGGCACTGTTCGTTGAAGAAGTTTCAGCTGATGCACCGCCGTATGCCTGATCCTCAGGTGTATCTTTCAAATCATAGCCTCTTGAAGCCCTTTTCCCTCTGTTTGCAATCGCATAACTTCTGGCAGCAATTGCTTGAGCTTTAAGTGCTTCATAATTCCACTTTGATGGCATTTCTGACGGAACTACACCCAAAATATACTCTTCTAGAGGCACATTGTTTACAATAGTAAGCTCACCATTTCTATTCTCAATAATAAATTCGCCCCTGTACCATTTTCTTTTTGTTGATACAAAACCTTTTTCAGGCGGTTTAATAACAACCCTTGAAATATTCAAATTAAACCACTGGTTGTTCAACTCAATTGAAATTGTTGGGCCGCTGGCTTTGAAGGCATAAGGTTTCATTGCACGTAAAGTATAAAAGGATTTGTTGTGAAGCGGGCTTATAAGCTGAGAATCCTTGCTTACACCGACAACAGTTTCTTGCACACCATCAACAAGCCCTATTTTCATTGCATTTGCAGCAGAATGAGAAAGGAAAAATAAAAATATTACAAATACTGATATAAATGTTCTTTTTAAATTTTTCATAATCCAATTTTACGTTGTTTCAGTTTTTTCCAAAAAAGTTATAACTGCTATAGCAATTTGTTTTCTTGTCTCATTATCTGCCTCTTTTAAATAGCCGAAAGCCTCCGCTAAAGGCTCAGAAGAATCGTACCATCTGTTCAACACGTAATTGAAAGCACCGAGCAAATTACTATTTAAAACTACACCATAATCTTGTGCTTTTAATTTTATAAATTCAGCACATTTTAACTGTATCTCTTCTTTTGAGTTTTTTATAAGGCTTACAGCTAGGCTAAGTGTTGGTTCTTTGTCGTACCAGCGTTTATTTTCCATGATAATTCTCCCACTGGTAATATTATATCATCAAATTTTTTTGTTATAGAACTTTTTAAATTTTATGTGTATCATCGAACAACTACATAGAAAAATAAAACTTAAATATTTAATATAATGATGTGTTTGTATTATAATTATAAGCACATATTCTATTTTTTGAGGAAAAGGCTTTTATGAATAAATATTTATTGGAAATAGGAACGGAAGAATTACCTTATAAATTTGTAAATTCGGGTATTATACAGCTGAAAAATGCTTTTGAAAAACTTTTACAGGAAAATCAAATTACTTTTAGTTGTATAAAACATTATTCGACTCCAAGACGTTTAACACTAATAATAGAAGGATTTGAAGAAAAGCAGCCTGACACGCTTAAAACAGTAAAAGGCCCTATTCTCAATATTGCATATGACGAAAACGGAAATCTTACAAAAGCAGGCGAAGGCTTTGCAAGAAAAAACGGTGTGGATGAATCTTCTCTGTATAAAGAAGACAACTACGTCTGGGCAAAAGTTGAACAAAAAGGCAAATCCATAAAAGAAATTCTGCAAGAAAATGTAGAAAAAATTGTTCTTAAAATGCAAGGTCCTTACTTTATGAGATGGGCCGATTTGGATGTAAAATTTCAAAGACCTATTCGCTGGGTTGTTTCTCTTTTGAACAGTGATGAATTAAAAATAAAAATTGCAGATGTTGAATCTTCAAGATATTCAAGAGGACACAGATTTAAGTCGGATAAAGTAGAAATTAAAAATCCGGATTTATATGAACAAACGCTTTATGACAACAATGTTATTGTTGACTTTGAAAAGAGAAAAGCAAGAATTATCGAATCAGCTGAGTCAGAAGCAAGAAAAATAGGTGCAGAAGTTTATTTCGATGAGAACTTGCTTGAAGAGGTTACAAATATTTGTGAATGGCCTGTACCGGTTATTTGCGGGTTCGATGAAAAATACCTCAGCATTCCCGAAAAAGTTACAGTTACGGTTATGGCGGTACACCAAAGGTATTTCCCTCTTTACCAAAACAACAAACTTCTGAATAAATTTATCACTATCACAAACTACATAGGAAACAATTTTGAAAATATAAAAGCAGGAAACGAAAGAGTAGTTGTAGCACGTCTGGATGATGCAATTTTCTTCTTCAACGAAGATACTAAAAAACCTTTTGAAAATTACGTTGAAGAACTAAAAGGCATTACATTCCAAAAAGGCATGGGGTCTGTATATGACAAGACCCAGCGTATAATAAAACTTTCTGAAACACTGGCAGCCTTGCTTAATGCACCTGTTGATACAGTAAAAAGAACTGCACTATTATGCAAAGCAGATCTTGTAACAAGTCTTGTATTTGAATTTACTGAATTACAAGGTTTCATCGGTTCGGATTATGCATTTAATTCCGGAGAAAAGCCCGAAGTTGTAAAAGGTATAAAAGAACACTATTATCCTTTGAATGCCGATTCAGAGCTTGCTGAAGGCATTGAGGGGCAAATCGTCGGTATAGCTGACAAAATCGACACGATAACTGCTGTATTTGCTGAAGGCAAAAAGCCTACCGGCTCAGCTGATCCATTGGGTGTCAGAAGAGCAACATTAGGGATTATAAAAACTATTATTCAAAAAAATCTTGCAATCGATTTGGAAGAATTAATAAAACAAGCTATAGAGCTCATGCCTGTTGAAATAAAAGACAAAAAAGCTTTGTTTAATGATATAAAAACATTCTTTGAGCAAAGACTTAGTATTTTGTACACGGAGAAATACAGGCATGATGTAGTGGATGCTTGTATATCAAATTCAAATGTCTTAAGCAATCTGCCGGATTTCGTTGAAAGGTTGGAATTGTTATCAAAAGAAATTGAAAAGCCGGCATTTGTAAAAATCAATGAGGCAGCAAACAGAATTATCAGAATTTGTAAAGACTATGAATCCAAACAATTGCCTGACAAAACATTGTTCAACAATCAATATGAAACAAAACTTTTTGAATCTGTTGCGGCAATTGATACAAAGAAGCTTCAATACCATGAGGTTTTTGAATCACTTTCAAAAATTGTACCAGTTATTGATGAGTTTTTTGAACACGTATTAGTCATGGATAAAAACGAAAAAATCAAAGAAAATAGACTTGCATTGCTATATGACATAAAGACAAAATTTGATAAAATTGCGGATTTTTCAAAACTAGTTTTATAAATAATAAATCAATAACTATTAAACTAAAAGGATATTGCTATTGCTCAGAAACCAATTAATAATTATTATATAAAAATTTAATCTTTTTATTGATTTTATGCTATATTATTGATATAAAAAAACAAGCACTCTGTGCTGATGGTGTTATTAGTTTAAATAAATAAAGGAGAATTATGGGTTTACCAAAAGTTGCATATTTTTCAATGGAAATTGCATTGGATCAATCATTGAGTACTTATTCCGGTGGTTTAGGCTTTTTGGCCGGTTCTCATATGTTGTCTGCCGGATATCTCCAGCTTCCTATGGTCGGTGTAACAATGCTCTGGTCATACGGATATTACAATCAAAGAATTAATGAAGAAGGTAATGTCGAAGTAGCCTACATAAGAAAACACTATGACTTTTTACAAGATGTAGATGCTTCCGTTACTGTAGATGTATTCGGTGAGAAAGTTATTGTAAAAGCATACAGAGTAGATCCTGATTTATTTGGTTCATGTCCTGTTTATCTTTTGACAACTGATGTTGATGGAAACTCTGAGTGGGCACGTTCTATTTCTCATAAACTATATGACGGAAATGAAAAAATAAGAATTGCTCAGGAAACTGTTCTCGGTGTCGGCGGTATAAGACTGCTTCAGGCAATAAAATATGATTTTGAAGGTGTTCACATGAACGAAGGTCATGCTCTTCCTGCCGCATTTGAATTGTTACAGCAAAATGGCGGTGA
>CALURG010000086.1 GCA_944323115.1 Candidatus Gastranaerophilales bacterium
ACGGAAAATATATTAATCTAGTTTTATAAAAATGTTGTAAAATAATTTGTCCTCAAAGACGAAATATCGTCTGTTTTTGATCTAGCTATTTTACGGCACTTTTGATAGTTTAGTGCCGTTTTTTTTATGCAATTGTATTTTAGGTTTTTAAAAACCTTCTGTGGTATTTATTTTTCACGGTCTTTGCACAACAAACAAAAGAAAGGAGATCCTATGTCAGGTACACAGGATGGAGTTTTGGCTGCAAAAAATTTGACGGAAAATTTGCAGCAAAATCAATCAGGTATTGATAAATTACCGTCGCAAGAAGAAAACGGTCAGGAACCGGAAGATAAGCTGAGTCCTTCTCAAAAAATGGACAGGCTTTTGAGGGGAACTTCTTCTGTTCAAATGAAAAAAGAAATTGAAAAACTGAGAAAAGAAGCCGCAAAATACAGGAATTTTTCCAGAAGCGAGGCTTTGCAAAGGATTGCAATTCAAAAAAAATCAGAAGAAATTCAAAAAGAGCTGGATTCTTTAAAAACAACAAATGAAAACCTCAAAATAATGAGGGCTCTTGACAAAGCAGGCTGTATAAAAAGCGAATTAGCCGCAAAAGAGATTCCTCATGATTGTGAAGATTTGGATGCCTTTATTGAAAAATACAAGGAAGAAAACAATTTTCTTTTTTCAACCCCTTCAAAAAATATCGGAAGCAAATTTAAAGCTTCCGGAAAAAAAATTCTGACTCCGGCACAAAAAATGGATGCATACATACGTGCTGCGTTAGGCAGATAATTTGTTCGCAAAATTCTTAATAAGAATTATTCCTTAAAGGCAAAATATTATGCCGCAGTGGATAAAGGACGAAACAAAATTGGTTATCAACAAAAAAGAAAGGATTATTAAAAATGACACTAGATGCAAAAATGATTTCCCGTACAAACGCAGAGGCACTTATTCCTGTTGAAACTTCATCAGAAATTATAAAAAACGTGCCTCAAGCGTCGGCAGCGTTGTCTTTGTTTAAACAGTTACCGAATATGAGTGCAAAACAAAAAACTCTGCCTGTAACATCTACATTGCCTACAGCATATTTTTTAAACGGCGATACAGACATGAAGAAAACAACAAATGCAGAATGGGATAAATTGACACTTACAGCGGAAGAAATTGCCGTTATTGTTCCGATTCCGGAAGCTGTTTTTGAAGATGCACAGTACAGCATGTGGTCTGAAATTCAGCCTCAAATTGTTGAAGCATTCGGTATTGCAATCGATGAAGCAATCTTTTTCGGCACAAACAAACCTTCCAGCTATCCTGATGCTATTGTTACCACTGCAATTTCAAAAGGAAACAAAGTAGAACTTGGTACAAATGAAGATATTGCAGGTGATATTATCGGTGAAGGCGGTGTAATGTCTAAGGTTGAGGACTGCGGCTACAAAGTCACAGGATTTTATGCAGACAGTTCTTTGGAAGCAAAATTCAGAAACCTTAGAGACAAAAACAACCAGCTTCTTTACACTCCGGGTCTTACATCAGAAATGCCTGTAAGCCTTGTCGGCAGACCGATGAAATATGACGAAACAGGTATTTTTGATACATCAAAAGCATTGCTCATAGCAGGTGACTTCACAAAAGCAGTGTACTCAATTCGTCAGGATATTACATACAAAGTTCTTGATCAGGCAATTATTCAAAATACTGACGGAACAATCGCTTACAACCTTGCTCAACAGGATATGGTTGCACTGCGTTGTGTAATGAGACTCGGTATTCAGATTGCAAATCCGGCAAGCAGAAAAGGCGGAGAATCCCGCTATCCGTTTGCTGTTCTTGTTCCTGAATCATCCACATTATCATAAAAACAAGACACGCAATAATGCAAAATTTGTCTGAGGCGGCCTCGCTTGTAGGAGTGTACACGGAGTGCGAGTGACGCCAAGTCTAGCATTTTGCGGAAGTGACCCCATGCACTTGTTGCCTGTGCCGGACTTGTCTGCAATGAATGGACTTGATTAATGCACAGGTTCAACAAGTAGTCGGAGTCAGTTGACTATATGAAATATTAGAAATCTACAGGCGGAGAGTTTTTCTCCGTCTGTTTTTTAAGGAGAAAAAATGACAATAGAACTGTACAAAAATTCATTTGTCACACTCGAGGAAGCTGAAAACTATTTTGATGAACGCTATGATTCAAATGAATGGTTTGAGTTGCAGGAATCAGACAAAGAAAAATTATTGATTTCTTCAAGCAAAAAGGTAAACTCTTTTGATTTTTCAGGTTCAAAAGCGGATGAAAATCAGCCTATGAATTTTCCCAGAGATTACGGTACACCTCAGGATATAAAAGATGCGGTTTGTGAAGAAGCCCTGACAATGGTTAAAAAATCAGACAATATTCACATCCAGAACCAAAATAACAATATTACCTCAATAAGTCTTGGTGCCGGTTCTGTTTCTTATGCAACGGCCAGTTTGAGCGATGAAGCAAAAATAATTCTTTCCCCTATTGCTTCAAATTTAATAAAAAAATGGACGAAAAAGGGTTATTACATACCTTTTTAAACAGATATACAGGAGAAAATCATGGGATATTACACAAATATGCTCAAAGATACTGCGGTATTGAAAACCGTAAACGGTTCTGATGCGGATGGCAGACCCAATATTGTTGCACTTGACGAGATAGATTGCAAAATTGAATTTAAAAATGCGATTACTACAAATTCTTCAGGAGAAGAAGTTGTCTCAAACGGCAGATTGTATACGGAATCTGTTGTAAAAACAGGTGATATTATCGAGTTGAAAGACAAAGAGTATAAAGTTGTTAATGTAAACCCGTATTATCCGATAGACAGCTCTTTATTTGTTATCAATGAAGTTTACTTTGCTTAGACAGTTTGGAGAAAAACAAAATGATTCTGGACGATATAAAGAATTTTCTTTTGCAAAACTCTCTTGTGCAGGAAGATTCAATAAAATATGACTATGATGCATCAAAAGGTGATGAAACAGTGTTGCTTCATCTTTATGACAATGCACCTTGTGACTTGGCAAGACGCTCCGGAGTGAGAATAACAATAAAATATAGTGATTTAAAATTGGCACGTGATACTGCTTTTAAAATACACGATATGCTTTTCCCGGAAGAACTTTTCCAAAAATCCGTAAATATAAACGGAAAAACAATGCACATAAAATTGAATAAAGGACCGTTCTATCAAGGGAAAGACCAGTCCAAAAGACATAATTACATTCTTGATATAACACTTATTTACAACAGATAGGAGAACAAAATGGCACTAAAAACAGTTACAAAACTTTTTGGCGTTGATGATGCAAAATTGTTTCCCGTAACCGAAGATTCCACCGAGAATTTTACTTGCGGTACGGGTATTGATTTGCCGGGCGTCAGACAGATTTCCATAACTTATGAGATAGAAGAAAAAGAACTCACAGGCGACGAAAAAGTTTTGGAAGTTTCAAACAAAATTAAATCTATAACTTTTAACATGGAATACGCAAAACTAAGCCTCGAGGTTTTGGCACAACTTACAGGCGGAACCTACTCAACATCCGGTTCCGGTGATACGGAAAAAGGTGTTTTTAGCTTTGGCGGAGGTGATTTGCCGAATTATTTCCAACTAAAAGCACAAATTTTAGATACAAGCAATGACGGCGGTGATGTTCATTTTTGTATTTACAAGGCAAAAGCAACAGCCATACCTATAAACGGTGTGCAAGATGATTTTGCTACGCTGACTTTTGACGGCAAAGGTGTTTATACTGAACACGAATTTGGTGAAGAAGGAAGCAAACAAACAAAACTTATTGATATTGAAATACATGCGAAAGCACAGTCGTTGAGTGCGACTACTGAACAGAGTGTGGCATAATACTGCTCCCTAAATAATCCGAGACGGCTTTAGTTTTGCCGTTTCGGATTTCGGGTGCACTTTTACTTTTAAATTTTCTGAGGCAGTTTCACTTGTTTTGTGAGCAGCCTGACATAAAATTTAAAACGGGCTTCAGAACTGAGCCATGCTTAAGATTGTCTTATTATTCAAACGGGGGGGTTACATGGGGTGCCCCCTGTTGTAAGTTGGGTTAGAAACAGTTGTGTTTTGAGGTGATTTTTACAGCAGCTTGGCACTGAAAAATTACTGAAAAAACACTTCACTGTTTCTTTTGAGAGCGTATGTTTCTCTTTTTTGTAATACTTTTTTCTCTTGCTTGAGTCGCAGGCGAGATATGTACGGCTCGTACCTCGCCTACATCTCAAGCAAGAAAGAGAAAATAACGCTAACAGAAAGAGATTTTATAATTCAGAAACGAAAATTTCAGGTCACAAGAACCTGTAAATTTTCATTTCTTCATTTAAAAATCTCTAACTCATTTTACATCAGGGCTCCGCCCCGAACCCCGTTTAAAATTATGCAATAAAATAACTACCCTCGCCGACCTTTGTGAAATGAATTACAGAAAGTTAATTAAACAACAATTAGTCTCATCTGTCTGAGCAGTCTGTAATTATTTTCAATATTTTAGTTATTCTATTTATGATTTTTCAAGACAATATAGACTGCGAGTTATGAGACTAGGGTTTAATTTACTTTCTGTATGAATGTAACAGTAGGTCGGGTTTGCCTTCTTTTGCCGCTGAGTTGTGACAAAGCGTGCAAAATGGCTTCACGACTTCACTATAATATTACATTTATTTCTTTTGTCTTTTAATAGTGAACTTGGGCTCCACCCGTTCTTTACGATAAAGAATGGGTGGAAATTAAAGTATAATTTTTGTTTTTAAAACCTAAATCTTTATTTTTCCATGTTACTTTCTTTCTCTTTGAATTGCGTGTGCAAAGAGAAAGAAAGTAACTCAAAGAAAGAGAAACATACGCTCTCAAAAGAGATTTTATAATTCAGAAACAAAAATTTCAGGTCACAAGAACCTGTAAATTTTCATTTCTTCATTTAAAAATCTCTAACCCATTTCACATCAGGGCTCCGCCCCGAACCCCGTTTATTATTATCTTGCAGGCGTTTCCTCATTTCATTCGGTCAGCCCCGCACGGAATCCGGGCAGCCGGAGCCAATTGACTATATGTAAAAATTACGAAAGGAGGCGGTGGCCTTCCCCAAAAATAAAAAAATACAAAAACGGAAAATACATTAATTATTAAATACCAAATTTAATTAATAATAAGTTCAGAAAAGATTTACCGCAAAAACGTGAACAGTTTTTTGTACAACAATATTTGGACGGAATTTTATGAAAAAGATTTTTAAAAACCTAAGTATTTTTTTATTGATTATTGCAGTCTGGGCCATTTTTATTGAGCCTAACATGCTTATTGTTAAGCACTATAAAATTCAAAATGAAAATCTAAAAGGTTTAAAAATAGTTTATGCAACGGATTTTCATTTTAAGAATAATGAATTTAAAAAATTAAAAAAGGTTATAAAAAAAATAAATAGACAAGACGCCGATATTGTTCTGTTTGGCGGAGATTTTGTAAACGGGCAGATTTATGAAAAAACTCTTCATCCGGGTGTCATTGCAAAATTACTTGGAGATGTAAATTCAAAATATGGTATTTATTCGGTTTTGGGCAATCATGATTGCTGGCTGGACGAAAACAAGGTTAAAGATTACCTTGTAAAATACGGAATTAATGTTTTGTCTAATCAAAACAAAGTCATAAACATTGCTGACAACAGAAAAATTTATATAGCCGGAACAGAAGATTTGTATACAGGTAAACCCGACATAAAAAAAACTTTGACCAATACTTCGTCCCCTGTGATTTTGCTTTCTCATTCCCCTGATATTTTCCCTGAAGTACCTGATTTTGTAGACTTGACTTTAGCCGGACATACACACGGCGGTCAGGTAAACATTCCTTTTGTCGGTCCGGTTTTGGTTCCGTCTGAATACGGCCAAAAGTATGCGGCAGGGTTAATCTCTGAGGACAAAAAACAGATGATAGTTTCCAGAGGTATAGGTACCAGCATAATTCCGATAAGATTTAATTGTTTTCCTGAAATTGTTGTAATAACTTTTTATTAACAAAAAGATACTGTCCGGGAAAAATTCGTGATAAGGAATACTCTGCCGAACAAAAGCAGCCGGCGGCAGCAGCGACGCTAAATTAGAATTTGTCCGACTGTCTTCAACAGAAAATTTTTATATTCTTGTTATTAAAATTTTTACAATTTTCACTTTTTGTGCCGGAGCAACGGGCATGAATTGTATTTTTGTTGTCTTGGGATTTAAAGAAAGAAAGCATTTTTAAAAACCGATAAGAAAACAAGCACAAAACTTACAGAAAAAGATAAGCATAAGGTTAAAACAATATCATCAAAATTGAAAAAACTATTTTGCGGTATAAACAAAGTCAAAATAGACAGAATAGGGATTATTATCATTGCATAAAAAAACATTGCAAATACATAAAATATTTCGGACAAATCAGAAACATCATTATAGAAAATATACGTATTTACAATAGGAAATAATAATGCAAGTAAAAAAATAAACAGATATTTATAACTCTTTTGTAAGAAATATTTTTCATATTTTAAGTATTTCTCAAAATTTTAGAAAAAAAATATTATATTTTCCGTTTGTGGATTTAGAAAGGATAATTATGTCAAAAAATAAATACATGAGTCTTTTTGAAACACTCAGTGAAGAAGAACAAAGATATATAATTGAAAAAGCAATGGAATATCAACAATTATTAAATATTGATAACAGCGGAGACGGCTGGAATGATGCAACGGACGGTTTCCGGCATGCTTGGGGTTCAGCTTACTTATCGCTAAAGTACAATGATTTGATTTCTCATATTGCTACCAGCGGACACGAACTTTTGGAAAGCTCATACCAGCCAAAAGAAGAAAAACAGATGGATGAATGGAACAACAAAATAGGCAGACAGATTGCCAAACAAATTAATAATGAATATGAAAATATTGATGAAAATATTAACTGGTCAAGCATAGAGGATTTAATAGCTCACAAAACTCTTGAGAAAATAAATAACAATGAAATAGCTACTTCTCCGTTGGATTCCGGCAATAATGTGTTAAAAGGTCAAATAGAATACAACAAACCCTTGTCATTAAAAGATCGTCTTTTGCAAGCCAGACAAGAAAAACTTGCTCGCTACACTCAAAGATTAGCCGAATCACCTGAAAAAATTGCCGAACAAGAAGCAAAACATGTTACGTTAGAAGAACTCAAAGCTCCTCAGGAAGCCAGAAAAAAACATGTGATGGATGTAATAAACGGCACAGTTGAATTTGATGAAGATGCAGACTATTCGAACTATGAAAATAAAAAATCGAAAAATAACCAGATATTTACAAAAGAAGATATAGAAGAAATGTCTGACGAGGAAAGGGAAACAAACAAAGAGGCCATAATATATCAGGAACAAACTATCGGAATTCCGACAAGAAAACAAGCACAAAAAGTTACACAAAACGGCGGAATGATACATGTTTCGACCTATACCAGAGCAGACGGAACAAAAGTCAGAAGCTACTACAGGTCCAGATAAAGATTTTGATTCAAGGGAATAAAAAATGACAAAAAGAATCAGCAAGACAAAACTCAAAAAACTTGAGCAAATTTGTCTTGAACAAATCAGCCAAAATAATATAACTTTTTTAGACGAAATTTTTACCTTTGTGGAAATTATGCCGTCAGAGTTTTTTGAATATAAATTAAACGAGTCGGAGGCAATTAAAGACGCAATAGAAATAAACAGAGCAAAGCTCAAAAGGGATTTGCGTTTTAAATGGTTTGAAAGTACAAATGCAACTTTAAATGCTGCATTGTACAAGCTTGTTTGCACGGAAGAAGAGAAACGTGCACTTTCTTCTTCCGCAGCAAAAAACAGCCCGAACAATGATATCTGTACGCAGGAAGAATACCTAAAAAGTCTAAAAGAAATGAGTGAGGGATTGGAAAATGCCGATTGATTGGACAAAATCAAAATACAGCAAAAAACATAGATTGTTTTTGAGCAAAAAACCCGAAAACATGAAGTTTTTTACCCTGTGTGACGGTGCTGTCCGCTCAGCAAAAACCCTTTCAATTATTTACAAAATTCCTCAAATTTTTGACTTTGTCGGGAATGAATACTTAAAAGTTTTTTCCGGTTATTCAAAAAACACGGTCAGAAACAATGTGCTTGTCGAGCTTTTACCGTATTTGAAAAATTATCACGGAGCACAGGTAAAATACAACTCAGCAAGCGGAGAACTGGATATAAAACTCTGGGGCAAGTTGTACAACTGTCTTGTTGTAGGCGGCGGAAAGTCAGACAGCGACTCAAATATTCAAGGTGCGACTTGGGATTTTTGGTATGCAAATGAACTTCCAAAACATCACTATGGATTTTACAATATGGCACTTTCAAGATTAACACCCGAAAATGCCCGAGCCATAGCGGACAGCAACCCGGAAAGTTCAAACCATTGGCTGTACAGAGAAAGAATAAAACCCTACCTTGAAAATGACCCGAAAATAAGGAGTATTTTTGACTATTGGCATTTTACTATGGAAGACAATGCCAATTTGTCAAAATCTTTTATTGAAAACCAGAAAAAATTGTACAGCGGAGTATTTGAAGCACGGAAAATCAAGGGTTTGTGGGTGGTTGCACAGGGGCTTGTCTACGATACATTTTCTGCGGAAAAACACACCTGTTCTCACAAGGAAATATTAGAAAAAATTCAAAACAACGAGTTTATAGAATATTTTCTGGGTCTTGACTGGGGCTGGATTCACCCCCTTTGCTGCGGATTATACGGCGTGACAAAAAACGGAAAATATTACAAAATAGACGAACTTTACGGCTCAAAAATCAATGATGACAAAGTTATAAAATGGATTTTGGACAAGCAGAAAGAGTATTCCAGATATTTTCGTTTTATAAACTGTGACAACGCCAGGCCGGAACAAAATCATAAACTCAGACAATCTTTAAACGGAATAATTGTACATGAAAAGAAACCTAAAGTAATAGACAGTATAGGAATTATGCGTTCTATCATAAACTATGACAGGCTTATAGTTAACAAAGACAGGTGCAAAAATACTCTTCGGGAATTCGGTTTGTACAGGTATCCTGATAGTGAAAATGATTTCAATAACATTACGGATTACGATATGCCGCTTAAAGAAAATGATGACACTATGGACGAAACACGTTATGCGTTGAATTTTTATGAAACGCAGTACGGATACAGGTTTAGAAAATAATTTAAAAAAACAAAAATAAAAATCTAAAATATCCCTCATAAAGGGGTTATTTTGCCGTATTTAAAAGGAGGAAAAATGGTAAAAAGTGAAAGCATTAAAGAGCTTTTGAAGCAAGTAGGCCGTCCTTATGAAATGTTTAATAAAGACGGAACTTATCAGGGATGTTTTTATCCTGTACAGTTTTTATATCCTGATAAACCAAGATATAAGTTAAGATCAAAAGACGATGACAAAAACTATTTTTACGGGCTTGAAAAAATAAAAGAACATTGTACGGAAATTTCTCCTAATGATCTTAAAGAAGGAGACATAATTGCTACAAGGTTTAAAGATGAACTGCATGTTGCTGTTTATCTTGAATTTGGAAAAATAATACACGTGTTTAAAGATCATACTTTACAAATAGGGAGATTGAAATTGTTTAAACAATTTCAATCTTTTAGGGTGAACTAATGGCAGTACTTACAGCAATAGGAGCAGCATTAGCAACAGTATCTACAGTTTTGGGGTCTACAGCTTTCTCCATAGGTGCAATGAGCATCACATGGGGAATGATAGCACAGGCGATTATTTATGGTGGAATGGCACTTTCTGCCACTCTTGCAACAAGAAAACCTGATTTTACTTTGCAATCACCAACATATCAAGGAAAACTTCAAACTCAAACAGACCAGAATTTGCCTGTACCTCTCTTATACGGGACCGTAAAACTTGCAGGTAACAGAATTTGGCAGGATGAAAACGGAATAACAACCGTAAAAAGAATAGTTGCTTTTGCGGAAGGTGAAATATGTGAATATTCGGATATCAGATTAAACGATATACCAATAGAAGAAATTGCAGGCATAACCGTAAACAGATACTACGGTACAAGCACTCAGGAAGTTGATCCGATAGTCGGCGGTGCAAGTAACGCAGAAAGATGTGAAAAAGTAGGCTCTCTCAAAAACATTGCATATTTGGCAATAACTGTTCCAAGAAGTGCAAAAATAGATATAAATTATAATCTTACTGCTGTTGTAAAAGGCAGAAAAATAAGAGTTTACAACACAAAATACGAATACGAAATAAAATATTCCGAAAATCCGGCTTGGGTTATGTTTGATTTTTTGACTAGCTACAACGGATTAGGACTTTGTATAAACAACTACGGTGAAATATCGGAAACTCTTATAGAAGAATTGTTTGATTTAGACAGTTTCTTGGAATCGGCAGCATATTGTGATGAAATAGTACAAACTGTTGAAAAAGACGAAAACGGACAGGATGTTACAAAACAAACTCCCCGCTTTACATTTAATATGATTTTTGATGCCCAAACATCTGCAAGATCTCTTATTGATGAAATTTACCGTTCTTGCAGAGGCGGGTTGTTTATGAAAGACGGCCGTTTGCAGTTTAAAATTGACAAAGCTGAGCCATTGAGCAAAGTTTTTAATGAAAATGATATCATAAAAGGTTCCGAAACTTTCCAGACAATACCGAAAGAAGAGCATTATGATATACTAAAATGTTGCTATGTATCTCCCTTGCATGAGTGGCAAAAGGTAGAAGCGACGGCTGAATTGCCGGAATATACGGATGGAATACCTATAGAACATACCGTAAATATGTATTCTGTTACAAACTTTAGCCAGGCATCAAGACTTGCCTGGTATTATGTCAACTCCAAAAGGATACAGCCTTATTTTGGCAGTTTCAAGACCGACTACAAAGGTTACGATTTGGAAGTAGGCGATGTAATTGCAATCAACAGTTTGCTTATGGGGCTTGAAAATTATTATGTAAAAGTAACCAGTGTTGTCGATGACGGCTCCGGTATCTTCACCATAAACTGGAGGCACTATGATGAAGAACTTTACGATGACAAACTCGGAAGCAAAGAGCCGACAGTTATTGTAAGTTCTATAGCCGACATTGTTAGATTTCCTGATGACGTAAAGAACTTTAATGTTGTTCAGTCGGAAAATCAGTTTAATTTTGTATGGGAACAAAACACAAACAAAAATGACACATACGAAATCAGAATGGGTGAAAGCTGGGAAGACAGCACGGTAATCAGAAGCGGCTTAACAGGCAATAAATATTCTACTGAAATTCCGACAAACGGACTTTTTAAATTTTGGATAAAAGCTTTTAATCGGTACAATTATTCAGAAAATGCCACTTTGGATGTAATCAATGTTGACAGCATTCCACAGATGAATGAAATTGTTAAATTTGATGTCTTGTCCAAGATTTTGGGTACATATGATGAAAATTTAAAAATTTATCGCCATACTATAAAACTTTTAGAAAATAATGTTCTTTGGCATGATGAAGAAACCTTCTGGAACAACAGAGGCTACTACCAAAATGCAGGCAGATGGGGTGCTGAGGTGGGTAATCAAGGGGTTTACCTCAGCCAGGTGTTTGACATAGGTGCGGTACTTGAAAGCATTGTGTCTTTTGACTACAGAACATCCAGCGGTGATGAACAAAACAGCGTCACGATTGAATGGGCTTATTCTGATGACGGAGAAACCTTCTGTGAATGGAAATTGGTAAATAACGGCAGATATACTTTCAGATATTGCAAGTTTAGAGTCACTCTCAATGCGATAAATAATGTCCAAACGGTGCTAACAAAATTTGCTGTAGCCGTCGATGTACCTGACAAACAACAAAATTTGGAACTTGAGATATCTGATTCTCAAGGTTTGACGGTAGAATACAATTTTGTTAAACCGCCGTCACTTGTTGCTACCGTGAATGACAACAATGATGCGTATGTTGTTGTTACAGAAAAAACAAATACATATGCGGTTTTAAAAGCATATACAAATTCAGGTGAACTTACCACCTGCAAGCTGAGTTTACTGTTGAAAGGTTACTAAAGAAAGGGGTCATATGATAGAGGATAAAATATATACCTGGACAGACAATCCGACTGTATCAGGTGTTTCAATTTGTGATACTGATGTGTTGAACGAATGTTTAATGCACTTAAAATACAACAATACCGGTGACGGAATGCCGTTGTTTACGATATTGGACTTTGACCATATTCTTGATGGAGAAGATGCTGTGGGCTGGGCTGTTCAGGGAAGTTTGATTACGGAAACCTATCCTGATGCTGTATCAGAAATACAAACAGACTATGCAAATGCCCAAGAAACTACTCATAGAGGAATAACGTGCAAAAAATCAGCAGACGGCAAATTTATTGCAGATATTTCACAAAAAACAGCAATCGATGAATTGTACGATTCAAGCGGTTTTAGTGATTTTTATATTCTTGACAGTGTAAATGAGCAGTTCTACCTGCCGAAAGAAAATTTAGAACGTTCAAGCAGGTATATTATTGAAACATATTCAAACGGAAGCAGCTGGTACAATCTCTACTCCGACGGCTGGCTTGAGCAGGGAGGATATGTTGCTTCTACAAGTAATACACAGACTATAGCATTGTATAAAGATTATAAAAATACTGATTACAATATACTTGTTACACCTGCGGCTCCGAATACTCCAAGTCACTACGGAGTAGGAGTGTCTACACTTAACAAAAATGTTTCATCTTTCCAAATATGGAACAGCGGTTATAACTATTATCCATATATATATTGGGAATCTTCCGGCATGTCGAACCTTCAAAATGTTGAAGCAAATGAAAACAATATGCCTGCTTACAGATATTACAGAGTCGGAAATACACTCAACAATGAAACTGATATAGATGTAGCCAATGTTTTAAATGATTTGCAACTAAAAGCGAATACCGACTTGGGTAATGTGACGGAGAACGCAAAGTTGTTGGCCGTGAGCTGGTCTCTCCCTGATTACACGGCAGGAATTAGTGTCGCAACAGGCAATTTTGTACCTGTAACGGATGGTGTTTTAAATTATTATTCCACTTCTCAGTATGACCAGTCGTATATCGAAGTTAAATTAGGCGAAACAATACTATTAAAATCCGTAGCCGGAGGCTATGGAATGGGTCTTGTTACAGGGCAAATGCTTCTGAACAAAGGAGAAACATATACTGTTGCTATTGTGGGGAATATAGTCGGAAATTTCTATCCGTTGAAAGGAAGTCAAAATGCTTAAATATGCAAAAGTAATAAATGAACAAACAGGACTGTGCAATGTCGGTCTTGGCTCAAATATAAAATTTTATAAATCAATAGGTATGTCCCGTAAGAATGTTCAACAATCAAACATTGACGGGCAATGGTATTTATCAAACAAATGCCCGATGAAAACAGAAGCAGAACTTTTGCAAGAAGCAAAGGAATCAAAATACTTTGAGGCTAATCAAAAAGCAAAAGAATACCTCGAATCCGGAAATGCACTCTATGAGCTTACACAAACACGCCATATTGAAGCAACAGACGGTAACATCGGAAAACTTACTGCTTATGCACTGGGCTATGTGACAGGTCTTTATAAACCAACGGATTCCGTGTATTGGAACACAAAAGAAGATGAGACAATAGCACTTTCACAAGAAGAACTCGGAGAAATTCTGTCAGGTCTCGGACAGGTTCAGGCAAATGTTTGGAATATACAATATCCTCAATATCTTGCCCAAATAGAATCTGCAAAAACAGCACAGGAGATAAACTCAATTGAGGTTGAATATTCGGATGTTTTAATGTCCTAAGACACTTTGAATGTTACTGCTTATAAACAAACACAAAACAGATAGGAGAAAGTTATGAAATGGTATGAAGTAATTTTTAAATACCTTAGCCAGTCAAGCACTTACAAAGGATTGTTCGGGCTGCTTGCCGCTTTCGGTGTAGTTGTCAAACCAGAATTGTCAGATGCAATTATTGCCTGTGCTATAGGTGTTATAGGTCTTATTGACGTAATAATTGACGAGACGGTTGAAAAAGACACAAAAAAGGCAGAATCGTAATGTACTCCGCCTTAGTAACAGCATTGAGCAATATGCTTTCAAACTTTTTTAAATTAAAGACAACACAAATAGAAAATCAGTCGGAAATTAATATCATTGAAGATAAAAAAGATTACAAAAAAGCTACGGATATAGCGGAAAAAATTATAGAAATAGCAAAAAAATACAAAAAAGAAATGACATTCAAGGACAGACTGCAATTGTTTCGTCTGTGTGAAAAATTTCAAAAATATAATTAGGAGGGAAAATGACATTTTTTGTTGAATATGCTCCCATGATTATTGTTATCATGGGCTTTTTTATTGCGTACAAAATATTTGTCACACCTCAACAGCTTGTGGAAATGAAATCGTCACTGATTGCTTATATAGCAGATCACTATGTTTCTGACAAGACATACCGGGAAAACCACAGAAACCTTCAAGAGCAACTTTCTTTAATCCATCAGGATATTAATGACGTAAAGAACTTACTTATACAAAAAGGCGGTGATTAAAATGGAAAAACTTTTTAAAACTGCTCTAAACTTTGTGCTTAAGTGGGAAGGCGGATATGTCAACAACCCGAATGACAAAGGAGGTGCGACAAATAAAGGAATTACACAGTATACTTACAATTCTTGGCTCAAGAGTCTTTTGCTCGCCCCCCGCGATGTCAGATTTATTACACAAGAAGAAGTGGAACAGATTTATTACAAAAATTATTGGCTCAAAGCAGGGTGTGACAAAATGTCCCCCAAATTTGCGGTATTGGCTTTTGACACAGCTGTCAATATGGGTCTGGCCAGAGTAAACCAATTTATGAAAGCGGCTGGGTGGACAGACCCGGCACTTTTTATTAAAGCCAGAGAAGCAAAATACAAAGAATTTGCTTGTTTCGGAAATCAAAAAATATTTTTAAAAGGCTGGCTTAACAGGCTGAATGATTTGGAAAAGCTAGTAAATACATTGTGATTTTTCATAAGTACATACTCCTTTTTTCCCGTCTTGTTTTTTCAAGGCGGGATTTTTTTTGCTTGAAAAACGAACTACAAATCAAGCAGGGGTTGACTTTGTGAGAAGCGATATTAAGAAATGTAACAAATATATACTTTTTATAACACCAATATAGCAATTTTTTATAAAAAGAATTGTTTATATAAGTACGAGAGATATAAAAGAGACAGAGAAACCAAAGAGGATAAAAAACAGACGCAATGGCAAAAGCCATTTGACGGTTAAACACCACATAATATAAAGGATATTAGAGAACAAATTTTTATTTAATTACTTACTTCATTACTTACTTCATTTACTTCACACTTCACACACTTCACACAACGGCGAGGAATGCAAAAGAAATTTTCATTCCGACGGCTCAGCTTAGCTGAGCCTTTTTATTTTGCTTAGTTTTTACAAGCTTAATATTTCAACATTTTGTAACAACATAAATTTGTTGCATGCCTATTGCCGATATTTAACATGAGAATTATTTAAAAAATGTCAATGCCCGTCAATTGTAAATCTTCGGTAAATCTTGTGCAATATTTTGTGCACATTTTAGTATGTTTGTACTACAATAAAATGACAAGCATTTAATAGATTTGGGGAGAAAATTAAAAGTGGATTGTACGGAAGAAAAGTTGGATTTATCCAAAAATGCCATCAAAGTTTTAGAAAAAAGATATTTGAAAAGAGATGCACAGGGAAACCCTGTTGAACGACCGGAGGATTTGTTTTTGAGAGTTGCTTCTACTCTTGCTGAAGCTGATAAAAAATTCGGAGCAACTCAAGAAGAAGTCAACAAATCAACAAAAGAATTTTATAACTTTATCACAAAACGTTATTTTATGCCGAATTCACCGACATTGATGAATGCGGGCAGAGAGCTCGGTCAATTGGCAGCTTGTTTTGTACTGCCTGTTGAAGACAGTCTTGAAGGAATTTTTGAGACTGTTAAAAATACAGCTCTGATTCACAAGTCAGGCGGAGGCACAGGTTTTTCTTTTTCAAGATTGAGACCGAAAAATGATGTTGTCCGCTCTACAATGGGTGTTTCTTCAGGTCCGGTAAGCTTCATGGAAGTGTTTAATGCTGCAACAGAAGCCGTAAAACAAGGCGGTACAAGACGCGGTGCGAACATGGGTATTTTGAGAATTGACCATCCTGATATTCTTGAGTTCATTAACTGCAAGTCTGACAATTCAAAATTAAACAACTTTAACATTTCGGTTGCTGTTACGGATAAATTTATGGAAGCATTGAAAGCTGGAACGGATTACGAGTTGATTCATCCGAGAACAAAACAGCCGGTCGGCAAATTGAATGCAAAAGCTGTTTTTGATTTGATTGTTGAAGGTGCTTGGAAAAACGGCGAACCCGGTATTATCTTCATTGATAAAATGAACTATGACAACCCGACACCTCTTATAGGCGAAATTGAATCCACAAACCCGTGCGGCGAGGTTCCTCTTCTCCCTTATGAAGCATGCAATCTGGGTTCAATAAATCTGGGTCTTATGCTTAAAGGTGAAAAGGGTAATTACAGTGTCGATTGGGATAGGCTTGCTCAAACGACAAGAACTGCAATTCATTTCCTTGACAACGTAATTGCAATAAACAACTATCCTTTGCCTCAGATTTCAGAAATGGTGCAAAACAACCGTAAAATCGGTCTTGGTGTTATGGGCTGGGCTGATATGCTCATGAAACTCGAAATTGCATACAACTCTGAAGAAGGTACAAAACTTGCTTCTCAGATTATGGAATTTATTGATTACCAATCTAAAATTGAATCAATCGAGCTTTCAAAATCAAGAGGCAGATTCGGAAACTTTAAAGGAAGTGTTTATGACGGTGTATTTAAAGACGGAAAACCTTTCCTGACATACAAATATCAAGGTAAATCAGCAGGTATTATTACAGACGAAATGTGGGCTGAACTTGATGAACAAATTGCAAAATACGGTATCAGAAACGCAACCACTACTTGTATTGCACCGACCGGTACAATCTCTATGATTGCGGGTGCATCAGGAGGTGTTGAGCCGTTGTTCGGCCTCGTATTTATCAGAGACGTAATGGATGGCACAAAACTTGTTGAAGTAAACCCGATTTTTGAAGCTTATGCAAAAGAGCACGGATTCTATTCCGAAGAGCTGATGAAAAAAATCTCTATAGACGGTACTCTTGCACACTGTGACGAAGTTCCGGCAGAAGCAAAGAAAATCTTTGTTTGTGCACATGACGTATCACCATACTGGCACGTAAAAATGCAGGCAGCGTTCCAGCTTCATACCGACAACGCTGTTTCAAAAACAGTAAACTTTGAAGAAAATGCAACCAGACAAGATGTTGCAGATTCATACCTTTTGGCTTACGAAAACAACCTGAAAGGTATAACTGTTTATCGTAACAACTCAAGACAGTTCCAGCCTATGAATCTGGAGAAAAAAGAAGAAAAGAAAATGCCTGAAATAAAGGCTGTCGAAGTGAAAGCCGACCTTCCGGAAGCACAGCATGAAGGAGAAGAACACAGATGTCCGGAATGCGGTACGGTGCTTGGGTATGGTGAAGGATGCTTTATCTGCTTAAATTGCGGATATTCAGGTTGTTCATAAATTTAATTTGATAAATAACAAAAAGCACTCTTTTTAAGAGTGCTTTTTTTGTATAAATTACCATTGAATTATTACTATACCCGAGTGTCCGTTTTTTGCTTTTGCCGAGATATCTTCGGTTTCATTATTGTATAAGCCGCCGCTGCCGTATTTTGACGATTTGGGGATGTCGTACAAATACCGGTATTTTTCCGGAATAAAATATTTTTCTTTTTGCGAACCTGTACCGAGCGGCGTCATTCTGGTAGAGCCGGCACCGCCGTGTGCGGTTATATTTATATCTGAAATTGCTGTGTCAGAGCCGTTTTTTGCATCTATAAATGTATTTTCTTTTACATGTGTACCTTTGCCGCCTTTTCCGATTTTTATTGTAATGACAGAACTGCTGATTTTCAGGTGTTTGGAAACGATTTCACCCGAGTTTCCGCTTTCATAAGGTGTCGCTCCTCCGCCCCCTCCCATTGCATAAACGAAGAAACCGGCATTTATTTTCGGCCTTGAAAATATACAGCTGTTACTGATGCTTGTGTGTACAAGTTCTTTTTTGCCTTTGTTGAATTTGTACAACTTGCCTACGTGCTGCCCTTTGTTGTCAAGAGTACATACAAATCGGCCTCTTATATATTTTTTTGCAAGGGTTATACCGGTATTTAAAAGTACGGGTTTTAAAACAACAAAAAACAACTGTGAAATTATTATCAAAGAAAAAATTACAATTAAACTTTTTTTGAATAATGACATTTGTTCACCCGTTTTGGTATACCTAATAGTAATATTTTACCTGTTTTAATGCAAGAGGAAATTTTTAATATGGTATAATAATTTCCGTATTAATTTATAAAGGAAAAAATTATGACAGAAGTAAGAGCAAGTCATTTGCTGGTAAAAACCGAAGAAGAAGCCAAAAAGCTGAGAGAAGAAATTTTAAACGGAAGAAAATTTGAAGATGTTGCCGCAGAAGTTTCTCTCTGCCCGTCAGGTGCAAACGGCGGTGATTTGGGCTATTTTGGAAAAGGTGTAATGGTTAAAGAATTTGAAGATGCTGCGTTTTCAATGAATGTCGGAGATTTGTCAGAACCTATTCAGACACAGTTTGGCTGGCATTTGCTGTATCTTACTGACAAAAAATAGAAAAGTTAAAAACAAAAATCCGGCGTGATGTTTAATTTAAATAAAAATCATCATAAAATCATTAATTATGCTTGAAAAACTAAGAGAAATTTTAAAACAAAACAACATAGACTACCTGCTTGTCAATACAACAGACGAGTTTTTGGTTGAGTACAATGAACTTTGCAACTGTGCAAGATATTTTGTGACAGGGTTTTCCGGGTCGACCGGTGATGTACTGCTTTCAAAAGACAAAATGTGGCAGTTTGCAGACGGAAGATACCACGAACAAGCTGATGCACAGGTCAATCACAGTGTGACAGATGTGGTAAAACTTCAGCTCGGACAAACTTTTTCCGCTGAATTGGTTTCAAGAATACAACCTGAGAGTGTAATCGGAATTGTTTCAAAAAAAGTTTCTCTTAGTTTTTATAAAAATTTGAAATCAAAACTTGATAAAAAACACTGCAAAATTAAACTTCTGGACTTTGAACCTGTTGCCAAAATTGTAAAGCTGGAGCCGTCAGACAACGGTGAAAAAGTAAACCAAATAGATTTGTCAGTTGCTGGCATGAGTGCTGATGACAAATTCAAAAAAATTGCAAGAAAAGTAAAAGATTCGACATATATAGACACAAACCTTGAAAATATTGCCTATCTGACAAACTGCCGCCAGTACAAAACACCTTTTTCCTCAGTTTTTAAAGCAAAATTAATCCTGGATAAAAACGGAGCAAAAATATTCAGCAACGAAAAGTTTAATACTGAAATAGGAAAATATTACAAAATTGAGCCGCTTAAAAATTTTGACAAAGAGGCCAAAAAAGCAAAATCAGTTCTTTTCAATCCCTCAACAATAAATCTTTATGACTATACTTTGATAAAAAGCCATGCCACAGAAGCTTCTTGTGATTATATCAAGGAAATGAAGGCCATCAAAAATGATGCGGAAATCAGACATTTTAAAGAAAATTTTAAAAGAACGGACAATGTTGTAAATAAAGCGGCAAGGCTTGTTCAAACAGAAAATAACCTGTCAGAAAAAGCTTTTAGCGATGCAGTTTTTGAAGAATATAAAAAACAAGGTGCAAAACAACTCAGTTTTAGTACAATTCTTGCCGCAGGCACAAATTCGTCAATTATTCATTATTCAAACCCGTCTGAAAAAGTCAAAATAAAAGATGGTGACTTTGTTTTACTTGATTGCGGCGGACATTTTGAAGGCGGCTATTCAACTGATATAACAAGGACTTTTGTAAAAGGTGTTCCGTCAGAAATGCAAAAGAAAGTATACACAACAGTCCTAAAAATGTTTTTGAATGTGTATCACTACAAAGTGACAAACAAAACTACCGGGTTTACGCTGGATGCAGTTGCAAGAAAAATCCACAAACAATCCGGCTTGGACGATTTTAGCTTCAATCACGGACTCGGGCATGGTGTAGGTATAAATGTGCACGAAAATCCTCCGACAATCTCATGTTCCGTGTCAGGCAAACGGGTTTTGAAAGAAAATATGGTTTTCACAATAGAACCGGGTTTGTATAAACCGGGCTTCGGCGGGGTAAGACTGGAAAACACAGTTTATCTGGCAAAAATTGACGGTGAATTAAAAATTCAATCTTTTTCTCATGTGCCTTTTCAGGAAAATGCAATTGAATATTCTATTTTGAATAAACAAGAAATACAATGGCTGAAAGAATGGCAGGCAGGTAAATAATGCAGGAAATTACAAGTGTTTCAAACAGCAAAATAAAAGAAACGGCAAAACTCAGCCAAAAAAAATTCCGAACGCAGACAGGTCTTTTTTTGATAGAAGGTTACAAGCCTATTTTTGAAGCGTATCAAGAAAAAGTTCAGATTGAAACGATTTATGTTACTGCAAAAAACCTTGAAAAATTTGGTTTTTTAAAGGACAAACTTGTCCTTGTTACGGACGCGGTGATAGAAAAAATTTCCACAACTGAAAGTGCTCCGGAAGCCGTTGCAGTAGCGAAACAGCAGTTTGTTGATATTGAAAATTTACAGGCGAAAACTCGAATAACGCTTATTGAAAACATAAAAGATGCAGGAAATTTGGGTACGCTTATCCGTTCTGCTGCTGCGTTTTCCGTAGATGCCATCTTGCTTTGCGGTGACACAATAGATATTTATAACCCAAAAGTCATACGCTCGAGTGTCGGAGGAGTTTTTAAATTGCCTGTCATAAAAACTACTCTGGCAAGAGCAAAAGAAGTGTTTTCAAATCACAATTTTATTGCAACGGTTGTAAATCACAAAGATATTGTGAATCCGGTTGAAATTGATTACAAAAAGCCTTTTGTTATTATGTTAGGCTCTGAAGCAGACGGATTGTCTCAAGAAGCCTTAAAAATATCGGATACCAAAACAACCATCCCTATTTCAAAATCTACTGAATCGCTGAATCTTAGTGTTGCGGGTTCCGTTATGTTTTACATAAGTTCTTTATGACAAACAAACTCATTGTAGTGAAACAATTTGCCTGAATTACCCCCCGCCTGACGAAAGAAAGTGTGAATAGAAATTTAATCACTTATTCGGCAGAATTCTAAGCTAGCTTTACTCCTAGTCTGACAAGGCAGAGGAGCAAAAAGACAGAGCCATGTTTAAGACAGTTTTATACAAACGGGATTCAGGACGAAACCCTGATGTGAGACGGGTATTTTAAGAGGCAGCCAAAGTTAGTTGACTGTACGAGATTACCCTTTTATTTGGAACGGGCATTTTACACATCTGGCCTTTGGAACAAGGATGAGGTTGTCTTCCAAATCATACATTTTTGCAATCCTTGTTATGAGCTTTGAACCGCACACAGGACATTCCAAATCTTCTACATCATTTGCAAGTATTTGATTTTTAATAAATACCGTCGCTTCTGTGTCAGGCATCAATGACAGGTTCGGGTGTTTTTCATATTTTTTTATTTCAGCGGGTTTAAGTTTCAATCCGTTGGCCAGTTTTTGGCGGATTGTGGAAGCAAGAAAAAGCTCTTGTCCGCTTTCGATTTCTTCAATAGTTTTTAAAGGCAGAGCTGACTTTTTAGCCAGCCCTGTCTGAGATAAACCGATTTTTTCTCTTAATTCCGATACAAATTGTGCCAGAGATTTTTCTTTTGGCATATTCTCTTGTGTCATTTATGCGACAGCCCTTTTTGTTTTGTTTTCTTGTCTTTCTCTCCACCAGTCAAGGAGTGTAGAAGCAAAGAAAATACTTGAATAAGTACCGATTGCAATACCCACAATCATAGCGAGAACAAACTCTTTTGTTGTTTCTCCGCCGAAAATATACAACGCACCCAATGTAATCAATGTAGTCAAAGAAGTGTTTATACTTCTTGCTAGAGTTTGGTTTACGCTGGCGTTAACAATTTCCGGGAAAGAAGCTTTCTTTGCGAGAAATCTTGAGTTCTCTCTGATTCTGTCAAATACAACGATAGTATCGTGGTTTGAAAAACCGATAACAGTTAAGACTGCGGTGATAAACAATGCGTCAATGTGAACATCAAAGAAAATTCCGAGTATTGAGAAAAAGCCCAGAACAAACAACGCATCATGTGCTAAAGAGATAAGTGCAATTACAGCATAATCAAGCTGGAACCTGAAAGACAGGTATACAACAATACCCAAAAATGCCAGAGCCAGTGCATACATAGAGTTAACAAACAATTCTTTACCCAAAGAAGGGCCAATAGAACTTACCTGTACAAGCTCGGCATTTGGATAATCCGCCTTTACCACTTTTGCAATCTTTTGCTCAGAGAGTTTGTCGTTGCTTTTAAAAGCTGTTTTTACCGAAATAACGGTTGAGGGTTTGATGTTTTCGGCTTTTGAAATAGTATTGTTTGATTTTAGAACCTGAATAACGGGATTTTCAATACCGGCTTTTGTTAAATTGTTTCTGAGTACTTCAACCTCGTCGTTTGAAACATCTTTTGATACAGAATACTGTGTAATTGTACCGCCCGTAAAATCAATACCTACTTTTACGGGGAAATGAGTCGGATATGTTGCCATTGAATAAATCATTGCAACAATGCCCGGAACAATCAAAAGTAATGACAGACCGAACCAGACCCATCTGTATTTTACGACATCAATCCATTTGTGTTGATGTAAAACTGTTTCACTCATTATATTTTCTCCTTAGAATTTTTCTTTATAATATTTTATTAGTCTAAAATACCGAATTTTGCTTTTTCTTTCTTAGTCTCTGTTGCTTCATAAGCTTTGCCGATTTCAGATTGTTTTATACCGAACCAGCCCGGATGTTTGAGTTGTCCGGCACCAAACAACAGATGCATGAAATTTTTTGTAACGGTAATTGCCGTAAACATACTGATAAGAACACCGATAATCAGTGTAAGAGCAAAACCTTTGATAATACTTGTACCTAAGAAGTACAAAATTACACATGTGATTATTGTTGTCATGTTTGAATCAAAAATAGAAGTGAACGCTCTGTCAAAACCCGCATTGATAGCTGTAAACAGTGTTCTTCCGGCTTTCAGTTCTTCTTTCGTTCTTTCAAAGATAAGAATGTTGGCATCAACCGCCATACCGATACTCAGAATAAAACCTGCAATACCAGCAAGAGTCAATGTAACAGGGACTATCTTGAATACCGCAAATACTAGCACCGAATAAATCAAAAGAGCCACATCGGCAATTGCACCCGGCAAGCGGTAATACAAAAGCATAAACAGCATAACAAGGCCAATACCGATTATACCGGCAGTTTTGCTTTTTGCAATACTATCTGCACCGAGAGTAGGCCCGACAAGGCTTTCTTCAATAATTTTTGCAGGAACAGGCAGTGCACCGGCATTCAGAAGATCAACCATTTTCTTGGCTTCTTCATAGGCAAAACCGCTGTCTCCGCCGGAAATCTGAGCGTGACCGCCTAAAATAGGCTCTTGAATTGTCGGTGCGGACTGCATTTCTCCGTTAAAGAAGATAGCCATTGACTGTCCGACCATTTTTGAGGTCAATTCACCGAATTTTTTTGTACCTTTATCATTGAACTCAAGCGAAACAACCCACTGTCCGCCAGGATTTGTTGAGATTAATGCTTTTTTGACATCTTTACCTGTCAAACCTGTAGAAGCCCAGCCTGTAGCACCATATTGTCCGTCTAACGGCTTTTTAAATTCCAGCTCAGCTGTTTCACCCAAAAACTCTTTTGCTTTTGCAGGATCGGAAATATTCGGAATTTCTACAAGAAGTCTTTTTTCTCCTGCTTGTTGTACAACTGTTTCTGCTACACCAAGTGCGTTTACTCTGTTTTCGATGGCAAACTGCAAACTGCTCATCATATCAGGTGTGATTTTTGCTATTGTGTCAGTAGTTTGTGCTTCCAAAACAATTCTGGAACCGCCTACAAGGTCCAATCCTAATTTTGTCGGTTTTTTTATGATTACAAAAACTGCAACAATAACAAGTGCAATAATCAGCCAAAACATTAATTTCTTATTTTTCATTTTTGCCTCTCTTATATCCCCTTAAATTGATATTTAATTTATAATTTACGCTATTATTGTACCAAAAAAACAATATAAAAGTATAAAAATTATGCAAATAGCCCTGTCGGATATTAATCTTTTTTAACGTTTAGAAAATATTCCTTTGTCTTTTTTTGTAATAAATAATCTAAATAGATGAATTTGGAGTGTTTTGAATTGATAAATATCCGCTTATCTATTAAAATTACAACTAAAGTATAAGAAAGAGAATTGTAAAATGGTTGCTATAGCGAAAATCCTTATTATTGACGACAGTCCGAAATATCTTGCTGATGCTCTGCCTTTGTACGGCTATGAAGTTGATGTTGCCACTGACGGTATGCAGGGAGTAAAAAAGCTTACATCTGAAAACAGTGATTTTGACATGATTCTTTTGGACGTTATGATGCCGAACATGGATGGCTGGGAGACCTTAAAAGCAATAAGAAGCAACAAAAAATTTGAAAATATCCCGATTATTATGATTACTGCATTGAATGAAGAACAAAAAGAAATTTCGGGATTAAAATTCGGTGCTGATGATTATGTTGTAAAACCTTTTATATTGCCAAACCTTCTTGCAAGAATTGAAGCTCTTTTGAGACGTTCAAACTGGAGAAAAGAAAAAAACAGCAATGTAGATTTAAAATTTTTGCAAGAAGGTGAAATTGAACCTTTGACTTCAAGAGAAAAAGAGATTTTGAAAATGGTATCACAAGGTGCAAGCAACAATGATATCGCCGAAAAGCTTTTTGTAAGAGAAGTTACTGTAAAAACACATCTCAACAGCATTTTTAAAAAACTTAAAGTAAAAAACAGAACACAGGCTGTTTTGCTTGCAATGCAGATGAGAATAATAGAAGATTAGATGATTAAAAATCTAAAAAAATGGTATTATATCAATAAACAGATACGTACAGCTAAGGAGATTGCTAATGGCAGAATACTCAAAAGAAGAATTGTTTGACCTTATACTAAAAAATCCTGAAGAATATTCACATTACAAAGAAGGATGTGATGAGCTTGACCTTAGCGAGCTTGATTTTTCAAATACAACAATTGAAAATATTGATTTTTCAAATGCGGATTTGTCAGGCTGCTGTTTTTCTGAAGCGACTTTTACAGAGGTAAATTTTACTGATACTGATTTGACCTCTGCTGATTTTTCAAGAGCAAATCTTGTGGAATGCAATTTTTCGGGTTCACTGTTAAATGGCACCGATTATAGCTATGCGACGGTAAATTATTGCAATTTTACGGATGCCGATATGGCCGGAGCGGTTTTTAATGAAAGTGATTTGCAAAACTCTGATTTTTCGGCAGCAGAAAACATGGACGCAGTTCGTTTTGATGAATCAACAATCTGGCCTGATACGGATATGCTCCCTGAAGATTTTGATACGACTTATACAAAAGATTTGTCTTCACTGGAAGATGATGAAGACCACACAGTCTCCGATTACTAATAATTATAATTCAGATTATTAAAGAAAATCCTGCTTGCTGTTTTTAGAGTATAAAAACAGCAAGCTAAGTTTGTTTGAAATAGTCCGGTGTTTAGGATTCTTGTGAATTGTTAAAAATCAAGAATGATTCTTTAAGAAATTCATATCCTTTTAAGAAGGATTCTATATCAACCATCTCATTTGCCGAGTGCATGTTGTAAATATCTGCCAAGCCAAGCAGGCATGGTTTTAGGATTTGTCCGTATTTGTTTTTTTCGTGGGCATAAATATGAGTTTCCGCTCCTGCATGAAATGAAGAAACATCTCCTTTTATGCCTATTTTTTCACAAGCCTGAACGCATACTTTCGGGATGGTGTCATCATCAGATTTTTCGAAAGCTTTCATTTTTGATTTTGCGACAAATTCTGCTTTTGCCAGCCCGTCATATTTTTCATTAAATCTTTTTACAATATTTTTTATGTCTTCAATAAGTTGGTTTTCATTAGCTTCTTCAGAACTTCTTATTGAATATTTGGCAACTGCTTTTGTATTGATAATATTTGTTAAAGAGTTGTCTGCCACATAATTCGTGTAGCTTTCAGATTCAATACCTTTTTGAGCAATTTTTTGTATTACCGGTTCAACACCTCCGCCGATTACAGAGCCTATGTTTATAGAAGTGACAGTGCCGTATTCATCTCGTTTGTATTCACCTTGCGGAATTTCGTTGATAAGTTCGCCTATCAGTTTTACTGCATTGACTCTGGATTTGTCGCCGATATCGATACCGGAGTGGCCGCCTTTAAAGGCTTCAACAGTCAATGTTCCGTTTGTATAGCTTGCTCCGGAAATCTGGATTTGACCAAGTTTGTCTGCGTCAAGCACAAGAACGTATTCTGACTCTAATTCCTCAAATTTTACATTATGAATGCCTGTCATATTTTGTTCTTCGTCTTTTGTAAAAACAAGTTCCAAGCCTCCGTGTTTTATTTCCGGGTTTTGTTTCAAATACAATGCAAGGTAAATTGCAGAGGCATCTCCGACTTTGTCATCAGAGCCAAGCGTTCTTTTTTTGTCGGTTTCTATAAATTTTCCGTCTTCAGAAATTCTTATGTTAACAGGTGAAGCATCGCCAACTACATCCATATGTGATGACAGAAGCAAAGGTTTTTTTGAAGAATCCGTAGCCGGCAATTTTGCTGTGACATTGCCAAAATCATCATGCTTTGCTTCAATTCCCGCAGATGTTAAAATTTCCACTATTTTGTCGGAAACTTTGTCTTCTTCCCCTGAAGGAGAAGGAATTTCAGCCAAAGTGCAAAATAAATCTATAAGTTCGTTTCCTTGTCTTAATTCTTCAATATTTTTTGTCATGATAAACTCCTTTATTCAGTAAATATAATAGGATTTATAGTGTGTTTTGTAAAGCCGGATGTTCGGGACTTCCCTCCGGGAAGAGCCGCAGATACTACCAAGCGGAAAGTCCGCAGATTTGGTATACACACCCGACAATATCTTCTAAGTACACAAGAACATTTAAAATTTTACTTCAGGAGCTTTCTTTTCTGATTCGTCGATTTCAAAATATTCTCTTGCTTTTATACCTGATATTGCTGCAACAACAGATGTCGGGAATGTTCTTATTTTTGCATTAATTGCCTGAACACTTTCGTTGTAGTCTTTTCTTGCCACAGACAACCTGTTTTCTGTTCCGGCAAGTTCATCTTGAAGATTTATAAACTGTTTGTCCGCTTTGAGTTCCGGATATCTTTCAACAATCAAAAGCAGCCTGGACAATGCACCAGTGAGTTCATTGTTGCTTTGCTGAATTGCTTTTACGTCATTTTTGTTCATGGCTCCGCCGAGTTTTGAGCGGGCGTCAGCAATATTTGTAAAAACTTCTTTTTCATGAGAGGCGTAACCTTTGACTGTTGCAACAAGGTTTGGTATCAGGTCGTTTCTTCTTTTCAACTGGTTTTCGACTTGTGCCCATTTTGCATTTACGTTTTCATCCATAAGCTGCAAGTTGTTGTATGCTCCTATGAAGGCACCTGCAAACATAATCACGAGAAGTGCAATAACGCCTAAGACTATCCATCCTGTTTTTTTCATATTTTTCTCCTTATATGTTGTTTACGTATTCCAAAAGTTTTGTGAGTTCAGACACTATTTTGTTTGAAATTTCATAGATTTCATTTTGAGAAATTTTGTACTGCTTTTCTTTTTGGTAAAGCAGTTTTTCAAACAAATTTTGGTCAATATCGCTGATTTCATGAATTTTGTTTATAATTTCGTGTTTTGACTTTGGCACATCAATATTGTGAAGCCTCAATACAGCTTTAAAAATAGCCATACAGTTTTTAATCACAGGTACGATGCTTGATTCCATAGATTTTTTTGAATTTGCAAAAAGAAGATAGTGTGAGCGGAATTTCATAAGCAGATTTTTGGTTTCCGCTTCACATTGCAGTCTCAGATTTTCTTTTTTCACATCTGTTTTGTCAATGTAGTTTTCACCGTATATAATCTTATAATTATCTTTTATGTCGGCATATTCCATTGCATACACATCCGAAGAATTGAACCATTCATTTTCTCCCATAAAGACGGGTTGGGGATTTTGTTTTTTAAAAAAGCCTTTGCCCATCCATTTCAAGGTAGGTTTTGAACAATTTTTTAAATCATCACCTGTTAAACTGTCTGTGATGATTATGAGGTTTACATCGGATTCAAGTTGATTTTGCGATATATCAGCTTTTGCTCCGTATACAAAAATACTTTTGAGCCGATGGCCGAAAATGTTTTTCAATTCAGATACAAAAATATCAAGCTGTCTCATATATTTTCCTTTTCAAGTGATTATACATAAACTTTACCAGCTTCCGGAAGCACCGCCGCCTCCAAAGCCTCCGCCTCCGCCGAATCCGCCGAAACTCGAGCTTCCGCCGAAACCTCCCGTGCGGTATCCGGTACCAAACGGGATAAATACCGGAAAAATACCGAATCTTATACACACAAAAATGATTACAAGCAAAACCAAAAACCACTCATCACCTTCTGATGACGAGTCAGGCTTTTTGGGAACCGGCCCTTGCGTTGATAAAGAAACACCGTAAGCGTTTGCAATATCTTTTGCGAGTATATAGCTGCCTCTGTATATTCCGCTGTTGTAATCACCCTGCTTGAAGTATGGTATCATCTGCTCATCTCTGATTCTTCCGGCATGTCCGTCAGTGATTATCCCTTCAAGTCCGTAGCCGATTTCTATTCTGAGTTTTCTTTCTTTTGGTGCAACAAGAATTACGGCTCCGTTGTCTTCGCCTTTTTTGCCTATTTTTAAATTCCTGCCTATTTTTAGAGCAGTTTCTTCTATACTTCTGCCGTCAAGAGATTTGACAGTAACCACTGCAATATCTGTCCCTGTCTTCTTTTGTAAATCCCAAAGGAATGAATTTATGCTTTCTTTTGCGTTTTGGGTAAGAACATGTGCGTTGTCGCAAACAAATCCGTCAAATTTGTACGATGAATCCGCAAAGCAAGACAAAACCGCTAAAAACAAGAAAACCAAAAATGAAAATATAAAGGATTTTTTCATAGACAACTTTTGAAACATATGACGATTATAGTATATATTTACTGAAATTCAATAATCTTATAGTATAATGAATTAGGTAAAATATCCGAAAGTAAAATACTGCATGGAAAAGAAATATCAGAAAAGAATACTGTTTTTCGGCATGCCTGATATGGCTATTGTCTGTTTGACAAAGTTGGTATTGGAAGGTTTTAATATTGTAGGAGTTGTTCCTCCCCACAAATCAGAGGACACATATTCTTTGATGTGCAATATCACAAAAAGTATGAAGCTCCCTCTTTTTGAATACGAAAACAAGCTTGATGAACTGGACTTTCTGCACAAAATCAGACAGGCAAATGCTGATATTGCAATAGTTTGTTCTTACAACAAAAAATTTCCTCCGGAACTTTTGAAATGCGTAAAAGGCGGTTTTGTAAACTGCCATCCGTCTCTTTTGCCGGAATACAGAGGAGCAAATCCTTACAGCAATGTTATTATCAATGACGAGAAAGAGACCGGAATCACATTGCATTTTATGGATGAAAACTTTGATACAGGAAATATTGCTGCACAGAGAAAGGTCAGCATAGACAAAAATGAAACAATGGGTACGCTTTTTAACAGGATGAATTATTTGTGTGCCGATTTTATTTGTGAATTTTTACAACAGTATGAGCAAAACTCAAACATAGCAGCAATGCCGCAGCCTCAAGGAGAGTTTAAGAAAGCATATGCGATAGATTCCAAAAACATGAAAAATTTTATAGACTGGGACAAAGATGCCGCTTATATTGAACGTTTTATAAGGGCACTTAACCCTTTTATAAGTGCAATGACAAACTTTCGGGGGATATTTGTAAAAGTTTATTCCGCCGATTGGTCTGACAAAAAAACAAAATATGAACCCGGAACAATCTGCGGAGTGAAAGACACCCTTGCCGTAGCAACGGGAAAAGGTATTTTGTACATAAAGACATTGCAGTTCGGTTCATTTATGATTGGGGACGCAAAAAGTTTTATTGAAAAATTTAAACCGCAAATCGGAGAAAAATTGGGGAGATAATGGATAAACTGAAATTTGTGACAGCCGGACAGCCTATTTGCAACGGCACTAACGGCTACGAAAAGGCCTTTAATATATTGGAAGAACTGAAACTTGACGGGATGGAGCTTGAATTTGTACACGGTGTCAGAATGACGGAGGCAAATCAAAAACTTGTCAAAAGTATTGCACAGTCAAAAGACATGGCACTGACAGCACACGGGCCGTATTATATAAACCTCAATTCCAAAGAAGAAGAAAAAATCGAAGCGAGTATAAAAAGAGTGCTGGATACAGCAAGAATGGGAAAAACTCTGGGTGCGTACTCCGTTACATTTCATGCGGCTTTTTACATGGGGATGTCACCCAAAGATGTATTTGAAAAAGTCAAAACATCAATGAAAGAAATCTGCAATGTACTTGAAAAAGAAAAAAATGATATCTGGGTCAGACCGGAAACTACAGGCAAACCTACACAGTGGGGGAATCTTGAAGAAATAGTCAGTCTGTCTAAAGATTTTAAACAAGTTTTGCCATGTGTCGATTTTTCACACCTTCACGCACGTACAAACGGCGGATACAATACGTATGACGATTTTTGCGGCATTTTTGAATATGTAGGAAACGAACTCGGCAGCTATGCTCTGGAAAATTTTCATGCACACATAGCAGGTATTGATTACGGAGAAAAGGGCGAAAAAAAACACCTTATGCTCAAAGAAAGTGATATGAATTACAAAGACTTGATGAAAGCGTTTAAGAAATTTGATGTAAAAGGGGTTGTGGTGTGTGAAAGCCCGATTATGGAAGAAGATGCTGTGTTGTTGAAAGATTTTTACAACAGCCTGTAGTTTTCGTTTTATAAACGAAAAAACAATTATACGTCCGTTACTGCAAATATTTGCGGCAAATGTTATTCAATCAAAGCCGGCTGTTGTGATTGTTCTGTTAGTGACGGTTCCGGAATCTGTTTTGCGTTTTTTGCACCTAACTCTGTCAGCCTTTCACAGTGGCGAATCAGGTTGTCACGTCCGGAAAGCTTTGTCATTGCTTTAGAAAGATTTGCCTGTACGTTGTTCAAATCTTTTACCATATCCGCAAATTTATCTATCATTTTGCCGGCAAGTCCCGCAATTTCTTGAGCGTTTTTGTTTTGTCTGTTTACCATATTAAAACTGTTGATGATTTTCATTGCCGCAAGAAGCGTGGATGGTGATACAGGCATGATTTTGTTTTTCCAGGCAAGTTCCCAAAGTTCCCCGTTGTCGGCAAAAAGCAAGGCATAACAGCTTTCTATTGGGATGAACATAAGCACATATTCAGGTGAAACAAAGTTTTCAATTTCAAAATATTCTCTTTTGGCAAGTCCTGAAATATGGGTTTTGACGGATTCTTTAAACTGTTTCAAAGCCGCTTGTGCTTCATCTTCGTTTTGTGCATTTATGTACAAATCATAGGAGGCAAGAGAGGTTTTTGCGTCGATAAAAATGGCTTTGTTTTCAGGTAAAAATATAGTTGCGTCAGGTTTTTTTGAGCCGAATCCTGTCTGGGTTTCATACTCCTCGCCTTTCCTCAAACCTGAAAGCTCCAGCACTTTTTCGAGAATAAGCTCTCCCCATTTTCCCTGTTTCATATTGTCGCCTTTGAGAGCAGATGCCAGTGTATTTGTATCGTTGGAGATTTTTGCACCTGTTTCGATAACTTCTTTTATGTGCATATCAAGTTTTGCACCCTGTTCGATATTGTATGTGGATTGTTTTTTAAGCTCTTCAAATTTTTCTTTGAACGGCTCCAGTATCTCAGATATCCTTTCTTTTGACATGTTGGAAAAATCCTGCGTAGTTTCTTTAAAAATCTTGTTTGAAAGATTTTCAAACTGTAACTGCATTTTTTCATATATGTCGCTGTATGCTTGTTTTATATTTTCTGTTTCGTTTTTTTGAATTTTTTTCATAACAAAAAAAGCCGCAAATGCACCTACGAAAAGACCTGTCAAAAATATCATCAAAGATACAAAAATTTCCATACAATTTCTCCCTCAAAAAAATAATAACACAAATTTACACAGTTGTATTTTGAAAAAAAAGAAATATAATATTTAATATAAATTCTTGGGAGGAAACGGTTTGAACAATAAAAGATGGTATGACAAACACAAAGAAACAAAAATGGCATTGGGTCTTTTACAATCTTTGCATCCGACCATACAAAGCAAACTGTCAAATGATATTATCAATGTTGCAAGTGCAATAAAAACGGTGCACAGAGAAAATGATACAGCTCCGTTGAGTATCGGACTGGAAAGAGTGCTGGGATTGTATCAGACAAACAAAGGCCGCCGCTGGTATGACAAAAATCCCGACCTGTCCGTTGCAATAAAAACAATCTCAACATTGCCTGAAACAGACTACCTTAATATTATGGAAGGTATCTGTATGTCTTTGAAGTAGGTTTTTATGACTGATTTTTCACGTAATGAGTTAATTTGGGGCAGAGAAAACCAGCTAAAATTGAAAGACAAGCATGTTGTTGTTTTCGGACTAGGAGGTGTCGGAGGTTTTGCTCTTGAATCTTTGGCAAGAGCCGGTGTCGAAAATTTTACAATTGTTGATTTTGACAAGGTTTCATCTTCGAATATAAACCGTCAGATTGTTGCATTAAACTCAACAATAGGTGAAAAAAAGACAGAACTTTTTAAAAAACGTATTTTGGACATAAATCCCGAAATAAAAGTAAAAACTGTTGATGACTTTTACAGCGAGAATTTGAACGAAGTATGTTTTAGCCAAAAAGCGGATTATGTGGTTGATGCAATAGATACCATGCGTTCAAAAATAAACCTGCTTGTATATTGTTACGAAAATAAAATCCCCGTTATTACCTCAATGGGTGCCGGAAACCGCCTTGACCCTTCACAGTTGTACATTGCAGATATAAAAAATATCGAGTGTAAAAATTGTGTTTTTACGAAAAATGTCTTGTATCAATTGAAAAAAAGAGGGATTGAACAAGGTATTACAGCAGTTTGCAGCAGAGAAAAACCGTATACAAGAGAAAAAATATCAGTTAGTGAAAATATAACAACAAGAAACGGTGAAAATTTTGAATTTAAAAAAATTATACCCGGCTCAACCCCTTTTGTACCGGCAGTTGCAGGGTATTATATGGGCTGGTATGTGCTGAAATATTTTTTGGATTAAAAAACAAGTGTAAAAAAAACAAAACAAATAATAGAAAAATTAGCTTTTGCATGATACAAATGAATAATAATATTTTTCGGAGTAAAAAAGATGATAACCATAAAAGATGTTGAACACGTTGCAAAACTGGCAAGGCTGGAACTTACGGAAGAAGAGAAGGTCAAATTTTCCAAACAGCTTGGCGATATATTAAAATACGTGGAACAGATGAACAAAGTTGATACAACAGACGTTGAGCCTATGAGCCACGCAATTCCTGTCGTAAACGTAATGAGAGAGGATGTTGTAGTTTCGGAACATACAAAAGAAGAACTTATGGCAAACGCACCATTCAAAGAAGTTGGATTTTTCAGGGTTCCGAAAATCAAGTAAGACTTCAAAAAGCTTAGAGGAACACCCTCTAAGCTTTTTAACTTTAATACAAGATTATTTAAAAAATCCGGAAAACCGGTAACACACAGACAATTTAAGGGGTAATTTTATGTCAACAAAGTATATTTTTGTAACGGGCGGCGTAGTTTCATCATTGGGAAAAGGTATTGTCGCTGCATCTTTAGGTAAACTTTTAAAATCAAGAGGTTTTTCGGTTGTTATACAAAAATTTGACCCTTATATAAATGTAGATCCGGGTACAATGAGTCCTTTTCAGCACGGAGAGGTTTTTGTAACGGATGACGGTGCGGAAACCGACCTCGATTTGGGGCATTATGAGAGATTTACGGATACGTCTTTGGGCAAATTTAACAATGTTACGTCGGGAAGTATTTATCAAACCGTTATAAAAAAAGAGAGAAAAGGCGAATATTTGGGTGCAACGGTACAAAATATCCCGCATATTACAAATGAAATTAAAACAAAAATAAAAAAAGTAACGGCACAGTTCAAACCCGATTTTGT
>CALURG010000087.1 GCA_944323115.1 Candidatus Gastranaerophilales bacterium
CCGTATTTTCGAAGAAAATACATGGGTTCGAATTCCACAAAAAAGACTCCTTCCGGAGTCTTAAAAATGGGGCGGACAGTGACTCTGCCGAGTCAAAGCTGACTAAATGTCAGGTTTGACGAGAGGGGAGAACCCGTATTTTCGAAGAAAATACATGGGTTTGAATCCCACTAAAAAAGACTCCTTCCGGAGTCTTAAAATGGGGCGGACAGTGACTCTGCCGAGTCAAAGCTGACTAAATGTCAGGTTTGACGAGAGGGGAGAACCCGTATTTTCGAAGAAAATACATGGGTTCGAATTCCACTAAAAAAGACTCCTTCCGGAGTCTTAAAAATGGGGCGGACAGTGGGATTCGAACCCACGCATAATGGAACCACAATCCATGGTCTTAACCGCTTGACGATGCCCGCCATTAGTTTTAATTATTTAACATGCTATTGTTATTTGATTCCTTTAAGAAATCCTACCACCTGACTTCTTCCAATAAAACAATATTCAATCATTTTACTCAGCAGAGTCCGTCATATTGTGTATTGCCAATATATCAACAAAAAAATTCTTTTTCAAGTTTTTATTTTGTTTTCACAAACACATTGTTTTGAATTTCTTTAAAATCACGTTTTTTTAAGAAATCAATTATATAAAAGTCTCTGTCAAAATCACCGATAACAAGAATATCATCTTGTTTCATCTTGTTGTTTAACCTTAGCAAATTGTATAATACGTCACTTCTGTTACCCAAATACGGCAAAACATTACGGCATAACACGACTTTAGGTTCATCTTTTTCCATTTTTTCAATTTGCTGTAAGATTGTACAGTTTTCAAATCTTATATTTTTCTTCAACTCATCACAGCACATATACGTTTCTGTATCATTAGAAATTTTATCATTAGGTATGTACATTTTTTCCTTAGCGGGAAGAAAATATTTTTTGTAATCAATACCTGCCTTTTCAAGTTCTTTCAACTCATCTTCCGTAATATTTATTTTATTTCTTTTAGCACAAGTTATTATAATCCCATCAGAATCTGATGCTATTATAGGAAAAAATTTTGCAACTTTTTTATCTTTTAAAAATTCTTTGAGAAAAATCGCAAGTGTGTATGCCTCTGAACCGTCTGAACATGCCATATCGTACACAGAGACTTTATCTTTGTCTTTAAAAGAGCCAAAGATAAGCCCTACAAGATTCTTAAAGTCTATATCTTCACGATTAATTTTCGTTTGAGTATAAACAACATCGTTTTCAGGCCCGACTTTGTATCGCCTTGTGTTTGTTCCAAAAGAGACTGCATTAAAATTTGAAAAATTACTTATTCTCATATTGGTATAAACCACCTAAATATTTTTTTTGCTATATATCCTACCAAGTAGTGTAAATTTTCGTAAAAAATGATATACTATTTTCAATACAAAATTAATAAGGAGAGTTCAATGTCAAGAGAAGATAATTCGATTAGTTTTGGTATAGGCTTGCTTGCCGGAATAGTCGGAGGGGTAGTAGCAGCTATTTTGTATGCTCCAAAATCAGGTGCAGAAACAAGAGAAGACCTAAAAAATTATGTAAATGATTTTGCCCAGAAACACGCCCCTGAAATCAAAGAAGCAAAAAAGCAAGCTCTGGAATCTCTGGATATGATGAAGTACAAACTTGAAAAACAGTATAACAAAATCAATGAACATCTGAAAGCAAAACAAATGGCCAAAGCCAAAGAAATGGAAGATCGTTCATATGATTTTAATTAGTATTTAATTTATTAGGAGAAATATATGTCCACCGCATTGAATATAAGTTTGGTTTTGTTAGTAATTGTTTTAATTTGTGCCATTATTGCAATTACAGTTTATCTTGCTAAATGGCTTATCGAATTAGCATTATTGACAAAAAATCTTAATGAAACAACAGATATTGTAAAAAAAGAGCTTGATCCGCTTCTTACAGAACTCAAAGATACAATGCATAATGTAAATCAAATAGCCAAAAGTGCCGGAACGCAGCTGGGAACCATTAAAAAAATTGTTTCAACACTTATAGGATTTTTCACTATGTTTGCAGGAAAATTTAAGTTCCTGTCAGGCAGCTTTATGAAAGGTTTTTTGGCTGCTTTTAACCTATTCAGAAAAAAATAAGCAGTTATATTAATGTTATGATTTGTAAAAATTGTATAATAGACACTCATACTATTGATTAGCTTGATGAATTTTCGGGTATTTAATGTACATAATCAATAAAATGTCTAATAGAATTATACAGTGTCAAAGGAGAAAACTATGTCAACAGGAAAATTTTTAGCAGGTTTTATAGTCGGCGGTGTAGTAGGAGCTGTTATGGGTCTTTTGCTAGCTCCTCAATCAGGAGAAGAAACCAGAGAAATGCTTGCAAGAAATTCTGAAGAACTGAAGAACAAAGCTCAAAAAACAGTGAAAGAAATTCAAGGCAAAGCAGAAGATATTGTCTCGGATATGCAAAAAAAGGGTGACGATATCATGGAAAAAATCCAAACAATGATTAATTCTAAAAAAGAAGAAACAGAAGTAAAAGAAGAAGTTTAGAAAAAATCAAAAAAAAAGACGTCTGAATATCAGACGTCTTTTTTGATTAGAAAACTATCTTGAGCAAATGACTCTCGCTGCATGTACACCAGATGCAGACGCCTGAATAAGACCTCTTGTAACACCCGCACCGTCTCCAACAGTAAATAAGTTTTTAACCTGTTCGGTTTCAAGTTCATTTGTCAATTTTACACGGCCTGAATAAAATTTAACTTCAATACCGTACAACAGAGTGTACCTTGATGCTACACCCGGAGCAATTTTATCCAAAGCTTGAAGCATTTCAATAATAGCCGTCATTTGTCTGTATGGCAATACAAGACTCAAATCGCCAGGTGTTGCACACTGCAACGTAGGAGTAATAGTGCTGGCTTTTATTCTCTCAGGAGTAGATCTTCTTCCGTCAAGCAAATCTCCAAATCTTTGAACAAGTATTCCGCCTGAAAGCATATTTGCCAATCTGGCTACGTGCTGTCCGTATGCAATAGGTTCTTTAAACGGTTCCGTAAATTTTTCACTAACAAGAAGTGCAAAGTTTGTATTTCTTGTTCTTTTTTCTGCATAGCTGTGACCGTTTACTGTGGCAATACCGCTGTAATTTTCAGCTACGACTTCTCCGTACGGATTCATACAAAATGTTCTTACTTCATCACCAAAAGTTTTTGAATGATAAACAAGCTTTGATTCGTATAATTTGTCTGTGATATGTGAAAATACAGGTGCCGGAAGTTCGACTCTGACACCGACATCAACGGCGTTATTTATCATTCCGATTTTATTTTTTGCAAACTCTTTGGTGAGCCAGTCTGCACCTTCTCTGCCTGGTGCGATAATGAGATATTCGGCTCGGATTTCTTCTCCGTCTGAAGTAATAAAACCTTTCACTTGTTCATTTTCAACGATAAGAGAAGAAGCAGTTTTTCTGTTTAGTATTGTAATATTTTTACTCAAATAATCCTGCATGTTTTTCAAAACACCCAAGCTTCTTTCCGTACCGAGATGCCTTACGGGAGAATGTACAAGTTTCAATTCGGCAAGTGTAGCCGCACGCTCTATATCAGCAAAATCATCTTTGTTTGTACCAAAAACTTCATCAGTTGCACCAAATTTCAGATAAATATCATCTGTGTATTTTACAAGTTCTTCTACTTGTTTTCTGTCCATATAATCTACAAGGTGTCCGCCGACATCAGGAGTCAAAGTCAGCTTTCCGTCAGAAAAAGCACCTGCACCGCCCCACCCGCAGAGCAAACCGCAAGTTTTGCAATTCATACACTTTTCAACACCTTCTCGAAGAGGGCATTTTCTGTCTTCTATTCGCAAACCTTTTTCTACAATCAAAACTTTCCATTCCGGTTTCAATTTCATTATTTCAAGAGCTGCAAAAATACCGGCAGGTCCTGCTCCGATTATGGCAACATTGTAGTTTTGTGCAACAATACTCATTAAACAATTCCTTTATTTCTTCATACATATCGATTGTATATTAAAAAATATTGTTTTCATACAAAACTTAAAAATTTTTGCAAAAAAATTTACATCAAACACTATGAGAGATTTCACAACTTTCCGGTTTGTAAATTTATGAAGTTAATATGTTTGAAATCAGTGCCAATATAGTTTTTATAAAAGCTTAAAAAAACAAAACAGCAATTAAAAAGCGTCACAGAGGGTTCTTTTTTATCATTGCTGCCGTTCTTGGATATATAAGATTTGTGTCTTTTTGTTTTTGTATAACAATCAGTTCTCTTGTGAAATTTTCTGCAAGCGGAAGTTCATATTTTATCCTGTTAACAACATTGGCATTAAGTATTTTCAGGGCATTTTTGGCATTTTCAATTTCGTTATCCGCATTGACAGATTTGTATGCAACAAAATATCCTCCTGTTTTTACATAAGGAATTGCATATTCCAAAAGAATATTTAATGAAGCAACAGCACGGGATACGGCAATATCAAAAGAACATTTCATTTCTGAGGGAAGTTCTTCAACTCTTTTGCACAACGGATAAATGTTTTTCAACCTGAGTTCTTTTTGTACCAGCTCTATAAATCCTATTTTTTTTGCAATTGAATCCAGAGGATATATTTGCAAATCTTCATAAGCCATAGCAAGCGGCAACGACGGGAAACCTCCGCCCGTTCCAATATCAAGAAGTTTTAACTGTTTATTTTCACATTTATCCAAAAACAAACTCAAAGCCAAAGAATCATATATATGCTTTTCAAAAAGATTTTGAACATCTTTTTTACTTATGAGATTTGTATGGGTGTTATAAATATTAAAAAGCTTAACAAATGTTTGAAAATTTTCTTTTGTTTTTTTTGTAAGCTCAATATGCAAATTTTTTTCTAAAAGACTTATATCCATTATTGCTCCTATTTTTCTTCAAATTTTTCCGAAAGAGCAAAAGCTTTTTGTGCTTTTATTCGGTCATTGTTCTGGCTGTAATACGTACCTATTTCTTTATACGCTGTTGCAATATACAATTTGTCTTTTGTCCTCTTTGCTGCAGAAAGTGATTTTAAAAGCCAGCCCAATACTTGAGATTTATCTGTTTCATTGAATGTAGCAGCAATTTTTAGACATGTGTAGTATATGCCTTCATGATTGGAAAGTTTTATATCAATTTTCAAGCTTTTTTTATAATATTCCAGTGCCTGATTTGATTCACCTTTTTCTCTGATTATTTCACCGACATTCGCATAAGAACAAGACAAATAAATACTTGGTTTTTTGCAGGTATTTATGCATTTTTGGTAGTAATCAAGAGCTGATTGTGTGTTTTGAAAATCATCAAGTATCAAAGCATATTTAAAATACGATTCGGCAACAATTTCTGATATATTTTCGTCACTGCTGAAGTTTTCTGCCAAGTTAAAAGCTTTCTTATAATAATCAATTGCTTTATCGGTATTGGACATATCATCTTCTATTTCTGCAAGTTCAATATATGAACGCAAAATTATTTTGTCAGATGCTTGTGATTTTTTGTTTACAAAGTTTTCATATATTAGCCTTGCATGATTTGTTCTGTAAGTTTCTTTATAAATTTGTGCAATTTCCAGCCTTGTTTCATTCAGCTTTTCCGTATCATTTCTCTGCTGGTACAATTCTGTCAAATTGTTCAAAAAATCTATAGCTTCAGAAGTTTTGTTCATTTTTTTACAGCAAAATGCCAGTCTTTCTAAAATTTTAGGCTGCATTTTGTGGTAATTTACATCAGATTTTTCATTGAGTGCATTGAGATAAATTGATGCTGCATTTTCAAAATTGTGAGTCTCTTCAAAACTTTTGGCTAATTCGAATAAATCTTCTATGCCTTTTTTCAATTGTTTAAGTTCTTCTTCTTTTTGTTCAAAAGTCCTGTACATCCTTTCTTTTTGTACCTGTTCTTCTTTTTTTCTCAAATCCACAGGTACACTGAGAAGAGCTACTTCATCTTTTGTAAGAGCATATTTTTCAAGATTTTCCTTTTTCTTTCGCTCTTCAATACTTGGCGGAGGAGTAGGCCTGTTTTTTTTGTTGGAATTTGAGGTATTTTCATCAGCATTATTTGTGCTTTTCAGGTTCCAATCCGTAATATTGCTGTTTAGATAACTCATCAAAGAAAATTCCTTTGAATCGTTTTCTTGAGGTCTTTGTTCGACTATGAAAGAAGAATGATACTGTATTTGTGCTCTCATTGTATTTCTTGAAATCAATAAAACCCTGTTGTTGGGTTTTAAAGGCAATTGTGAAATATAAAAATCCTTCCACAACGTATTTATCCTGATTTTTTCATAGTTTGGCACTATTTTTTGAAGATACTTTTTCATTGAACTTTTCATGTACACAAGCCCGTTTTCTTCATGAAGTATTGCTTTTTCAAGCATGTATTGTATCTGGTCTTTTGAAAAGAAATTTTCTTTAATAAGATATTCTTCAGGTAAACCGCCGTTAAAAAATGAAAAAGCAAACAAAGATTTTTTCACACTATCCGGTACAAATGTAATAAGTTTTTGAAGAATATAATTTTCAAAAGATATGTTTTTATTTTTAAACTCGTCTAAGAGATTATGAATTGAAGTATTAAGTGTATTTACAATGTTCACCGACAAGTAAATATATTCGGGATTTCCCTTTGTATACTTGCAAAATTCATCAAAATCATTTTCATCGATTTCTATATTTTCCTTAGAAAAATATTCCGCTATCTGTTCATCTGTCAGTGGCTCCATCTGTAATTTTAAAATTGTAGAAAAACTGTTTGTCTCAAACATTTGCTCCGTATTAACAGGGAAAAAAGTTGAAGCTATGACAATTTTAAATTTGTTCATAGTATTTAAATGTGAAATAAAACGAATAATTTCTTCTTTGTCATCCTCATCCTGATTTGTTTTATTCAATATATTTTGAAAAGAATCAAATACTATTACAGAAGGAAGAGTTATGTGATTCAAGTATTTATTTATTCTTTGGGACAAAGAATTTGTTTCTATTTTTGTAAAAATCAATTTTTTTTGATTTGCATATTTTTTAAGCTCTTCAAATATAACAAGGAAGATATCATCCAGTGTCGTACTTTCAAAACATTGAACTTTAAAACTCAAAAAATCCTGCGGAAGATTTGCAATCGACTCATTTACAACATATGTTTTAAAAAAACCTGTTTTGCCTTCAACAAAACAAATACCATTTCGTTTCTCCAGGCAAAAATCCGTAAGTTCTTTTATTTTTTCATCTTGTAAAAAGGTTTTTCTCATATTATTTATATTATCATATTTTAGATATAATTATATGGATAATATAATGAATGTAGTTTTTTGATATTTAATATTAAAAAGAAAGGATATTCTTATGGTTAGAGTAGGTGTTGTTGGTGCAATGGGGAAAATGGGTCAGGAAGTTGTCAAAGCAGTATGTGATGATACTGATTTAGAGTTGGTGTGTGCTGTTGATATAAACCAAATTGACCTTGAAGTCTGTCCAAAATCAGAAGTTAGGGTTATGGGAGACTTGAAATCCGCAATACTTATGCACAAACCTGATGTAATGGTTGATTTTACACAACCTAAGTATGTATTTGAAAATGCAAAAATCTGCTTGGAAAACGGAGTACGACCTGTTATCGGGACTACGGGCCTGTCTGATGAACAGATAGAAATTTTGAATGCACTTTCTCAATCAAAGGGGCTCGGATGTCTTATTGCACCGAATTTTTCAACAGGTGCAATACTGATGATGATGTTTGCAAAACAGGCAGCAAAATATTTTGACAATGCAGAGATTATTGAACTTCACCACAATCAAAAAAAAGACGCTCCGTCAGGAACAGCTATAAAAACCGCTCTTATGATGTCAGAATCAGGTAACATGACCTTTGAAACAGGAAATTGTGACGAAACAGAAACCCTTCAAGGTGCAAGAGGCGGAAAATCCTACTCTGACATACACATACATTCAGTCAGAATGCCGGGATATATTGCGTCGCAAGAAGTTTTGTTCGGTTCATCAGGTCAAATTCTGTCCATTCGTCACGACTCTATGGACAGACAATGCTATATGTCCGGTGTAAAAATGGCAATAAAATATATTGCCGAGCACAATGATTTTATTTACGGACTTGAAAAAATAATGTAGATAATGTTATAAAATACTATAATTAATACTATGAATAAAAAAGTTTTCTAGGGTTCCGCAATTTTTTGGACTGGTCCGAGAGAAAACACACAATCTATTTGTGAACACGGAAGGATAAAAACCTGGGAGATACAAGTTATCTTCCGGGTTTTTGTATTGAAAGGAGAAACTATGCACTGGATGTATTTGTTTGTGGCAGGGCTTTTTGAAATAAGCTGGGCCATAGGTTTAAAATTTTCACACGGATTTACTCAAATCATTCCCTCTGTTTTGACAGTTGTATTTATGATAGCAAGTTTTTATTTTCTTGCACTTGCATTGAAAAATCTTCCGCTCGGAACAGCATATGCCATTTGGACAGGTATAGGAACACTGGGAACAGTAATATTCGGAATAATACTATTTAAAGAACCCGTAACAGCTTTGAGATTAATGTGCATTGGACTGATTTTATGCGGAATAACGGGGCTTAAATTGATAACAAATTAAAAGATAACATTAAATTGGACTCGCAACGTCAGTCTGGGCGAAGAATGAGCCCTAGAGTGACGGAGTGCC
>CALURG010000088.1 GCA_944323115.1 Candidatus Gastranaerophilales bacterium
GGTGGAAATATCAATGGCGCTCTTTTCCATCTCAGGGAGATCCATTTTGATCATCTTCTGCAGATGTCTCTTGAAATAAAGCTTCGGACTAAATCCATCGTACACGATCTCATCAGGGTCATTGGGCCCGGAATCCCTCAGAGTTTTCTCGATCGCATACTTAAGACCTGTGATGATATCAGAAGCAATCCCACTTCGATAGAGGTTCATGCTAATAAAGATAGGATCGTCCTGGGTAATGATACGGAGATCCTGCTTGGAAAACTCATAAGAGATCTGATCTGTTCGATCCTTATGGTAGATAAAGGTCATGCAACGCTTTGCATAATCCTCATGGTCAAATTCAATCTCCTTATCCTTCATCCAATCGATGAAGTCAGAGATTCGTTCCGTAGATACATCCCAAAGGATAGAATGCATCCGATCAACCAACTTATGTCTATTCTCAAACATATCTGTCATAATGTGTGCTCTGTCTCCTTCCATATTGACACGATTCATCGCGTCATAAGTAACTTGAATCGCTTTCTTAAAAGCATCCATCGGTGTCCTCAAATTGAGACCGATTTTCATCGAACGAGAAGGTTCCGCCAAATCATTTAACTCAATCAAGCCATGATGAGGAATGATCTGCAATTCTACAGGAGTATCCTCATCCAATCGATCCCATCGGTAACCAAACTTGAGGATGAGAGGCTCTTTACATACTTCACATCCATTATCATAAAGCATGTAGATATACATCTGACAAGCTTTTCGTATTTCTACTCGCTCTTCCTGAGATATGTCACGAATTCCAATGATTTCATTTGCGAATCGATCAATGAAATCTTCCATCTCATTCCAATTGAGGGGAATGATCTTTCCCACATATTTGGAAATGGCATCATAGGTCCAATCCAGCAATTCCTTAGAGAAATCCCCCTCTTCCAGATTTTCAAGATTGAAGGTTGTTACCGAATATCCATCCCCTAGAAGAATTCTATTATATTTGATCGTGAGACACAGGGTCCCTTTCTCCTCCGTTTTAAAGACGATATGAGATGTATCCTTCTCTCCAGTGTTGAATACCTCTTTGTATCCCCTCATCCCACTAGCGAGATAAAGCATATTTGCCCAAATAAGGGCATCGTTTGGCTTTAAGCCATAGTGTCGCGTTTCTCCTTCCTCGTTCGTAACTTGACAAATTCTTTCTGTTTCGCTGGTTAATGTGTGTGCAAGATTGCCGATAGCGAATTTACGCAAGTCGATCACTCCTTAAAAGAAATTATAGAGAGATAGATGTTACTCTATCTCTCTATAAAATAATATATCTCTATGAGTCAAGCTTAGACCCTTAGAAATCGTAGTCGATCATTAGGTCTCCATAACGACCCACCATATTTCCATCTTCTCCTGTCTCATAAGTAGGAGGAGGGGATAGAAGAGCTTCAAGATGAGGTTTTAACACCTCAATGACCGCATTTGCAAATTCCTGCTCATACATCATCTTCTTCCGGAACTCATTTCTCCTGAACTTATATGCTTCCAGATTCTCAATATAGAGATAGGGATTTCTTCCCTTAATCATCCCGATCATCTCAGCAAACTCATAGAGAGTATAGTACTGATCAAATCCAGTCGCACTATTAAATGCCACAGGGAAACTTGTTCCAATCATATTGGTCTTAGACTTGGCCAACTGGAAGGTGCACCGATATCCTTTGAATCCGTGCTCTTCCAGATTATATGCCTCAGACTTCTTAGAGTTAATTCTAAAATAGGTCTGAGAGTAATACTGAGCCACTTGACCTCTGGGAAGTTGCTCCTGGGGTCCTAAGAGCATCAATCCTCTTGGAGGTTGTGCATAGGGATTCATATCAGTCTTCGGTCTGATATGGTTAATAATAATGAAGTTGAGATTATACTGCCAAGCCCGATCCAGACAGTTGGTATAGAATCGAGTGACATCTTTGGCAGCTCTCAACTGATCTGCATTGCTACCAAGATCTTTTACGTTGTAATCTTTTCCATTGAATGCAGGAAGGGAATCAATGATAAAGACCGTTGGAGGATATACTTTAAATTTCCTCCCATCTAATCCAGGAGTCTTAGCCTCATACATACAGGCAGCTCCTAGAGACTCTTTTGCTTCACAGACGTCATCTACCATCTCTAATACATCATCAATGGTAGTATGATCTTTAATCAGACGGATTCGAATATCATTATGGGATGCTCCAGTGATCTGAAGAATTCTCTGCTTATTGGAGGTCTTCTCTGCATCGATATGGAAGAGAATACCATCTCCAAAGTTCTTGATCATATTGAATCCCATCTGATCTGCAAAGGTTGTCTTACCTCCACCGGTTGCTCCTATTACCCCAGTGAAAGTTCCTCCCATCACTCCAACTGCAGGGATCAATTTCTTTTCTCCATCCACAGTGATGATCTCCTGCCAAAATCCATTGGCATAATCCAGAGGAAGGATTCCGGTGGAATACATGACATAATTGTCATTGGTTCTGAATAGACCCTTCTTATCTGCTCCATCGAGCTCTGCTAGTTAACCCATATTTCATACTCCTTTCTGGGTAAATTCTATTGAATAAATATATAGAAATCGTCGTAGGTTGATAAAAAATACAGGAAGTAGATAACTCATATCTACTTCCTGTATCAATTGGTGCTGGGCGATGAATACAGTCTTACAATAGTTAGGTTCTTGAGATTTCAAGCTTCTAACTCACCTTTGATACCGTT
>CALURG010000089.1 GCA_944323115.1 Candidatus Gastranaerophilales bacterium
TCTATTGTCCAAAGTGGGAACAATATCACAGTTCTTTGAATAAAATCCTTAACGATAATAAAATGTGTTAAAAATCTAGAGAAATCTAGATTTTTTTATTGGGAACAACGTAAGTTAATTAGCTTATCCAAAAATGTTGGAACTGGAAAAAGTAAATATATGATTTCAAATTTTAACAAATATGCGATATTAGGATCTCGTGGGGTAATTGGATATGATAATAATTATGATTATTCAGGAGATTTTATTTTAACAGCTAGAGTTGGAGAATATGCTGGTGAATTATATAGATACAAAGGAAACGTAAAAATAACTGATAATACGGTGTTTATTCAGGGAGATAATTTAGATTATTTATATTATTTGTTGAAACAATACGATTTAAAAAAATTATCATTTGGATCAGGACAACCATTAGTTAAAGCAAGTGAATTATCTAATATTGAATTAAGTGTAACATTAAATAACGATGAAAAAGACAAAATTTCCTCTTTATTTTTGAAAGTAGATAACCTTATCACTCTTCATCAACGTAAGTGTGATAAATTGGTAGAACTAAAAAAGTCTTTATTAGAAAAAATGTTTCCTCAAAATAATTCGGTTATTCCAGAAATTAGATTTAAAGGATTTACTGATGATTGGGAACAACGTAAGTTAGAAGATTTTGGTAGTTTTACAGGTGGAACATCAATTGAATCTGAATTTGAAGAAAACGGGAAATACAAAGTAATAAGTATCGGAAGCTATTCTGAAACAAGTAAATACAATGATCAGGGAATTAGATGCAGACTATCGGAAAAGATAATTAATAAAATTCTAAATAAAGATGATCTTACAATGATTTTAAATGATAAAACTTCATCTGGTAATATCATTGGACGTGTGTTAATCATTGATAAATCAGGGGAATATGTATATAACCAACGAACAGAGCGCATCGAACCCAATATACAAAAATATTATCCTCAATTTTTATACCATATGTTAAATGCACCAAATATACGAAAAAAGATAATAAAGCAAAGTCAGGGAAATACTCAAATTTTTGTTAATTGGACTGGTATTCAAAAACTCGAATATTTAGTGCCAAAAATGGATGAACAAATTAATTTAGCTAAGTTAATTGGTAATTTAGATAACCTTATCACTCTTCATCAACGTAAGCTTGATAAATTAAATAAAATTAAGCAATCATTACTTAATGATATGTTTGTATAGGAAGGAGATTCTTATGAGTGGAGTTAATGAAAAAGAAATAAAAACTCAAGAACGAATATTACATGAAATATTTGAAAAAAAGTTAGGATATACCTATCTAGGTAATTATGAAGATAGAGAAAATAATTCGAATATTGAAGAAGATTTATTACTTAATTTTTTAACCAAAAAATATTCAGAAGAAATATCAAAAAAAGCAATTGCTGAATTAAAGAAGATTGCTCATAATGAATCAAAATCTCTATATGAAGTTAATAAAGAGTTTTATGAAGTATTAAAGTATGGAAAAGGAATATCATTATATGTAGGAGAAAAAGATGAAAAAGTATACTTTATTGATTATAATGATTTTTCTAACAACAATTTCTATGTAGCTGAAGAAGTCACAGTAAAAGGGCAAAACGAAAAAAGACCAGATATTGTTGTATATATAAATGGTATTGCTATAGCGGTTATTGAATTGAAAAGAAGCACTGTTTCTATAAATGAAGGAATTAGACAAAACTTAGATAATCAAGATCCTAGATTTATAGAGAGATTCTTTACAACAGTTCAATTATTAGTTGCTGGAAATGATACAGAAGGATTAAGATATGCGACAACGAAAACTCCAGCAAAATATTATTTGCCTTGGATTGAAGATATTCATGCTATTGGCAAATTACATGAAAAAGTAAAAGGACTAATTGATACAAATGATTTTTTAATAGATCAACAAATACCTTCATTATTTGAAAAAGAGAGATTAATAGATTTAATTGATAATTTCATATTATTTGATAGTGGAATTAAAAAGGTGCCAAGATATAATCAATATTTTGGCGTAACAAATGCAAGAGAATTTGTTCAAAGAAATGAAGGCGGTATCATTTGGCATACTCAAGGATCCGGAAAATCTTTGTCAATGGTATTGTTGGCAAAATGGATATTATCCAATGTAGATGATTCGAGAGTAGTAATATTTACAGATAGAAAAGAATTGGACAAACAAATAAAAGATGTATTTGTTAACACTGGTGAAACAAAAATACATAGAGCTACGAGTTGCAGTAATCTGCTTGAATCTTTAAATGATTATAGTAGTGGTAACTTAATTTGTTCATTAATTCATAAAGTTGGAGCGTCTGTAGATGAAGATTCAGATAAAGATTATGCTGATTATATTAAACAATTAAATGCATATAAAAATAGTGAATTTAAAGCTAAAGGAAATATATTTGTATTTGTTGATGAGTGTCACCGTAGTCAGGCAGGAATGCTACATGATGAAATGAAACGTTTATTACCTGATGCAACATTTATTGGTTTTACAGGTACAACATTAATGAAAAAAAATAAAGCTACAACATTGGAAAAATTTGGTAAATATATTCATACATATAAATTTGACCAAGCCGTTAAAGATGGTATCGTAGTTGATTTATGTTATGAGTCAAGAAATGTAGAACAAAGAATTAATAATCCTGCCAAAATTGATGAATGGTTTGAAAGTAAAACGGAAGGACTAAATGAATTCGCTAAGCAAAAACTAAAAGAAAGATGGGGAACTTTGCAAAATATAACAAGTTCTGAATCTAGATTAGAAGAAATCGTAAAAGACATTATTTTTGATTTTGAAAAGATATCTAGACTAGCACAGGGAAAAGGAACTGCAATGCTTGTTGCTAGTTCAATATATGAAGCTTGTAGATATTGGGAAATATTTCAAGCAAAAGGATTTACTAAATGTGCAATAGTATCATCATATTCTCCATATATAGCAGATATTAAAGGTGAATCAACTGGAGAATTTACGTTGTCTGATAAGCAAAAGATATATGATGTTTATGAAAAAATGTGGAATAAAGCAAAATATCCAAAACTAAGAAGCGATTCAGAACATGATGAACATTCAAGTTGTTTTGAAGATGATGCAATTTATAAATTTATAAATGTTCCATCAGAGATGAAACTATTAATAGTAGTTGATAGGTTATTAACAGGATTTGATGCTCCGTCAGCTACATATTTGTATATTGATAAAAAAATGCAAGATCACGGATTATTTCAAGCAATATGTCGTGTTAATAGATTAGATAAAGATAAAGATTTAGGATATATTGTTGATTATAAAGACTTGTTTGAAAGTATAGAAGGTGCAGTTGAAGATTATACTTCTGGTGCATTTGACAATTTTGAAAAGGAAGATATTACAGGATTATTAAAGAATAGATTAGATTTTTGTAAGAGTAGACTTGATAATGCGTTGAAACAAGTGAAAGTTATTTGTGAACCAATTGATGATCCAAAAGGAACTCTTGAATTTTTACATTATTTTGTTGGTCAAGAACTTAGTATAGATGAATCACGTGAAGAGCAATTAAAGGAAACTGAAAGTAAAAGAATTGAATTCTACAATGCCGTTTCAAACTTAGTTATTGCTTATACTAATATTGCTGATGAAATGACAAAAGCAGGATATACAAAAGAAGATAGTAAATCTATTAAAGAACAAGTTAATTTCTATAATGCAGCAAGAGATGAAGTAATGAAAGCGGCTGGAGATTATATTGAGTTAAAGAATTATGATGGTGCTATGAGATATATGATAGATAATTATATAAATGCTGATGCATCAGAATTACAATATAAATTAGATGAAGCTACTTTATTAGATGTAATAGTTGCAAGTGGAATCGAAAAAGCAACTCAAACTTTACCAAAAAATGTTAGAAAAAATGCAAAATCTGTTGCTTTAGCTATAGAAGCAAATATTGCATCAACTATAATAAACAATACACCAATAAATCCTAGATATTACAATAAGATGTCTGAATTATTAAAAGAACTTATAGATATGAAAAAGGATCAAAATTTGGATTATCAGGATTATATAAAACATTTAGTTGAACTTGTTATGAAAGTTAAAAATCCTGAAACAAGTGGAGAATATCCAACTTCTATACATAATGTAAGGTTAAGAGGATTATATGATGTATTAGATAAAGATGAAAAAGAAACCTTAATCTTATATGATGCATTAACAAGTTCTGTACCTAAAGATTTTATGGATTCTAAGATGAAGCAAAGAGAAGTGAAGTTTTTAATTAAAACAATTGTTAATGATGAATCTAAAGTGGATGAAATTTTCAATTTGTGGAAGAATACAAGAGGATATTAATATACTTATCAATGGTTTTGATATAGACATTCAAAGAAAAAAAGATAAGAATATTAATTTGCGAGTATATCCTAACTTAGATATAAGAGCTTCGGTCCCAGAAAACATGGAAATGTCTTCTATTAAGAGAATGATAATATCTAAAGAAGAATGGTTAAATGAAAGATTAAAAAAATATGAAGAGCAAATACGTTTAACAAAAAGAAAATATATATCAGGAGAAGATCATTATTTAAACGGCAAAAGATATATATTAAAAGTTGTTGATTCAAATACTCCTTCAATTAAAAAAGAAAATGCAAAGTCACTTGTAATGTATGTTAGAAAATCATCAAGTATTGAAAATAAAGAGAAACTTATGAATTCTTTTTATAAAGAACAATTATCTCTTAAAATTAATAAATACTTACCTGAATTGGAATCTATAATAAAAGTTAAAAGTAATGGATATAGTATTAGAAAAATGAAAAATAAATGGGGTAGTTGTAATAGAGAAATGAAAACATTAATTTTTAATGTTGATTTAGCTCAAAAGAAAGATGCTGAAATAAAATATGTTATTATACATGAGTTATTGCATTTTATTGAAAAAAATCATAATGAACATTTTAGAGAGTTGATGGAATTCTATTGTCCAAAGTGGGAACAATATCACAGTTCTTTGAATAAAATCCTTAACGATAATAAAATGTGTTAAAAATCTAGAGAAATCTAGATTTTTTTATTGGGAACAACGTAAGTTAGAAAACGAAGTTACAGATATAATTGCAGGCGGCGACATTGACAAGAATAACAGTGTTGAAAAAGGTAAATATCCAATTTATGCAAATGCGTTGGTTAATGATGGTATAGTTGGATTTTATAATGATTATTTCAGAGTTAAGGCTCCAGCAGTTACAGTTACAGGAAGAGGAGAAATTGGACATGCGGTAGCTAGAGATCTTGATTTTACGCCGGTTGTAAGACTTTTATCTTTAAAAAGCAATCACTATAACCATTTTTTTAGCTAGAGCTATTAATAATTTAAATGTGGTATCTGAATCAACTGGGGTTCCTCAATTAACTGTTCCTCAATTAGAAAAATATGAAATAAAATTTCCTAAAACATTAGAGGAAGAAAAACAAATAGGCAATATTTTTGTACAAATAGATAACCTTATCACTCTTCATCAACGTAAGTTAGAATTTGTGTTTATCGAATAAATTTATATTGGGAACAACGTAAGTATAAAGATATAGGGGTTCCTCTATCTGGTGGAAATCTAAGTTATGATAGTTTAGATGATGATGGCGATAAAAAATGTGTGTTATATGGCGATTTATATACAAAGTATGATTGTATTATTCAGGATATAAAAAATAGAACTTTTGAAGTGGGTAATTCTATTGTTAAGAACGATATTTTATTTCCACAGTCTACAACAGTAGATGCATATTCGCTTATTTCTCCAGCTTGTTTAAATGAGGAAAAAGCTGAAACTAGCGGTGTTTTTGTTATAAGACCTTATAAAGATATAAACGGTAATTTTATTTGCTATTATACAAAAGGCAACATTGAACAAAGAAAGAAATTATCCAAAAAAGCTCAAGGATTAACTATTGTTCATTTGTATTATCATTCAATAAAAGATGAAAATATTATGGTCCCAAATAAGAATGAGCAAGATAAAATTGCTAGCGTTTTATTAAATATAGATAACCTTATCACTCTTCATCAACGATACAAAAATAGAAGAAAAGGAGTTGGTAAAATGGACACTTACGATGGAAATGAATTGTTTTATAAATATTATGAAAGATGGGTAAATGTGTATAAAGAAGGGGCAATTAGAAAATCAACTATGCAAAAATATAATTTGTCTTTAAAGTGGTTAAAAAAACTTGCTCCAAAATTAAAATTAAAAGAAGTAAACAGAATTACGTATCAAGAAATATTAAATGGTTATGCTGAAAAACATGAAAGGCAAAGCACAATGGATTTCCACCATCAAATAAAAGCTTCTGTTTTAGATGCTGTCGATGATGGATACATTGAAAAAGATCCTACAAGAAAAGCAATAATTAAAGGTAGAACTCCAGTAAGAGAAAAGAAAGAAAAGTACCTAAATCAATTTGAATTACAGAAATTAATATCGGATTTGAATTTGAAAAATTCAATCAATAGTGATTGGCTTATATACTTAATTGCTAAAACTGGATTGAGATTTTCAGAAGCATTGGCTATAACACCTAAAGATTTTGATTTTCCACATCAAATATTAAATGTTGATAAAACATGGAACTATAAGGATAATACAGGATTTGAAGCTACTAAAAACAAATCGTCTGAGAGAAAAGTTCAATTAGATTGGCAAACCGTCATTCAATTTTCTGAATTGGTAAAGGATTTAGAGCCTTCGTCTCCAATATTTATTAATGATCGAATTTATAATTCTACAATTAATGATTTGTTAGCACGACATTGTAAAAGGGTAGAAATACCTGTGATTTCAATACATGGATTAAGACATACGCATGCATCACTTTTGTTATATGCTGGAGTATCTGTAGCTAGCGTTGCTCATAGATTAGGACATGCAAGCATGACTACAACCCAAAAAACATACTTACATATAATACAGGAATTAGAAAATACAGATATTGATAAAATAATGAGAGCTTTAACATCTTTAAACAGTTAAATTGAATTACGTTGATGAAGAGTGATAAGGTTATCTATTTGCTTATAAAGGTTACCTATTTTGTTTTGCTCTTCTTCTGATGGTATATTAGTTTCTATTTCTGAAAATTCATTCTTATTTACTATTTGCATCATACCTGCAGCACCCTGTTGCTTCATTGTATTAGACCAAAGAACGCTGTCTGTTAACAAGAAATAAGGATTGTATTTATCAAATGGAGTAAGACTGTTAATTTGTTGATTAAAGCTCGATTTTTCAAGTACTAATGCATTTTTACCTATGCTAGCTATACATGTAACTAAGATTGTATTTTTAGGAACAGTTCTTGCTACCTTTTCTCCTTTGATTGATAACCTTCTAGCAGTTGTTTTTATAATATTTGAATTAATATCAGTAGGTGTTACCCACAACATCCCATCAGAAGAATAGTATTCTTCATGAGATGTTGAAGGAGTCGATCCTGTTAGTATTTCACCTATATCTTTTAACTTACGTTGTTCCCAATATATAATAAAAGCCGAAATTAATCGGCTCTTTCTTTATGACTTAAAAATGATATTTTTTCTGCTCTGATTATTAATCCATTTTCATCAGCATCTATTTTCCCTTTGATACCAATTAGAGAATCTTCTTCACAATTGTTTATTATTTTATTTGCAATATTTGTGCTAGTAATAATTGGAATAGTTAAATCTCCATCTTCATCATTTATAACGATAACTAAACAAGAAACATTATCATCAATAATTGTTGCTGATCTATATCTTCCAAGTAGAAGACATCTATTTAGTTAATCCAGCATTAATCTCCTTATCAAAGTATGCTATTGATTTAAGAAATTCTATATCTAGATCAAAGTACTTGATGACTTCCTTAGTGGGTATACAATAAGCAGGCATGAACTTATTAGGTTCTTTCTTTCTAAATTCTTTTTCAATTGACTGTTTAATCTTGCTAGCTGTTGATGCAGAAACATTTGCAATCTTCATAATATCCTGATTAGAACACCATGGTTTTGATATTATCTCTAATATTTCTTTAGCAATCACACAAATACCTCCTTTCAAAAGGTATTGTATTAATCACTTATTTATTGGTATTAGTCAAGTTTTTAGGACTAATTTTATCGTATCTAAATGTTAAATATAACAAATTACAATAAAATTGTAATGATAAATTTAGGTCTCACTTGCGGTCTGATTATATGAATAATATAAGATAAAACCTTATATTTTATATACTAAAAAAGCTTTGTAAAAGATTTGACAAAATGATAAATTTTCTAAGAAATCCCCATCGCCCCCTGAAGGAGCCTTATGGCTCCATTTTTGTTTGTTTAAGTTTATAATAATTTATTATAGGTTTTCTAAAGTTTAAAAAAGTTTAATTTAGTTCTAATTAGTTTAAATAT
>CALURG010000090.1 GCA_944323115.1 Candidatus Gastranaerophilales bacterium
TTATATAAAAGTAAACATTTATATAAAAAATAGGTACACTAATTATCTTAGTGTACCATATACTGCACCCACATTCATCACCGGAGGTGATTAAATATATTATATCATATATTTTATTTATGGTCTACATATTTATATCTAAATCCTTTAGCTTTATATAGTTCACCTCTACATACTCTATAAATATACTTATATGAAACACCTATATCTTTTGCAGCTTCTTCCATAGTATTAAATTTACAAAGTATATTTCCATTCATATCCATTTTATATACTGGTTTTAATCTATTGCTATTAGGCATAATTTTTCCTAATATAGATTTATTTAGGCCTAATCTATATGCGTGTTGTATATTTTCTTGATATGTACACCATTCTAAATTATTTACATTATTATTTAATTTATTACCATCTTTATGATTTACTGTAGGTTTATTTTCTGGATTAGGAATAAATATTTCTGCCACTAATCTATGAATATGTTTCTGTATAAATTTTCCAGTATCATAATATAATCTAGTATATGGATATCCGTTTCCATCACATCTCCATTTTATTATTTGTTCTGGTATTCTCCTATATCCATTTCTATATTTTAAATAATGTTCTAATTTTAATATATTACCTGATTTATCTATTTTATATTTATTTTCAAATCCAGGAATATTATACCATATCATTTTCTTTTTTCTGCTCCCATCCTTAAATAATTTTGGTATAAATATAATATACTAGAACCTAACTTTGTATCTATAGGAAACCTGAACCATCTATAATTATATTTTGTTATTTGTAAACATCTAAGTTGTGTTATTTTTTCAGCTATTTCTGGATACTGTTCTCTTAATAAAAAATAATATAATGTTAATTGACATTGAGTTCTAAACTCATCCAAACTAGATGATGTTTTCCAATCTACTAGTGCATAAAATGGTTCTTCATCATCATAGTTTTTGAATTTTCCAATACAGTCTATTACTCCTTTACAAGCTAAACCTTTACTAATTATTTTGGTTTCAACTCCAATTACTTCTTGTATTTCTGTTCTTTCTTTTAACCATTTTTCATACATACAAGCATAAATGTCAAATTCTAAATCTACTTTTAATGGTTCTTTCATATCACTTTTTAAAAAATTTTCTATTCCCTCGTGTACGTTTTTTCCTCTTCTTGCAGCATTTTCTAATATTGATGGTGGTATATTTGCATAATGTCCTCCATCATCTGTTGGATTTCCAAATACGGCATTTACTACACTATTTGCTCCTCTTAATGGACATCCAAAAAATTCTTCATCACTGTATTCTTTAAATTTATACATTTGTGTACCTCCTAATAAATATTTTCTGAATTAGTTTAACTACCCCATAGTTTATAACTTTTCACAAATATTTAATATGTTTTTAAGTATCTGTTTTCTGTATTTTAATTGGTTAGTTTGTTCTGATGACTTAGTATATACTAAATCTGCTTTCTTATTATCTACTGCTAAAATACTATCTATTTCTTCTATTTCTCTTTTTATTTCTGCTAATATTTTATCTCCTTTAGTAGCTGCACTTTCTATTCTACATCTATCATATATAGCTAGTGCTAAATAATTTGCATCTTGCAATGCATATTTTGTAGGTTTTGTAAAGTTCTTTTCATCCTCTAATGGAATTATAACATCTTCTAATATTTGTTCCATAGTTTTATTTTTAAATCTATCTCTGCTTTCTAAAATATGACCTATAACTAATCGTTTCCATACATCTGGTTTTTTATTAGATAACCCTTTTATCGTTTCATTATTCTGTAGTATTTGCATTTTCTCCCTCTTCTTTCTTTCCATTTTGTTTTGGTAAAGGTAATTCAGTAAATACATCTAATTCTTTGCACATCCAAGCTAAACATTCTAATGTAGATTTTCCACCATACTTCCAATATGTTTTTGCAGCTTTATAAACTAATTCGGATATATCCCAATCGTCTAATTGGATATTGGAATATTTTGGTAAATCATATATTAAATTATGTATAACCATAAGTTCAGCTGTGGAAAAATATAATACAGGCATAGACGCATCCTTTATTTCTAGTTTTTTCTTTCTTACTTTTCGTTCGTCTTTTTCTATGTCTATATTATACAAATCTAGTATTTTTTGTTTTATTAGATAATATTTATCTACTATATCACCTTTATATTTTGTAGGTTTACTTAAATATTTTTGTAATTCCCTTATTATTTTATATTCTGTTTTATTTTCTATATCTTTAGTATTTCCAGATATAAATTTATTCAAATAATATTGATACATTATATCACTCCTAATTTGGCACACCATTTAGCTAATGTATATGGGTCCATATTTTTAACCTCTTCCTCTAGTTTTTTCATACCATCTTTATTAGATGTTAACATCATAAGTCGTATTTCTTCCTCAGATAATGGATGTCCAATTCTTTCGTGTAAAGCTTTAGCCTCTTCCATATCTTCCTCTTCGTGTCCTGGTCTAAATCCAACTAATATACTTGGAGGAGGTTCCATTTTACCATCTGTTCTTCTCCAAATATGTAATGTGTATTCGTTATTATTTACATAATTATCCATTTTTGGATGGAATTGAAATGCCTCTTCATCATCTTTGAAAAATAGCTCTTTCATTTCTTCCATACATAACCAGGATGGTATTTTGTTTTTATGAGATACTGATAAATGTTCCCAACCTTCTACACAAGTCATACATACTAAACATTTATCACTAGCTTTATAACTTCTAACTTCCAATTTTAATTTGGATATTTTATTATCTTGAACATCTTTATATATTTTTAATATTCTGGGGTCATTTAATATTTCATTTTTATCTCGCATTTTTATTTCACCTTCTTTACTATTATTACTGGCTTATTTAATGTATATGTTAATTCTGTTTTTATCCAATCTCTATGTACATAATATCTACCTGTATCATTATCTAATGTCCATCCACCAAGATTATTAACTGTATCTTTTACTTCTTGTATTATTTCATCTGGTAAAAAGTCGTGTATGATTATTTTAGCATAAATATGTTGTTTCTTATATCCACTCATTACATATAAACCAACAGGTAATCTATCACCTCTAATTTTATCTCTAATATTATCTATTGTTTTATCTAGTTCTTTCCATTTAGGATGTGTAGTATAACAATATAATGGTGTATCTCCATTCTTTTCACATTCTTTTATTATAGCTGCATTTAATTCATCTTTTGCTAATTTTAATTTACGTTTTAATTCATCTCTTTGTATTTTATATCTTGCTAGATACTCATCTTTATCTACTACCATATCTTTTAGCTTATCTTCTATATCTCTTATTTTTTGTTCTACTAATTCTACGTCATTCATCTAAATTCACCACCTTATATCCATTCTCTAATAATGTTATTCTGTTTTTTAATTTTTGATTTTCCATAATCTGTTCTTCTAGTTGCTGTTTTAAATATTCTACATATTTTTGCTCATCTAATAAATCATCTGGAGTAGTTCTCTTATGTTGCATATCATTATATAATGTGGCTCCAAGATTTATTATATGCCTTAATCTACCTTCTGGAATTATATTTAATGTAACTAATTCACCTTTACTTTGTAGATTTTTTACATATTGTTCTATCGTGCATAATACATCTTCATCTTGTTCTTTTACTATTTGGCATATCATTTTATGTGTAATAGAATATATAGCATCCGCATCTTCTGTAAAATCATAATTTATTTCGTCTATCTTACTCGTTTTACATTACCTCCTTTATTTTAATTTATTTTATATTTATATTATATATTAAATATGAAATAAAGTAAACCAATTATAATATTTTTAGGTACAAAAGTAAAATACCGGTATTATTTACCGGTATCAAACTTTATTTCCATTTTCTGAATTACATAATCTACTATTCTATCCATATTCATTTTTAATTGTCTATATACATCTATCTTTTCTAAATCCTCAAGTTTTGTACCTAAATCACCAACCATTATTTCATATTCTGCTCTGCTCCAATAATGATATTGGAATTCTCTATTTAACCAAAAATGTAAATCTTCTTTACTTTTTATTCTTCCACTTCGTATTTCTTTTGCTATTCTTTCTGGAGTATCACTATAAAATACATTAGCATCTATTACTTTATGTTGGTTCCAATCGTAATTCAGTACTCTCCAATCTAAATTAACTGTTTTTATTTTCATTTGTACCTCCTTCATTCATCCATACATCTGTACTTTTCTTTATTGTCAGTATAGGTTCTCCTGGTGGATTTGTTATATCTTGCATAAATATATCATATGTTGTTTTATTTACTGGTTGTTTCTTATTACATTCATAACATTGTTCAACAAATGGACTATAAATATTATTACATTTTGGGCATATCCAACCATATTGACTTACTGGATATTTATTTAATTGTGTATATGTACACATATCAAACCCTCCTTTTTGGAAGATATACTATTCCTCCAAGCTTTTCTATTTCTTTTATAAATTTTGTATATGTTATACCTGCAAAAACATATTTTGTTTCATCATTATATGTTATAGTTAACCAAGGACATCTGTAATTATTTATATCTTGTACAGAATATGGAGAATTAGTTACTCCATCACAAGGTCTACTAACATTACACCAATATGGTAGTTCAAAATATAATTCTTTTTGAGGTATAATATACTCTAAACCGTTTTCAAAATATGTTGTATATGGTTCTTCTGCATTATGTTCATAAGGTCTATCGCCCCAATCATCTCCCCATTGTTTTTTCCAATTACTGGTAAACCAAGCCTTATTACCATCTATATAGCATAATTTATATACCATAAATACCTCCTAATCACCAGTACTTCCAAATCCACCATTTCTATCTGCTGATGCATTATCATTATCTGTTTTTGCAAATTTTATAAATATTCCTTGGCCAATTTTATCTCCTTTTTTAATTTGTACTGGTTCATATCCAATATTATAAAAAGCAAACATTATCTCGCCATCATTATCTGGGTTACTATAATAATCTGCATCAATTACACCAATGCTATTAGCTAAAACTAAATTTCTTTTTCCTGGGTTAGAACTTCTATTAGCTAGCATTAAAAATTCATCCGGTAATAATTGTACTTTTACTCCAGTTCTAACTAATGCAGGTTTTAAATTTGTATCAGATATTGGTAATATTTCTGTATCTTCACAAGCTACAAAATCATATCCTGCACTATTTTTTGTACTTCTTTTTGGTAAATCAAATCCTGGATTTAGCATTTGTATACCATCACTAATAACTCTATCAACATACTCAAATGTTCTCATCAAAACTCCTCCTAACATCATCTTCACTTACTAATCCATGTTTAACTATTCTTTTGCTTTCAAAATAACAATAAATAGCTAAGCATTTATTTATTGCGGATAGTACTAAATTTATTTCTATCAACACTATTAAAATGATAAATAATAACATTATTCATACTCTCCTTTCAATATATTTTCCATTTTGGAAATATCATCTTCTGTTATTTTATCCAAATTTCCGTTTTGGAAATGTTTTAAAAACTCTAAAGCTTCATCAACTCTATTTTTATATGGTAAATATTGCTGCTCAACTTCTTTTTTGGTTTTATCTCTACACTCACGATATAATCTGTCATAGTCATATTTTGCTATAATTATACCATCTTCTTTTAGTTGTTCTTCATACTCTTCTGGTTTATACTCTCCTTTTCTAAACATCTCAACACTTACAAATAAATCATCCATAAAGCTAGATAATTCATCGGGGTTCAAATGTACGTCCTCATTAAAATGGAGAGTATAAGCAATACTTGTTATAAAGTTTTGTATAGAACTATCTAATTCATCGTGGTATTCTTGTTCAAATATTTTTCTTAATTTATTATAAGTTATATTTTGTTCTAGTTGTAACCATCTTTCCATTTCTGTTTTTGAAAAACTTTTGATTTTTCTATAATCATCACGGTTCATAATTACAAATCCTTTCCAAATTTTTCGTCATTATCTACTTTGTCTATCCATTCTTGCATTGCTTTTGCTACATCAGCTCTATTACCATTGGATGCATATATTAGTCTATCACCATTTACGTGTTCTCCAAATTTAAAAGCTAATAAAACGAAACCATAACCTTCTGGTAATTTATGTTTTATTTCTTCCATAAGCTCTGGTAATGTTTCATTTACTCTCATTTCTT
>CALURG010000091.1 GCA_944323115.1 Candidatus Gastranaerophilales bacterium
ATTATATAAGTATAATGTTCCACCTACAACCATTCCAGCAATAGGTAATGCTTTTTTGAATGTTGTCCATAAACCAGGTAAACCACCAATAGTACTACTTAAACCTCCAAAAGCTTTAAATAAATTCCATAAGCCTTTAGCTATAGTAAATCCTGCCCATAAAGCAACTAATGTTTTCCAATTATCAATTATCCATTGGAATGCACTAGCAATTCTGTCAGCCCATCCTTCTAGTTTGGTTACTGTTTCCTCAGCTAATGGGTCTAGTGTTATATCACCTGTATCAAATATAGTGTTATATTCATTTGGGTTTGTACTACTAGAATGTAATTCATCAAAACTTGCTGTAAGTTGACCAATTTGTTTTTTGAATTTTTCAGCTGCCCAAGCTTGTTTATCAAATAAATCTACACCAAACCATCTCTTTGTAAATACATTTACATATTGCAATAAATTTAATACTATTCCCGTTATTTTCTCCAATAATGGAGCAACTATAGTAGTTAAATTATATGCTATTACTTCAAATGTATTTTTTATTGGTAGATTATCCCACCTATTTATCCAATCATCCCAAGCTCTACGAAATACATTTAATGGGTTAACTAATGTAGCTATTTGAGAATATATATTAAGTATAACTTTATGCCATAATTTTGTTAATGGAGTAATCTTTTTTATATAGCCAGTAACGCCACTTATTGCAGATTTTATTTTTTCCCATATACTAAATCCAGATTGCCATTTTAAATTCATGCTTTCAGTTTCGTTATTCATAACTTTCATAGTATTTGACATAAAATCTGTTCTTAATGGGTTATTTTGTAAATCTATATTTATTTTAGCTAATTCAGCTTCTAATTCTTTTACTCTGTTTGTTACTTCGACAAATGCTTCGCTCCATTGTTTTGTTTCTTGTGATAATAACGATATTGTTTTTTCTGTTTTCTTTATTTCTTCATCTGTTTGAGCTATTTGTTTCTGATTAGTTATTTTAGCATTATTTAATTGAGGTAACTGACTCATTTGGTCTTGTATATTTGTAGCTTTACTTCTGTTAGTATCAAACTGAGATTGAGCTATACGTTGATAATCTTGTGTATATGTATTATTTAATACATTAGCTAAATTATCTCTAGCTTTATTTGATTTATTATAAGCATCTCTAGCTTGGCTATCCAATTCTGCGGTTTTAAATCCTTGGTCATATGTTTTTGGATTGTTTTCTCTATTCAACCACTCTTGTTCTCCAATTTGGAGTTTTTGAGTATTTAATTGCTTTGCTATATTTAATCGTTCTAACTCATTTTTTGCTAATGTTATTTTTTCATTTATTGCATCTAGTTGACTGTTTAGTTCTTCAGCTCCTTCTCCACTACCTACGTCTTTCATTGTGTCTTTTACATCTTTTCTTGCTTTAGTTAATTGTCTTATTTTCTTTTGTGCATCTGTTATTGCGGTATCTATTTTTGCTTTTTCATTTTGTACATCTTCTATCATTTTGTCAAAAAATGAAAATCCTTGGTCCTTTTGTCCTCTTTCTTGTAATGCTAAAGCTTTAGATATAGCATCTTGGAAATAACTTAGCATTCTAGTTGCAGATTTTGATATATCATCATTTGATTTTTTACTTCCAAATGTATTACTTGTTACTACTTTATTTAGTTTTTCCATTACACTTTGAACATCTTGTAGTTGTACCATTAAAGCTGCTTTATCTGGTAATATTTTTAATTTATCATCTCTAGCCATTAATTGTTTTCTAGTTTCTTGTAACTGTTCCAATTTAGCTTGAGCTTCTAATAAAGCTTCTTTAGATGCATCCCAAGCGCCTTGTATATCGAATAAATCTGAGCCTTCTTCGCCTTTTCTATTTTTTCCAACTTTTTTATCTAGTTCGTCATTTATGTCGGACATACCTTTCATAGCTGTAAGTTTAAGTTTTCCAAAATATTTCTCCATATCTGAAAGTTCACGTTGGTCTTTAAATAATCTTCCCAATCCAAATGGCATATTTGATGTTTTTACTTTCATCAAAGCATTCCATTTTGAAAATTGTTTTTCATATTCAGCACCTATCCTAGATTTAGGGTCTATGGAAAATCTTAATTTTGGTCCATCTCGTTTTCCTAATTGTTTTATTTGCTTATCATATTCTTTATTTATATTGGAATTTTTGTCCATAGATAATTTTATTTTTTTATCCGACTGAACATTTTCCAATTTTTTATTTACATCATTTACTGTACTATCAAAAGACTTATCTTTTTCAGCACTAAAGACTACTTTAAATTCATCTCCATTGTTGTTATCTTCTCCCACAATGTCACCTCCTATCTAGGTTTATACCTTCTATCCAAATCTTTTTGTAAGTTTTTAACATACATTTTCTTCATACTATCTGGTAATTTGTTCAATGACACTGTTTGCTTTTCAAATAATTCTGGTATAGCTTTTTCTGGGCTACCAGGAAATTCCTTACTTATTGAAGCTCTAGTCATAGTGCCTTGTCTCCAAAGATTATAAGCTAATCCTTCTCTACGGTACTTGAGTATAAATAACATTTCTTTAACTGAATAATCATACAAATCTTTTAAGTCATAACCTAATTCACATAATTCAATATATAAATCGTGTATTAAATGAAAACCAGCTAAAGGGTCATATTTATACTCTTTTATTAGTTTTTTACATCTTCTAAACTTTCTTCATCTATATCTGTTTTCTTAATTATACCTGATTTTACAGCTATATCTTGTAATAGACCTCCACTTAAATCCATTAATGTATGTTCACTTAACAATAAATCCATCATTTCATCGGCATTTTCAAACATAGTTTTATCAACTAAGCTCTCCCAAAATACTCTTTCCATAGATGTAAAAGAAAGTCCTTGGAATATTTCAAATATATTCTTTCCAAAAACTTTCTCTAATGTTACTATTACTTGTGATTTTAATTTGAAATGTAATTCCTTATCACCAATTTTAATTATAACTTCATTATCCATAATATCTTTCTCCTTTATATTAAAAATACCACTTCTAAAACCGAGGAGAAATATCGGGAAACCTAGTGGCGAGGTTTATTAAGTTACTATATTTCTGGTATAGTTACTTTTATTTTTGATTTCAAGCTATGATATATTGTAAATTTCTCAATAGCAGATTGTTAGTCTGCATTATATTGAATTTTTGTAACAGCTTGATATGTGAATGTAACACCACTAGCTTTTGTAACTCTCCAATAAGCTATAGTCTTACCTTCAACTAATGGTTCGATTAACGATAAGTTGTGAATACCATCGTTTTCATCTACTAGAGCCATCATATTTAGTTCATAACCCAAAACATTAGATGGTTGTAAACCTAATACGTGTGTTTCATACTCTGTATTATCAAGAGTAGTACTATCAATAGTGTTTGGCTCACCACCTACATCTGGTGTACTAGCTAAACCATAAATTCTAGTCCAAGTACCTGTTTTGCCGTCTGTACTATCTGTACTAAATTCTAATTTGGTTCCCATTGTGGCAACCTGTACTTTTGCATCTGGGTCCATACTGATACCTCCTTCTTAAAATTTGATATTTTTTAATAATGATATTATATTATTTAATTTTTAAAATATCCCAGGATTAAACGTCGTTCCTCCAATTTTCTTATTTTAATAAACCGTCAATACTATCATACGAAACTGTTCCACTAATTAAGGTTTTTCTAACTTTGGTATCTAATGTAGTTATATCCGTAGCAGTACAAATCAACCTTAATTCTTCTAGCTTATGAATTATTTTATCGGTAAAATCATCCAAAGCAGATAGTGTTCCACCTTTAGTAGATAGATAACCAGTTAACATTATTATCTGATTTCTATTAGAATAATCTAAGTTATATGATTTTCCAGTAGTGGAAGTTTTATAACCAAAATAATATTTACCTTCCTCTATCATATCATCACCAATAACTATTCCACTAGATAGACCATCTATTTCATTAAGTTTTGATTGTACTAATGTACGAAAATGATTTATCATTATTTACCTCCGTTTAACTTTATCATCCCAGTATTGTTTTATGTTTTGTCTAGTTATTTCTGTATACTCATCTAACCACTCAGTAATTTCTTTCATTTTCCATTGAGATTTATTTGGTTTATTTAGCAACCAACCTGCTAATTCCTTATTTGTAAAGTTATCTGTTGTAACTTTCTTTTTAGGATTTAAGTTTATATGTTTATCACTATCTATTCCAATTCTCCCAACAACTCCTGTCGCAGTCATATTTGTATCATAATATACACTAGTTTTAAAACCGCCATATAATACTGGCATAAGACCTTTAATAGTTTCACCGTATTCGGATGTATTAGTTTGAATTATATGTACTAATTCTTTTTGGTCTATTTTTTTAAGATTTTGTAATTTACGATATATATGATTATTCCAATTCTTCTTCGGCATACGTATCATCTCCATTTAATATCAATATATCTTGGAGTAACTTTTAAAATGGAATATTTGTTATTATTATATTCTATAATATAATTAGATATATTATCATCCCTATTATTTACTTTTGGAATTAGTAATTTTTCTAATTCGTTGTTTATGGTTGCAATTCTATGTACCTTAGAAACATCTGCTCCATAAGTAGCAACAGCAACTTCATCATCCAAATACTGTATTAAAGCCTGGTAGGGAGTTCCTGTATCTAATGTTTCATTTCGGTCCCCATCAGGCAATGGTTCTTTAGTAACTTTATATAATATTATATTTTGCAATCTGATGAGTTTCATTAAATTACATACCTCTTTCCGTGACTTACAACTTCATCTTGTAGGTATTGATGCCAGTCAATGAAATGATTTTCCTGGCCTAACTCACCTTGTCTAGTTTGACCTTCTACACCCCTGTTTTGATAAGCGATAACTGAACATTGTACAATTAACGATTTTAAATCTACAAGGTTGTCAGTGGTTTCATACATTCTATTTCCAACATATAAAGCTTCATCGTGGACCATATTTACTATATTTTTCAATACTTCTTGGTCTGTATCTTTATATATTGGTCCAAGTTGGCCTTTTACAATTTCAACTATAGTATCTATTGTAATATCATCATTTTTGTTTTCTTCATCTTCTGGCATCTATCACACCTCCAAAATAATTATCACAAATTTATTAAGCTTCTGTGTTAAATGCTATAGCTGCAGTTCTGTTATTCAAAATGAATACATCACTATATTCTTTTTCATAGTAGATATAATCACCTTTTGTACCAGCTGCTGGAGCTTCAACACCAACAAATGAATATTTAGAAGGTGTTAATATAGCACTTGGATGAACTAAGAACATATTTACTTGTTTAGCTTCTTCAGCTGCTTCAAAACCTGTGTCAAAGTCATAAGCAGTTTTCATAAGTGTAGATGGAACTGTTGATAAAGTAACTTCATCAAGTCTATCTACTATTCTGTTTACAGATGTAGCTGTACCAGTAACATCCTTTCTTAATCCAATTTGGCTAGCATTCTTTAATAGAGTTTTTACAGCTGGAGTAACATAAAGTACTCTACCTGCATATGGAACTAATTTTTCATCCATAGCTTCCATTAAAGCATCGAATACAGTTAATACATTATCAACTGTTAAAACAGTTGTATCAGCTGTACCACCTTGTGCTGTCCAATCTGCATAGATTTTTGAAATAGTGTATGCATCTTTTTCAGGGAATTTTTGTGTTTCATTAAATACCTTTGTAGCATTTTGAATTGTTAAAACCATATTAGTTTCATCAACATCTGCTGGGTCTAATGAAGTACTCCATTCTCTATAAAATTGCATTGTTTTATCTTCGTAGCTATCATCTACGTTTCTATTAAATACACCATCTATTGCATCTCTGTTAACATTTTTTCTACCTGTTACAGAAATAGATGGGATATGAATAGTTTTGGCATTTAAGAAAGTATAAATACTGTTGTTAGCTGTGCTATATAATTCACCAAAGTGTAACACGTGTGGGTAAGCTTGAGCTAAACTTCTCTCATAACTTTCTGCATAATTAACAGCTGCCATTGAAATCCCTCCTTTAAAAATTTTTAGTCCGTAGTATACAGAATGGGTATACTACATAACTTCTTCAAATTATATAGAAATATTACCCATCCCATTTACTACGGACAATAAGAAAGAAAGTGTATTACAACTATTATTTTCTTATAACCTTAGTCCCCAGGACATATCTATTTCTAATATTTATTGTATCATATTAAAAATAGTTTGTAAATATAATAAGTTAATTTTCTTCAAAATCTTTGAAGTATTTTTCAACTTTATGTTTCGGAGCATCTATGTCATTTATAAATAGTTTTGACATTTCAAAACAAAATTCTCTAGGCTCCAATTTTTTAAGGTCGATATATGCTTTATAATCATTATAAAACATATTCATACATAAATAATATTTTATACACTTAATTTCTGGAATTTGTTTTGTAGATAATATAGTTTCTATATCTTGCATAGTAAATACTTCACCATAAGGTTTCATAGACTTTACTATAGTTTTAGCTTCTGTATCATCTATATAATATAATTCGTTACAAATTAAATCTTTGTATTTTTCTTCCAATGGTTTATTTGTTTTCTCCAAATCGCACATTATTTCTCGTAAAATATCTTCTAATGATGTTTTGTTTAATTTTGATATATCCATTAGTTATTACCTCCATTCTCATCAAATGATATTGCAGAACTAGATGGAACACAGTTTAATACTTTGAAATGCTGTGGATTTCCTCCATAAATTAGTCTAGCTATTCCAAAACAATTACATGCATTTTTTGGTAAATTTCTTAATTGGTCGGACATAAAATTATTTCCAATTACATCTTGTAATGGTATATTTGTCGATACTCCATTTATTGTAATTGCTATATAAACTGGAACTATTGTTGTCATAGCTGGTAAATCTATTGGTAATACTAATGTAAATCTTTGACAATTAGTTAATGTACTAATACTAAAATCGGTGTTAATATTAAAACTATCACCAACAGTATAAGATGTAGCTCTTATTATATTATTACATTTACATCCCATAATAAATACCTCCTTAAACAAAAATTAGAGCAGACTTTACATCTGCTCTTTAATTTATAGTATTTCTACTCTACACTCTTAAAGAGCG
>CALURG010000092.1 GCA_944323115.1 Candidatus Gastranaerophilales bacterium
AATTAGGAACGCAAGTAAATATTAAATCTGATACTCCACCAAATGGATTTAGATTTGATAGATGGTCTGGAGATGTAGGATACGTAGATAATATAGAGTCCGCTGAAACATTTATAACTATGGCTGAAAAAGATGATGTAGAAATAACTGCAACATTTATAGAAATGGAAAAATATGAATTGGTAGTTACAGATGGTTATGGTACAAACTCATATTATGAAAATACTGAAGTAGAATTAGTATTTAATAAAGTTGATAATGACAATGAGCATTATGAATTTTTAAGTTGGGGTGGAGATATAGAATATATTGATAACCCAGAAAACAATCCAGCTATGCTTACTATGCCAGCAAAAGATATAGCTGTATATGCAGTATATAATACATATTACAACTTAAATGTTGTAAATGGTAGTGGTTCAGGATATTATCAAGAAGGCACATCAATAGATATTCAAGCTAATATACCAGAAGAAGGTATGGTATTTAGTAGATGGACTGGTGATGTATCAGCTGTAGAAAATATATTTTTGGATAAAACCAAAGTAAATATGCCAACATCAGCTATAAGAATTACAGCTCAATATAAAACCGAAAATTCAGAAAATTCAGTAGCAAAATATCTCGGAGTGTTGACCGATGAAACAAAAATTGTTATAATAAATGAAGAAATTGAAATGATAAGCGATAAATTAGAAGTAGGAAGTATCATTATAGATAATAATGGAAATATTGGAATATGTACAGAATTAAACGATACAGAATGTACTGTCAAGAGAGTATTTACTACTAATTCAAAGGAGGTGTAGAGTGTGGCTAATACGGTAAATAATATAGGTATTACAGAACATACACTACCCATAGAAATTGGAGAAACAACAACGTTTGGAGGAGAAATTGAAATAGCTTCTATTGGAATAACATCAGGAGAATTAGGTATTGGTTTTATATTATTCGATACTAATGGTACATTTGCTGTATGTACATCTGTATCAGCAGATGATAACAATAATGTGTTATATACATTTACAACAAAATCATTATCTAGCGAAAAATATATACAAAATACCCTATCAAAAAATTATTAAAAATGGAGGGTTGAAATGAACATCGAAGAATGGAAAAATGTGTTTATGACAGCTGGTTCAGTAATAATAGGTTTAATATTAGCTATTGGCCAATTATATACAGCATTAAAAGTAAGAAAGCAAAGTAAAGAAGCTAATAAGCCAAAAGAAAAAACCAATTATGGAGAAGCTATAAAACACGAAAATAAATACACGCTAGAAATCCAAAAGGAAATCGAACAACTTAGGCAAATGGTCACAGCTGACAGAGTTCAAGTATTGGAATTCCATAATGGAACAGACTTTAGTACAAGAAAAGGTTATAAATTAGATTGTACTTATGAAACATTAAAATATGGAAACGAATCAGTAAAAGGCATTTTACAAAATTATCCAACTACTATGTTACCAATTTTTATGAATAAGATTATTGAGGATAAAAAATATTTTGTATCAGATATAAGTACTTTAGCTGATTGTGATATGTCAACTTATGCTATGAAATTAAATATGCATGTAGGTGCATTCTATGATGTATGTTTAGAAGATAGTAATGGAATGCCAATTGGAATACTTGCTGTTCAATTTGCTAATCCAACAAAACTAGATGTTGATGATTTTGCATCAATAGAGGGTAAAAAAATTATTATCCAACAATTATTAAAAGAATAAATCTCCAAGTTCAGACAGGGAGAGACTTTCGGAAATATGAGGAACTAGGTTTATCCTGGTTTCTTCTTATTTTATAGATATATAATTATATTATTTTTATTTTTAATCATCCCAGAATTGAACCTGGTGACTCAATTTTTTGTGATTTTACCAAATTTTTTATGAAGTACCCAAAAGTATCATAATGTGTTTACTTTGGATTTAATTTATGATATATAATAAATAAAATTATTAAAATATGAAAGAAAGGAAAATTGAGTATGATTTGTAGAATAGAAATTGAAGGCTGTGATAAAACAGGAAAAGATACGTTAGTACCATATTTAGATTTTATGAGTGGTAGAACAATACCAATTTCTACTAGAGGTTTATTATCTACTTTAGTATATAATAATTTATACAATAGGGATATGACAGATAAACAAATAAATAGTTTAATAAATGGAAATCATCAAACATTGATAGTACTATTAACTGCAAACCAACAAGATTTAGAAATCAGATTTAAAACATCTGGAGAAACTCCAATAGATATAAAATCTAATACAAAATTATTCCAATCATATAGTTTAATATTGGAAGGTAAAGGTATAAATGTATTAAGATTTGATACAAGTAAAATGACACCATTTCAAATAGCTACAGAAGTTATGACATTTGTAGATTTAGAAAACAACAAAGAAATGGAGGAATACTAATGTTATTATTTTTAATTTTTATGTGGTTTGTAGGATTTATAAATTGGAAACAACTAGCTGTTATTGGAGCATTTGAAATATTATTAGAAATATATAGAGTGATGAAAGAGAGTGGAAAGTATGAGAACTAAACCTTATGATTATCAAGAAAAAATAGCACAAGATATAGTAAATAGTGGAGATTATGCAAAAGCATTACTAATGAAAATGGGTACAGGGAAAACTATTACAAGTTTAAGAGTATTTGAGTTATTATGGGAACAAGAAAAAGTAAATAAACTATTTGTAGTATGTTTAAAATGTAAAATAGACGATTGGAAAAACGATATAGAAAATGAATTTGCTTATCCTCCAGAATATGAAGTTATAAATTTTGAAAGTGTTTGGAGGACAAAAAGAGCAGAATATTATAAACAATTCGTAGACGATAAAACAATGATAATAATTGATGAAAGCCATAAAATAAAAAGTGCAAATAGTAAAGTAACAAAATATTTATTGGATATATACAATCAAACAAAATATAAATTGATACTTACTGGCACACCACAAAGTAATCAATATATAGATTATTATCCACAAATGAGATTTATAAATGCTAAAGATTATGATGTTCCATATAGAATGTGGGAAAATATTTATGTTAGAAAAGAATTGGTTGCAGAATATGGGCCTTGGCATTATGAAATAGCAGGATATAATTATGAAGATGTGTTAAATAAAGGAATAACAGAAAAAAGTTATTATCACGATTATGAAAGTAATTATGGAAAACCAATAGATATTTATACAGATATTGAGCATAGCAAGGCTTCAATAAAATTCCAAAAAGATAGAGTATTCCGAGACCCAGATACAGAAAGATGTAACGATGTAATAGCAGATACTCAAATGTCATTAAGAACTTATATGAGACAAAGTTGTTCAGGTTTTATACGAGAGTATGATATAGAATGTCCAAAAGAAACGTGGTTAAAAGATTTTTTGGAAATAGAACCTGGAAGAATAGTTATATTTGTAAACTTTATTAGAGAATTAGAAAAAGTAGAACAAATATGTAAGGATGCTAAAAGACCAGTAGGAGTATATTATGGAGCTAGAAAAGATTTGGAACCATTTAAAAATAATGAAAATGGAATAGCAATAGTGAATTACCAATCTGGTGCAGTAGGAATAAATGATTTATGCATTTCTAATATTGGAATATTCTATGGACCGCCAGATGGAGATTATATATTATTCCAACAAGCAAGAAGTAGATTAGATAGAATAGGACAAAAGAAACAACCAATATTTTATTATCTACAAACAAAAGGAAGTGTTGAAAAGGCAATATATGCGGCTCTTAAAAAAGGTGAAAACTTTGATAGTAAAATGTTTGATTTATGGTTAGAAAATCAAAAATAAATTTTGTACCTAAAATATAATAATATGTTTACTTTTAATATAATTTAATTTATAATATTATTATCAATAATAAATATCAAAATTATCTCCTTGATTATCTAATAAATGGTAGTATTATTGAAAATTTTTAAGTTGGAGTATTTATCCATCTTAATATACAATTTACCCGGATTTTTTAATAATTTTACAAATTTATTTTCCATTTTATGTGTATTCAAAATTTAAAGTATTTATTATTGATTATTGATTTTTTTTATTTTTGGTTGAGATAGCTTTACAAATTGTGCTATCTCAATTTTTTATATAAAACTAAAGTTAATTTTTATTATACTTTCAGTAACAAAAGTGTTTACAAGTAATAAAAAATTTTATATAATATTTATATAAAAATAAGAAAGAAGGTGAAACAATGAATAACCAATTAAGAGAAGCCTTAGATACTATTATGGATATACAAGATGCTCAAGGAACCAATAGAAAGAAACAATTATTGGAATATCATAGCAACAATGATACCTTGAAAGACATCTTGCATTTTGTATTTAACCCATATATCAGAACTGGTATTGGTAAAACAAAGTTACATAATATGCCATTAGGAGTAGATATACCAGAAGATATAGAAAATTATACTATACAAGGTACAATGACATATCTATTGCATAATAATACAGGTAGAGATGCAGATGTTTTAAGGGTTATGCAATTTGTAGAAGGCCAAACTATTGGAGTAAATCCAAGATTTAGTGAGATACTATATGATATATTTACTAAAGATTTAAAAATGGGAATATCTACAACTACAATAAATAAAGTATTTCCAGATTTAATACCTGGATTTGGTTTACAATTAGCTTGTAAATGGCAAGATAATATTTCTATATTACAAAATCAACAAATATTTATAACTGAAAAATTAGATGGTAATAGATGTTTTGCTCAAGTTAAAGACCATAAAGCTACATTATTTTCTAGGTCAGGTAGAATAATAGAAGGCCTTACAGATGTAGAACAAGAATTATCTGCTTTTATTGATGGTTGGTATGATGGTGAGTTATTAGCTAGAACATTTAATGAAACACAAAGTACAATTAGAAAGAAAGGTACTAAAAAAGATGTAGTATTCAATATATTTGATTATCTAACATTGGAAGAAGTAGAAAAACAAACTGGCACAGAAAATTATATGGATAGAAGAGGAATGTTAGATGGTATATTTGTATATTGTAATGCTACAAAATATACTAAACCTGTACCTTTGATATATAAAGGAAAGTTTGATGAAGATACTGTGTTATCATTATTACAACAATACACATCTAATGGAAGTGAAGGTTTAATGATAAACTTAAATTCTCCATACCAATTTGATAGAACTAACCAATTATTAAAAGTTAAAAATATGGGAACAATAGATTTAAAAATAGTTGGTTTACAAGAAGGTAGAGGAGAATTTGCAAATACTTGTGGGGCTTTAACAGTAGAATATAAAGGATATCCTGTTGGAGTTGGTTCAGGACTAAATAAATTCGACCGAGAATATTTTTGGAATAATAAAGAAGATATAATTGGAAGAGTTGCAGAAATCCAATATTTTGAAGAATGTAAAGACCAGCATGGAAATCTAAGTTTAAGGTTCCCTGTATTTCTTCGACTTCGTGAAGAAGGAAAAAGTGTAAGTTATGAATAATTATTATGTGTATGAACATTTATTGGATGGTGTACCTTTTTATATAGGGTATCGGTAGTGACAGAAGAGCTGAAAATCTATGGGCTAGGAAAAGACGATGGTTAGAATATGTAGGTGATAGGCGATGTGATGTACAAATACGATATATACATACAAATCTATCAAAAGAAACAGCTAAAGCTTATGAAATATATTATCAATTATTAAGGCGTAAACAAGGATATAATATAGTTGGTTTAATTGGAAATAAGACAGATGAAGAATTTAGTAAATATCAGTCTAGTAAATTAAAAGGGCTTAAAAGGACAGATGAACAAAGATATAATTATAGTGAAGCTACAAAACGCAAATTTCAAGAAGGCAAAATGAAAAATTTTACATTTAAAGATAAACATCATACAGAAGAAACAAAAGAAAAATTGAGGCAAAAACGTTTAGGTAAACCGGGTTTAAGCGGTCAAAATAACCCTATGTCAAGAACAAATAGAATTAAACGAAAGTTAGAGAGGAAGGTAAAGAAGTAAGTTATGAATAATAAAAAAGAACAAGAAATGTTAGCTCATATAACATCTCATTTTGGAATAGAAACAGAATTAACCAAATTATCAGAAGAAGTAGGAGAGCTATTAAATGAATGTTATAAAAAACATTTTGTGCATCCAGAAGCTGGTAATGTGGAAGATGAAGTGGCAGATGTTATGGTAGTAATAGCTCAAATATTATTATATTTTGATGTAGATATGGATAAAGTTGAAGAAATCTACAACCAGAAAATAGAAAGAACTGTACAAAGAATAGACAGCGATTGGTATGACAAACATCGTTAGGAGGTAATTTTATGGATAAGAAAATGGAATTACTCAAAAAATTACAACGATTAGCAGAAGATGATAGAGGTAATGATAATGAGCGAATAAGTGCAGAAACTATGTTAAACCAACTTATGTTAAAATGGAATATAAGTATAAATGATTTGGAGTTAGATACAGAAAAACCAAGAGAAATCGAGTTTTATAGTTTATATGAGAAAAAACTTATATTCCAAATATGCTATAAATTATTCAAAAACAATAAAAGTATACGAGGATATGTAAGTCAAAGGTCAAAATATAAAAGAACTCATTTAACAATAGATATGACAGATAGTGAATTTATTGAATTTGAATATTTATATAGTACATATAGACAAGATTTACAAAAAGAAATGGATTTATTTTATAGTGCATTTGTAGCTAAAAACAACATTTATCCAGAATTAACAAAAGAAGAGCAAGAAGAAATAAATAAAAAGCCAGACGAATACACTAAAAATGAAAGATTAAGAATTCGTATAATGGCTGAAGGAATAGAAATGTCCCAGATAAGAAAACAAATTGGAGGTCCAGATGAGCAGGAGAGTTGATAAAGATATATATTATTTAGATATAGCAAAAGCAATATCACAAAGAAGTACTTGTTTAATGAAACATTGGGGAGCTATAATAGTTAAAGACGATGTTATAATATCTACTGGCTTTAATGGAGCCCCAAGAAAAATAAAAGATTGTATTGATAGAGGTTATTGTAAATTAGCTGAATATCGTAGACAACATAAATTAGGAAGAGGCACAGCTTATGAACAATGCATATCCACACATGCAGAAATGAATGCTATTATTTTTGGAAACCGAGAAGATATGTGTGGAGCAACATTATATTTATATGGTGAAGAAATGTTTGATATGGATGGAGTATATAGAATTGTTCCAATGCCAAATCCTTGTAGTGAATGTAAAAAACTGATAATAAACGCTAGAATAGAAAAAGTAGTTACATTATTAGATAGTAATTCTATCAATACTGTATTTGTAAATGACTGGGATGAAACTGATATCACTGGAGGTTATTAAAATGAATGAAAAAATTATAGAAGTATCACTTACAGATGTAAATGATGAA
>CALURG010000093.1 GCA_944323115.1 Candidatus Gastranaerophilales bacterium
TTATAAATATAAAATAAATTAAATAGAAAGAAGGTGAATTTATGGGAACTCCATTATTATACGAAGGAGAAACTATGTATCGAATTAGAAAAATTACAAAGCAAGATGAATATTATATAGCTGAAATTAAATGTATATCTATTCAAGATTATGGACACTATGTATATAAGTTTGATGATGGTTATACAGCATTTGATAGAAATATAGGTACATGTATATTTCATACAAAAGAAGAAGCAGAACAAATGTTAAAAAATAAAAACTTATTAAAAATTAAAAGAGAAAAACTAAAACAATATGAACAAAAATTAAATGAAGAATTAGGAATAACAAGTATTATAATAAAATAAAGGAGGTGATATAATATGTTTACAAGATATGCTAGAGGTATGGTATACTGGGCAGATTTACCAAGTTATGAACAAAATCCAAACGTTCAAGCAGGTAGACGTCCAGTTATTATTATATCCAATAACGTATCTAATTTACATTCCAAATTAGTTACAGTAGTTCCATGTACAACTAATACAGATAAACCTGAACAACCGACCCATACAATAATAAATTTGGATAGAGATGAAGATAGTTTAGTTTTATGTGAAATGATACTTACAGTAAATAAAAATTTATTATCTGGATTTATGGGAATGTTAGATGAAGTCACAATGAAAAAAATTGATAACTGTATAGCAATTCAATTAGATTTACAATTAAGTAATATAATTAAACCTGTAATACAACCTGAAGTAAAGAAAGAGCAACCTACATTAGAACAAAAACGAAAAAAGAATGCAGGTAAAAGAGTAAATAGTTTACAAGAAATGTCAGAATTTTTACATTATGTAGAACAAAATGGAGTAGAAAAAACTATGGCTGAATATGGAATACCTACAACTACTGCAGTACAACAAAGAATTGGATATTATAAAAGAAAAATAAAAAGAGGTGCTAAATAATGAATATTGCTAGAACAATTAAAAAGAATATTACATATCGCGATTTGGGTGGAAAGTCAATAAATATAGAACGAGAAATTCCATTAATGGATTTGTGGAAATTAGCTAAAGAAGGAAATTGGGCTTGCTATAATTTTATAGATAGAAAACAAAATTTGGATGGATTTTTCCAATATAAAATTTATTATGGTCACGTCGGTGATTTAGGTTATGTAGTTTCAGAAGATGAATTGGAGTAATATACTATGAGTAAGATGTATGATATAATTAGTAAAGATTTAAAAGATAAATTTGGTGTAATTATACAACTAAGAAAACGAGAGTTATTTGATGATGTAATAATATATGCCAAATTACAAAATAGAGCTAAAGTAATATCATACATCTTTTCAAACTATAAAAAATATCTAAAACTTAGAGTTGATATGGACGATGTTTTAATTTATAGTTATGTTTTAGCAGATAAAAATAAAATTGATAATATTAAAAAGAAAATAAAAATACATAAAACAAGGTTTAAATGGTTATACGATTTAATAAAAGATGAGGAAACATTTATTAAAAATGTTAAGGAGGAATAATATGAGTTATATGCAATTATCCAATAGAGGAAAATTAACAAATAAATTTTGTTACTTTGATTTACCAGAACATTTAGCAGATAGCTTATTTAAACAAAAAGGAGTTAAAGTAAAAATTACAGATGAATTAGGTCATCCAAATATAAAATATCACGCAATATTATGCAAAGTTCCAAAATCACAATATCAACAATTTGATGATTGTATGAAACAATTAGCAATAAAAATGTTAATATTTGGAAATACAGATTATGAAGATTTTTGTATGGATATGATAACTAATGCAGGTGGAAAACCTAATGAGGAGGTGAATTAAATGTCAGATGTACCAGAGATACCAAAGGAAATAGAAGAACTAGCAGATGAATTATCTGGAGGATGGTGGAATTATAGAATAGTTGAAAAATCCAATAGTTGGATAGGACCAGATGGAAATCGACATTTAGAAAGGTATTATGAATTACACGAAGTATATTATAATGGAAAAGGTGAAATATGGTCTTGGACAGAAAATCCTGTTGGAATATACTTTGAAAGTTATAAAGAAATGAAACAAGTATTAAAACAATACAAAAAAGCTTGTAAACATCCAATTTTAAAATTTGAAAAACATGGAATAGAAGAAACTTTAGTTGAAACAGGAGAATATTTATATAAATTAAAAGGAGGTAAACATGGAAAATAATCAAGAGTTTGCATTTATGATTACTCCAGATTATGTAGATATACATAAATTACAAACAGATGAAGAATATAAAAAAGAAATGTATAGTAATGTAAAATTAGGAGTAATGAAACAAATAATAAGAAACACAAATGATGGTAAAGATATGGATAGAGCTTATAGAATTGAAGTAAAATTATTAAATGGTATGAATTTTGTAGCAAAAGCGACAGAAGTACCAATAGAACACGTAATAATAAAAATACCAGAAGTTGCTACAGATTTTTCAAAATATAGAAAATATAACTTAAAAGAACGATTAAAATTTTTATTTAAAGGAGAATTATAATATGGAAAAAGGTATTACGATTAAAAAATGGGAAATGGACTATTCATTTCTAATTAAAAATTATTTAAACCCAGAAATGTGGGAGAAAACATGGACACTATTTCAATACAAAAATTTTGTTATTACATTAAATATTTATTGTATTTATACAGCACAAGAAAGTATTTCATTTGATGTAAGATGTCATTATGTTACAGAATATGGAGTTAAAGATTATATTGAAGAAACAATAAGTATATCATTAAAAATAGAAGATGTTACATTTATGAAACGCCAAATAAATACAGCTATATTAAATTGTATAACTAAATTGGAAATACAAAGATACATTTGTAAAACAGAAGAATATGAAAATTTACAAACGAAAAGAGAAGATGAACGAGAAGCATTAGAAGGTATAGCAGAAGAATTTTTGGATAAATGTAATATAACAAATGATACATTAAGAGAAGCATATACTGATGCTTATGTAGAAGAATATGCAAAATTTCCATCGATGATTAACGATTATGTATCTAGTAGAATGTATAGAGAGCTTACAGATTTTTATTTAATTTGGCTAGATACATTGGAAGATGACCCAAAGAAAGAAATTCGCACAAGAGAAATCAAAGAGCGATTAGGAGACGAAGCATACGATGAAATTATGCAGGAAATAAAAGAATATGAAGAATATATGGAAACAAAAGATTTTAAAGATGAAATGGAAAATAATTTGGAGGAGATTATTGATGAGTAGAAACACTGTTTATAAGAGATGTAGTTTATGTTTTACAAAAGATGAACCAGATGGAGGTAATTTAATAAATTACGATAGCCTCCAATTATGTGAAAAATGCTATAATAAATTCAGAGCATCTGCATATAATCAAAGAGTAATGTTACTAAATAGTTTAAGATGTTATCGTAGACTTATTTCCAAATATGAAGATAATGGAAGTATAATATTAGATGCAAATTTTGAAGGTATTAGCGATAATTTAAAAGATTATAATATTTTTAATGAAAATGAGAAAAATTGAGGAACGAGGTTTATCCCAGGTCGATTTAAAATTAAAAAGATATATAATTATATATCTAAAATTTGAATAAATTAAACCTAAATTAAAAAATGTAACCTAAAGTTATAAAAATGTGTTTACATTTTTTAATTTTTATTTTATAATAATAAATATAAAATAAATATAATATTTTATTGAATTGAGGTGATATAATTATGGAGAAACCAAATTATATTTTACCATCTCCTAATGAACCAAGAGGAAATATATTTGTTATAATAGGAGAGGTTACACAATTATTAAAACAGAAAGGAAAACCAAAATTAGCAGAAGAATTAAAACATAGAATAATAACAGAACATCAAGCTAGAAGTTATAATGAGGCAATAAAAATAATAGGAGAATATGTAAATGTTATATAATATAGGTAGAAGAAATGGAAAACGATACATGCTAACTTGTGAAAGAATTAGTGAATTAGATTTACAAATAGATTTTGCTAGAAAATTTGGTTTAGAGTATTCTGATTTAATAATAGAACGAAATAAACTAATAAGAGAATTGGATGGAGGGGTAGATGTTGAAACCAGTTCAAAGAAAACAAAAAACAAAAACAGGAGATTGTTTTAATTGTGGTAATTGTCAATATCATAGTGAAGGCGATAGTTATTGTGATTATAATGAACCAATTTTTGTACTAGAAGATTGGTGTCCCACAGATGAATTTATGTGGTGTAATGGAAAACATTGGATACCATAATAAGGAGGTGAAAAAATGTATAGGAATGAAGCTGCTAAAAGAGCTTACTTCCAAAATAGATACAAAAAGCAAAAGGACAAATATAAAAAGAACCAAGAAAATTATTGGATAAATAAAACAAAAACAATATTAGGTAAAGATGATGTAACAGATGAAGAAGTAAAAGAATGCAGAAATAATTATTATAGAGAATATAGAAAAAACCACCAAGAAGAAATAAAAAATATAGAAGATAATTTTTGGAATAAACAATCAGAAAATTTGGAAGAAGCTTAATAATGGAGGTTATGGGGTATGAAAATTAAAGCTTATTTAGATAAAGACGAATTAGAATTAGAGGTTTATAAAGTTCAAGTATCCATATTTGGCCAACCAGGAGTACTAATATATAATGAAGATAGAACAGAACAATACGAAGAAACAAATCCAAAGCAAATAAAATCTATACGAAGTTTAATTGGAAAAAGTACAATGAAATGCTTTGTTGCAGGACATACAAATCCAGAAGGTAAAATAGTTTTAATGAAAGTATTACCTAGGGACATAGCAAAAGATATAAAATGGTAGGTGATAATATGGATGGTGAATTTTTTGTAGATATTAAATATATGATAGAACAACAAGAAATAGAAAGAGCAAAGCTAAAGGAGGTGAAAGAAGTGGATTACAACGATTATGAAGATAGAAATATAACATTCTTATTTGAAACAGAAAAATGGAATGGAGATAAAGTATCTAAAATGGATAGTTCTCATATAATAAATACTTTATTGATGTTAGAAAGAAAATCAAATAGGTATAAAACCAATTATGAATTATTTGTTATTGACCATAGTAATGATACTATGTTAGTACCAAAAGATAACATAAATGATTTAGTAAAAATGGATAGCCGAGATTGGATAAAAACTACTCCAATTTACAAAGCTTTATATGCTGAACTAGAAAGTAGAAATCTAACAGAATATTTTGAAACAATAAAATTTAGATTTGCTACACAAGAGGAGGCAAAATAATATGGAGGATGGGGTTAAAGAAGCATTAAAATCTGCAGGTATATGTATTACATGTAGACGTAGATTTGCAGAACCTCATTCTTTTTATTGCTCAGAATGTTTGGAGAAAGATAGAAAACGAGCATCCAAAAATTATCATAGACTGATGCAAGATGAGGCATATGCAAAGCAGCAAAGAGAAACAAAAAGAAAACGATATTATTGGTTAAAAGAAAATGGATATTGCACTAAATGTGGAAAACACGAACAATACACAGATACGTTATGCTTAAGTTGTTGGAGAAAATCAAAAATATATTATGAAAATAACAAATGGAAGAAAAATAAAAAAGTGTACTAAATATTATAAAATATGTTTACTTTTATTCAATTTTATATTATAATATAAATATAAAATAAATATAAATATAATAAGAAAGGAAGTGCTAAATATGACAAAAATCGTTAAAGGTACAGATGAGATACCTCAAAAATTCAACGATGAAGTAGAACAAGACGTAATAACAAAAACAATCGGAGAATGGGCAACATCTATGAATATCAGATTATTGGATGAAAAGTTTTATGAGGATAAAAATAAATATACTATAAAACAATACCAAGAATTAGTACCAAGAGATGTTGAAGTTCCATTAGTAAACAAATTAGATGGTCCAACAGCTTTAGAAGATTTTGCTAGAGGAATTATACCAGAAGATTTTGCAAAAGAATATAAGAAAATGAAAAAGTTACAACAAGAATTAGAGCAAACAGAGAATACAATAAAGAACAAACTTATAGAAATGTTCCAAAGTATTCCAGAATTGGAAAAGAATAGTGTTTCTATGGATGGTTTAAAATTCACTTATATCGCTCCAACAGTAAGAAAATCAGTAGATACTAAAAAGTTACAAGAAGAACATCCAGAAATATATAAACAATGTTTAAAAGAGAGTCAAGTAAAAGCTCAAATAAGAACTAGTGTAGAATTTTAAAACGGAGGTAATGATAATGGAAATTAAAGTTGCAGCTAAGTCAAACCCAAATTCAGTGGCAGGTATGATAGCTAATTTAATAAAAGAAGA
>CALURG010000094.1 GCA_944323115.1 Candidatus Gastranaerophilales bacterium
AAAAGTTAAACCAAATAATCTAATGCGATTTTTGTATAGAGTATATCTTCCTAAGAAAACTGAAATATATTCTCGTGAGAGTAAAAACAAAGAACAAAGTCAGGATATACTCAAAAAAGAAAAGGAAACACAACATAATTGGAATAAAGTTCCAGTAGTTGTATACGAGTCACAATTCTCAATATTGGATAAATGTGCATCAGTAATTTCAGCTTATGAAACTCTATTAAACAATGTTAGAAATACTTACAAATATAACGCAGAAGATTGTAAAATGAAAATAGCTGGTTATAGACCACAAAACCCAATAACTATTCCTAATCCAGAGTTTGATGAAAACGACCCTAAAAAGAAGCATAATCCACGTATGATAGTTAACCCAGATAGATTAGTGGAAGATAATGCTATTCTTGCTGGTAAAACGTTCTATGTTCAAGAAGGTGGAGATGCAGGTTGGTTAGTAAAGCCAGTAAATGCACAAGATGTTACAACTATGCTAAAATTTTATATTGATACTATATTCCAATTAGCTGGTATACCTAATACATCTGATTTAGCATTTAATTCATCAGACCTTAATGCATCAGCTATTGATAGAAAATTCTATATTATGAATATAGTTACATCTAATCTTCGTGAAGGTATGGTTAAACTTATAAGAGAACGTTTTTCAATGTTCCTAGAAAGAATAAATATGAAATGCAAAACACATTATGATATGAACAATGTTAGAATTACAATAAAAACTAACTTACCATCAATGACAGATGAGAACATTGACCAGATGGTAAGACTAGATGGTATTCTAAGTGAAGAAACAATATTGGAGAAATTAGGATATAACTATGTGACAGAGTCTAGTAGAAAGGAGAAAGAGTTAAATGCAACTATGGAACGATTTGGAAATACTAATCCAGAAAATGGTGAGGGAACTCAAACAACAGGTCAAACCAATCCTCAAGGAGCTAGAACAACAGATACCGATGTCATCAGAACTAATAGAAAGGTACAATCAAAAAATCCAACAAACATTCAAAATAACATTCAACGTGAGAACGCAGAAACAGTTCAATCTGGTACGAGTGTTGGCTCTCCTATCGGACATCAAAATAGAGGAAGAAACTAATAACTTATTTGATGAAATGTTCCTAAAAACATATCCAGATATACCAGAATTAAATTCATATCAAGGATTTGTACGAGAAGATATAGACCAATATATACATTGGAACGACCCATTTGAGTTATTCTATTACTATGTATCTGGATATGCTATGAGGTATGTAAATAATTATTATAACTATGAAGTATATAGCCCTCAACTATTTCAAAAGAATGTATTTAAAGCTATTGATACATTCTGTAATACAGAGAAAAATCAATGTATAAATATGTGTAGGCAAGAATGTATTTCAATATCTAATATGACTGAAGATTATAGTATTCGTACATTCTATGATGGCGAAGAATGTGATATAGAAATATATTATGTTTGGAAATCTACTCTAGGATGTTGTGAAAAATGTGAGACATTAGATGGTTCAGAATTAAGACAAATCGATGATATTCATACACATTGGAATTGTAAATGTGAGATAGAGCAGCATACACAATATGTTAATAACAATGACGAAATAGTATATGAAAAAATTGATGTTTTATAATAAAAAGTGTTTACTTTGCACTCTATTTATTATAAAATATTATTAAGAATAAGGTTAACTACCCCATAGCCAAATCTTATTATAGGTTGCTGGTAACCCTTCGATGTACTATCGTAAAAACCTTCCAATATGGAGTTGTTGGTACGTAGTAGAAGGTTCAATTCCTTTTGACTCCCATTTGATTTTAGGTGTCGCTCAATTCTTAGCTATATGTCCTTTCTATATTAGTTTTAGAATTGTTTGTTACGGTACATTATGCTTTGATTTCCGTTAATAAGCAAAGTAAACCCATTCACACGGCCTTATGGACAAGTGGTTAAGTCAGTACCCTTTCACGGTACAGTCGATGGTTCAATTCCGTCTAAGGTCACCAACATCCTAAAATGGATGTCTCCTAGCTATCTGGAGAGGCGATAGCCAAATCAACTAGAGTAACAATAGGTAGTAATTCCACAAGACTAACCTGTTGAAAAACTATATATTTGTGAAAAATATGAGAACTAGGCTTGTGGCGAGAAGTTGTTCTCACACAAATGTATGCGAGATATAGTTTCGTTGTTTTGTATCTCGTAACAAATATTTAAGAAAGGAGAGACAAGATGGTACATATTTTTACTCATAACGATTTAGATGGTTATGCTGCTGGATATGTAGTTCTTCAAGCTCTCGGTGAAAATGGTTGCAAAATCACACATTTAAACTATGATAAGGAGCCTGTATTAGAAGAAGTTAAAAATGGAGATACTGTAGTAATTACAGATTATTCATTTACTAACGACCAATACAGGCAATTGTTGGATTTTGTGGGACCTAATGGAAAAGTTATATGGTGTGACCATCATATAACAGCAATAAACCGATATTTGGATGATACTGATGAGCTAAACTTATTTGGTTTAAGGTCTACTAAATATTGTGGAGCAGTATTAGCCTGGTTATATTTCAATGGATATACCCTAGATGACATTAATACTATACCTTACGATAATTTAATGAATAGATTACCATTATATTTATGCTTAGTTGACTCGTGGGATACTTGGAAATTGGATGTTCCATATAGACATAATGCTGAGGCATTAAATATTGCAGTATCTGGTAAATTAAGTATAGATTTAATTCGTTCATTAGAGGATGTAAAAACATTATATGATTATATTGAAGCTGGTGAAAAATATATAGAATATCGTGATATTTTTGCCGCTCAATATCGTAAATCATATTTGTTTAGTGTCGAAATATCTGGAAAATATTTTGGGGTAGATAGAAATATAAAAATCGCAATAATGAATATCGGTTGTGCAAACTCTACGTTCTTTGGAGAGGAAATAGATAACTATGATGTATGTAGTACTATATGTTTTAATGGAAAACAATTAGCTGTTAGTTTTTATTCAGCTAAAGACGATATTGATTGTTCTATGGCTGCAAAACATATTTGTGGTGGAGGTCACAAATCTGCTGCAGGAGTAGTTATTGATATGGGTGCAGATGAACCACAAAAAATTATAAAAATGTTTAAAGGAGAAGATTAGTATGGCAAGATTTAAAAATGAACAAGGTGAAGAATTAAGTTTAGATGATATTTTACAAGATAGTGAGTATCAAGCGGAATTTGATAGAAAAATACAAAAGGCAATGGAGAAAAATAAAGCTACACAAGATGCAGAAATGCAAAAGAAATTGGAAGAAATATTAGCAGGTAGAGAAGACGAAATTCGTAAAAATATCCAAGATGAAATGGATGCAAAAGCTAAAGAAGAAGCTGAATTAGCTAAAATGTCTGAGGCTGAAAAGTATAAAAAACAATTAGATACAGTAAATCAAAAATTAGTAGATTATGAAAATAAATTAGCTGTAGCTGATAGAGAAAAGAAAATAAAAGCATATATCAAGGAAAAAGGATATGATATGGATGCTATAATGGATTTTGTAAATCCTGAGTCACTAACAGATAATTTCCAAGATAGAATTGATAGTATAAATGAAAAACTACAAGATAGAATTTCAAAAGGTGTAAATGAAAGATTAAAGGATGAGGAAGATAAAATATTAGGAAATAAAGGTGGAGGAAATAATCAACCAGACTTTCATTTTGAATTCCAATCTGTAAAACCTGAAACAAAATAGGAGGTAATCTTATGGAACCAATGAATATAATGTCTACATTAAAAATTCAGCAATATTTAAACAATCAAAATCTTGGAGAAGATGTATTAAATTTTGTAGACACATTAAAATTTAATGAGTTAATGACACAAGAACAATTCCAAGAAGTAAAATCTAAAGTTGAAAGATACAGAACATTGGATGAGGAATTACAAAGAAATCCATCACCAGAAGTATCTAAAGCTTGTAAAGAATTAGCAGAAGATGTTTTATATGCTACTGGCCAAGATGTAAAGAATATACGACTTGGAGAATTACAAACAGTAGATAAATTGGACCAAGCTATGATGAATACTAATCTTAGGTCAAAAAATGATTTGTTCGTTAAAGTAGATTATGACGATTATAGTAATAGTTCAAATTATATAAAATGTACATTGACAAGTCATAATGACCCTTATGCTTATGGAATATCTCCAAATGCTAGGATGATTATTACTAGGTCAGGTAAAATAATAACTACAAAAAACGCTATTTATAGTAAATAGCTAAGAAAGGAAAATTATTATGGTAAAGAAAATTGTATGTAAAGAATGTGGA
>CALURG010000095.1 GCA_944323115.1 Candidatus Gastranaerophilales bacterium
TGGCCATCACCGGCCAGGTGCCCAGCCACCTGCTGGGCCGGGACATCTTTCAGGAGGTGGACATCACCGGCGCCGTGGCCCCCTTCTCCAAGCACAGCTATCTGGTCGAGGACGCCAAGCAGATCGCCCGCGTCGTCCGGGAGGCCGTCCACATCGCGTCGGCCGGGGGGGCCGGGCCGGGGCTCATCGACAGCGCCGTCGGCGTGCGGGGGGAGGGCGTGGGGGGGTTCGGCGAGGGGTACAAAAATTCCCCCCTCTCCTGGTGAAAAGGGTCCGGTGTCGGGCGGAATCTTTTTTATTTTATGACCGTTCTAAGGGGTTGATACAATGTTATTTGTGAATATATGTTTAAGAACATACCTTTTTCGGCAGAAAAATGTTTGCATTTTATTTCAGTATATGTTAAATTCGAGACAAATATAGATAATCCGCCTCGATTCTTCCTGTTTGGGCTTGTAGGCCGGGGTAGAGTTTGATTGCCATAAGGGAAGATTCCGGTTTTTGAAAAGAAATTGTAAGTGAAATATAATTGAGATATGAGCTATCTGAAATTTGACAAGAACCTGATGATAAACCTCGAATGGTCGCTGCCCAAGGAGATGCTGCGTACCAATAAGTCGGGGGCATATCATTGTACGACAATCGTCGATTGCAACACCCGCAAGCAGCATGGCTTGTTGGTTATCCCCATTCCCGAGTTGGATAAGTATAATCATGTGATGTTGTCGTCGTTGGACGAGACAGTTATTCAGCATGGTGCGGCGTTTAATCTGGGTTTGCACAAATACAAGGGTGACTGTTACAGCCCCAATGGGCACAAATACATTCGGGAGTTTAATTGTGAGTCGGTCCCTCAAACGATGTACCGTGTGGGGGGGGTAATCCTAACCAAGGAGAAAGTGTTTGTTTCGCACGAGAACCGTATATTAATCAAATATACGCTTGTCGATGCCCACTCCCCGACGATTTTGCAATTCCGTCCGTTCCTCGCTTTTCGCAACGCCAACGATTTGTGTGTGGAGAATTACGTGCTCGACCAGCGATACGAAGAGGTGCCTAACGGCATCAGTTGCTGCCTGTATCAGGGCTATCCGAGGCTTTACATGCAGTTGAACAAGGAGCCCAAGTTTGTCTTCGATCCTCACTGGTACAAGGGTATAGAGTATATCAAGGACCAGGAGCGGGGCTATCCCTATCAGGAAGACCTCTACGTGCCGGGCTATTTCGAGGTGCCTATCAAGAAAGGTGAGAGCATTATCTTCTCGGCCGGAACGGTTGAAGCCAAGCCGCGTTCGATGACTCGCCTGTATGATGAAGAGCTGGCCAACCGTCATCTGTGTCGTTCCAGTTTCTACAACTGTTTGAAAAATTCGGCACAGCAGTTCTATTTCAAACAAAAGAAGGGGCACTACCTGTTGGCGGGTTATCCCTGGTTCAGAGTGCGGGCTCGCGACCAGTTCATAGCCCTGCCGGGTTGTACGTTGGCTATCGGCGATGACCAGACTTTTGAAGATGTGATGAATTCGTCGGAGAAGGCTTTGCGACAGTTCATGACGACCGGGGAGCTCGACGAAAATATAGGCGAACTCGACTTGCCCGATATCCCGTTGTGGGCCATCTGGACGGTTTATCACTATGCCAAGGAGAAAGGTATGGAGGCGTGCCGCGACAAATACGGCCGCTTCGTGTGCGATATTCTCGACTACATCATCAAAGGCAAGCACCCCAATCTGTTCCTGCACGACAACGGATTGCTCTACTCCAATGGCAAGGACCGTGTAATTTCGTGGATGAATGCCGTAGTCGACGGTCGGCCGGTAAATCCGCGAAGCGGTTATCTGGTGGAGTTTAATGCTCTGTGGTACAATGCTCTGAAATTTGCCGCGACCCTCTTTGCCGAGGATAAGGAACTGGCGTCGAAGGTCGAACAGTGGAATGCCATTGCTGACAAGGCCGGGGAGGCGTTTGTCAATACCTTCCTGAACGACTATGGTTATCTGATTGACTATGTCGACGGTTCGATGTCGGATTGGAGTGTGCGTCCCAACATGCTGGTAGCGCTTTCGCTCGACTATTCGCCGCTCGACAAGCGCCAGCGCAAGCGGGCCCTCGAAGTGGTTACACGCGAACTGCTCACTCCCAAGGGAATACGTACCCTCAGTCCCAAGAGTTACGGCTATAACCCTACCTATGTGGGGTCGCAGACCGAACGGGAGTATGCCTATCACCAAGGTCCGGCACGTCCATGGTTGATGGGAGCCTATGCCGATGCCTATCTCAAAGTGTTCGGTATCAGTGGAGTGTCGTTTCTGGAACGCATGCTGATAGGCTTTGAGGACGAAATGTCGCAGACCTGCATCGGTTCCATCTCCGAGCTGTTCGACGGCAATCCGCCGTTTGCCGGTCGGGGAGCCATCAGTTATGCCGCCAATGTCGGTGAATTCCTGAGAGTGTTGAAGTTATTGAGAAAGTATAATATGTGAAGCTTAAATTCCCATATCTATGAATGCGCGTATGTTTGGTTGGAAATTTCCCCCCCATATCCTGGGTGGTTTGG
>CALURG010000096.1 GCA_944323115.1 Candidatus Gastranaerophilales bacterium
AAAATGGAGAATTTAAATTTGCATACTATACAGATAATGGAAGTACAGTTTCGAATACAATAACCGTAAATGATGAGATACCAACAATGCATTTAGAATTAGAAAATGAAAAAATACCAACATATGGTTTACAACTAACCAAATATGCAAAAGGAGAGACAGAAACAAACGAAGCTGGAGAAGAAGTAGATAGAATATTATATGGAGCACAGTATAAAATATCAGGAGAAGGAATCAATGGAGATGGAAGAATTTATACAACAGATGTAAACGGAGTATTAACAATAGATGACTTATATGAGTATGTAGAAGGAAAATATATAACAGGAGAATATACATTGACAGAAGTATATGCACCAGAGGGATATGCATTAAACGGTACTTCATTAAAATTTAAAGCCTATAGAGAAAATGGAACATTGAAAATAGACATACTAGAGGGTGAAGATGTCATAAGAGTATTAGAAACAACAGACCAAGATGGAAATGTAACAGAAAGTAAAACAGATTTAAACATTTCAAATGCAGATGGAACATATCCACTAATTGAAATAGGAGTTGAAGATGGACCAATATTTACATTATTTAAATATACAACAGATGGAATAACAAGTGAAAAAATCCCAATTCCAGGAACGAAATTTGTCATAACAGATTTAGAAGGAAATTATGTAACAGGAACAGATGGAGATATTATAGGAGAATGGGATGAAACATTACAAAAATATGTGGTAACAACAGACGAAAATGGAGAATTAACAGCAAATCTTGGAGAAGGCTTATATCAAGCAGTTGAAGTCTATGTAGAAGATAGATATGAATTTAGTGAAAATGAAAGAGATAGAACATACTTTTTTAGAATAGGAGCATCACATGGAGCATCATTTGAATGGACAAATTCTGCGAGAGGAGATGGATGGGATTATATAAATTCCATCGAGGCTACTAAAGATGGAGGGGCTATAGTTGTTGGAAATTTTACAGAATCTTTAAGTGATGTAATAACAGGAGCAGAAAATGGAATTGATTTAGATAAAGATGGAATTGTAGATGAAGTATCACAAGGAAGTTCAGATGGCTTAATTATTTATTATAATGCAGATGGTAAATATACTTGGTCAAAAACAATTGGAGGAAATGAAGATGAATCACTAAATAAAATTATACAAACATCAGATGGAGGATATGCAGCCGTTGGATATGTAACGAGTAGCATAGTAAATTATGATGGTAAGGAAATCACCGAACTTTCAAGAACAGATTCCAATGCAAATTTATTTTATAAAGATGCTATATTATTAAAACTAGACGAAGATGGAAATTATGAATGGGGAATAAGATTTGGAGGAACTGCAGATGATGAAATAAATTCTGTAATAGAAACAAGTGAAAGAAATCTTGTAGTAGTAGGTGGTTTCTATAGTGATACAATGAATCTCTATGAATATAATGCAGGAACAATAAGTAATGTTAAAGAGTCTTTTACAAACTTATGTACAAATACTGATGAAAGAAATGGATTTATAGCGTCTTACTCAGAAACAGGTAAATACCAATGGAGTCAAAGAATAGGAGGAGAATCTGATGTAGAAGTAGTAGATCTTAGAGAAACAACAGCTGGAATTGCAATTGCTATTAATCTATTTAATGGAACTTGTTACTTTAATACAGAAAATACTGCTGTAATGCAAATGCGGAACGGGAGTAGCTGTAGTAGTAGTAGGATATACATTAGATGGAACATATTCTTGGCAATATTTATTTGAATATAGTAATAGAGCAAAAGTAACATCAATTATTACAAATTACGAAGATAATATAATAATAGCATTAGAAGAAGGCAATCCAAGTAGCTTATATGATGCTTCATTAGAACAAATATCAAATGATGGAACATATATGAAACGTTTATACAATATAGATGGAACTCCTACAGAGATCATGATTGGCGCAGAGATTGGAAATTATGATGATTACATTTCAGATGTAGTAGCAACATCAGATGGAGGATATTTATTAGGGGGATGGTATTATTCAGATGGAGGAATTGATGTAGATGGTGATGGAACAACAACAGGACAATATGATTTCCCAGAACTTTCTGGAGGAGGAACATCAGATGGATTTATAATAAAATTAGATTCAGAAGGACAAGTTCAATATACAAGTAGACTATATGGAGAAGGCTATCAAGGTGTTACAGCAGTGGCAGAAGGAAAGACAGGTAATTTGTTATATGGAGGATATTATACTTTATCAGATTTAAGTGCAACAAATTATGAAATACAAAATCCGGAAGAAGAGGAAGAAACATCTTCAGAAGTTATACTTGAGGGTAAAGGATACTCAGAAGGATTCATCATTTCTAAAGTATATGAAGGTGGTATAACAGTAGCAGAAACTCAAAATCTACAAATTGAAAACAAAGTCAAAACTTTCAAAATAACGACAGAAGTTATCAAACATGACGAAGGTGGAGTACAAGTAGCTGGAGGAGATATTACTGGAGAAGAAGGAACATTCGGAGGAGTAGAATAATCAAAAGATGGTATTCGTTATGTAGAAACCGTAGAATATGAAAAAGATTCCATAAATGAAATTACAATAACGCCAGATTATGGATATATCATATCTTACGTAAAAATAAATGATGTAGAATATACAAATTTCACAACAAATGATGATGGAACAGTAACAATTCCTGTCTTTGAAAATGTTACAGAAGATAAACATATAAAA
>CALURG010000097.1 GCA_944323115.1 Candidatus Gastranaerophilales bacterium
GTGGAACAGATGTAAAATATAATATTTCATTAGTAAATAATACAAGAAGTGATGTAAGTAATGTAATGATATTAGGGGTATTACCAACAAGTGGTGAATTTACAGTAGGTACAGAAACAATAACCAATAATTTTGATACAACATTAAAATCAGCAATTGTAGCTGAAAATGCAACAGTATATTATACAAATAATATAAATGCAACAGAAGATATCAATGATGAAAACAATGGATGGACACAAAACTTAGCACAAGTTGAAAATCCTAAAGCATACTTAATTTTAATACCTACAATTGTACAAGCAGGAACATTTCAAACAACATATACAGTAACATTACCTGCAATATTAGATTATGATTTAACAGCATATGCTGGATATCAAGTAATATATAATGAAGGATTACAAAGATCAACGCAAAGAATTACGTCCTTACTTACAGGAATAACTACTGGAGAAGGCATAAAAATAGAAACAAATTTATCAGCAATGGTTGGAAATGAAACAATCAATGATGGAGATGCAGTAAAAGCTGGAGAAGTTATTCAATATACAGTTACAGCAAAAAATAATGGAACACAAACACTTGAGAATGTGGTATTAAAAGGAAACGTTCCAGAAGGAACCGTATATGTTATACCAGATTTACCAAATGGAGAAGATGGAGAAAATAATGAAGATGGATCTGATTTAGGATATGTATATTCTGGAGCAAAATATTATGTAGAAAAACCAGATGTAAAAGAAGTTACAACAACAATTGCAAGTTTTGCACCAGGACAGGAATACGCATTTAGTTATGAAGTAAGAGTTAATATGGACATTGAAAACGGAAATACAATCTCAAATAAAGGGACTGCTACATATCAAGATTATGTGGTAGAAAGTAATGAATTTAGAACACAATTAGCTAGTTCATCAATAAGAGCATCTGTAAAAAGTGTAGTAGATACAAATATTGATATTGTTCCAAATGACACAGTTAGTTATGCATTTTTCATAGAGAATTTTTCTAATGAAACAGTAGAAAATCTTAAAGCACAATTAATGGTAGAAGGTATTACAGTTGGTCAATTGCAAAACCTATCAGATGGTACACAGACAACTATTACAGATGTAAACAATATTCAAATAAGTAATATAGTTCCAGGACAATATGTATTTTATTTAGTATCAGGAGTAATTAATGAAGATGCAACAAATGCAAGCATGAGTCTAAAAGTAACAGATGGCTCAGGACAAACATATCGTTCTAATATATTTAACCAAGAAATTGCAAAACAAGGAGCAACTATAGAATTAACAAGTAATAATGATGGTGAATATGTAAATGTAGGGGATATTATTACATACAATATTTCTGTTAATAATACAAGTGATTATAATGCAAATGTAATGGTAGAAGATATTGTTTCAGAATATTTAGAGATAACAGAAGTAAAAGTAGATGATAAAGTTATTATGCAATCTACTAATGTAAATGATAGTAGTACATATCAATATTCAATAGATAATAATATTAGTTATTTATTCCCAATGGAAGCGGGACAAACAGGTAGAATGACTATATCTGCAAAGGTTAAATATGCAGGAGAACTATTTGAAACAAGAACTATTACTAACACAGCTCAAGTAACAATTAATGATAAAGTATATGATAATTCTGCAGAAGTTACACATATTATAAGAGGAACCATTACAGAGAATGATAGAAATGTTATTAATGGTATTGTATGGCTAGATGAAAATCAAGATGGACAAAGAGAATCTAATGAAAGAAGATTATCTGGTATAAAAGTTATATTATTTAATGTAGATACAAATAGTATTGCATTAGATAAAGATGGAAATAGAGCAGAAACAACAACAGATAACAGAGGAGAATATGCATTTAAGAGAATTGATAATGGAAATTACATTGTTTTATTTGAATTTGATAGAACACAATATGAATTGACAGAATATAAAAAAGAAGGAATTACAGATAGCCAAAATTCAAAAGCCATATTAAAATCAATTGTAGTTAATGGACAAGAGGGACAATATGGAGTAACAGATACTATTAATGTAACAGAAAATATTTCTAATATAAATGTAGGATTAAAAGAAAATTTAATCTTTGACTTAGAATTAGATAAATATATTAGTAGAATTTCTATTCAAAATTCAGAAGATACAAAAACATACGATTACAATGATTCTGTATTCCAAAAAGTAGAGATTCATAGAAATCAATTAAATAATTCATTAGTTGTATTAGAATATACAATTAGAGTTACAAATGCAGGAGAAATAGCAGGAAATGTAAATAGTATTGTAGATTATATGGATAATGGATTAGAATTCAATTCAGAATTAAATCCAGATTGGTATTTATCAGGAAATATGTTATATACAAATAGTTTGGCAAATGAAAGAATAGAACCAGGACAAACAAGAGAAGTTAAATTGATTTTAACAAAAGATATGACAGAAAATAATACAGGAAGAGTAAATAATAGGGCTGAGATTGTTGAATATTACAATGATTTAGGAAAAACAGATATGGATTCAACACCAAATAATCAAGTACAAAGTGAAGATGACTTAGGGGTAGCAGATGTTATTATTAGTATTAGTACAGGTGTAAGAACAATAGGATATACGGTATTGATACTTTTGAATGCAGGATTAATTGCATTTGCAATATATTTAATTTTTAAGAGAAGAAAAATATAGAAGAAAGGAGGTAAAAAAGATGAAGAAGATAAAAATGTTAATAACATTATTAATTAGTATAGTATTCATAATAATATTTGCTGGAAATAACATAGTCTTTGCAGCAAATGAATATCAATATGTACCAGAAAGATATGTTGAACAATTTAAAAATAATCCAAGTAGTACCATAGGTAATGGATTTTCTTCAGAAGGTGGAACTGAGTTTACTAATATGCTAAATCAATTTAAAGAAGACGATTTAGGAGCTGGAGCAATAGGAAAGTACCTTGTATTAGGTAATATACAATTAGAAAATGCAGACAACTTATATTGTATTGAGCATTATAAACAGTTGCCAATTAGTATATTTAAAGTTGTAAATTATATAGAAATTGAAGGAACAGTAGCTACAAATGCAGCTACAGGTGCTACTACAGATGATGTTTCTAACCTTATAATGGCGGAATTATTAGCTAGTGGAGAACAAAGATATGGTTCTTATGAAAATTATGCAGACACTCAACAAGCATTATATTTATATATGAAAACATGGTTAGACACAGTACCTTCTGGACAGTCTCAAAGTAATAGAAATGCATTAGGATTACCTAGTAATCTTGTTACAGGAAGTAATAGTGGTTCAGCTATAAATGCTGGAGCAACCATGGTAAATGAAATTAAAAATGAAGTTATGGCAGCATATAATTCAGGCTCAATTGATTCTTATAAAACAAAAGCAAAACTATATTTCTTAGAGAGTTCTAGCACTAGGCAACCACAACGTTTACTTATTGCATTTGCAGAAAAACAAACAGATACACAATTAATAATAGAAAAAGTTGATTCTGAAACAGGAGAACCTTTAGCAAATGTTGGATTCGTCATTAACAATTCTAAAGGAGAATATTTATACCAAAACACAAGTACAGGAGAAATTGAATATGTAGATCAATCACAAGCAACTACTTTTAAAACAGATGGTAGTGGAATGATTGTCATCACAGGATTAGAAGCAGACACATATACAATAACAGAAACAGTAAACCCAGATCCAAAATATGCAGCAAATGTAGGAAAAACATGGAGTGTTCAAGTAGAAGAAAATAAAAATAATAAAGTAAAATTAGAGAACACTCCTGAAGAAGAAGAGGAAGAAGAGGGAAATAGTGGAGGAAATGTAAAAATTTCTGGAACAGTTTGGGAAGAAGAATTTGATGGTAAATCAAATCAATTTAATGATACAAAAGATGGTGGAGATAAAGGTGTAGAAGGCGTAAAAGTATATTGGAAGAGTGGAGACACAGTTTTAGCAACTACAACAACAGATTCAAATGGATATTATGAAATGTTCTATGAATTAACAATAGAAGATCATGTTTATAGAATTTTAAAAGCAGATTGGAACTTGATTAATGATTCTTATGTAGAATTTGAATATAATGGATTAAAATATATTACAGTAGCAGATGGAGATCAACTTGCAGATAATACTTCTAAAGCAATTGAACAAGAAGATACAAGAACACAATTAGATGGCAAGTTTAATGAAGTAACACCAGGATTATTAAAAAATGGTGATATTGAATTAACATATGAATCTACAGAAGAACATAAATCTGAATTATTACAAATCATTGATAACACAGCAGATTACTCTGATTTTGCAGTAAAAGCAGATACAGAAGATGTTGTAAGTGATTTAATGAAAGAACATGCACAAGTAACGAAAAATCAAATGTATTGTGTACATCATTGCTTTAAAACTGAAGGAGATATGCCATATGATGTAAATGATTATTATAAAGATTATAAAGGAACGCCGTTAACACTGGACAATGGAGTAATAGATATAGGGAAAGATCATAATGCAGAACATGAAATGAGTACTGAATGTGAGCCAC
>CALURG010000098.1 GCA_944323115.1 Candidatus Gastranaerophilales bacterium
TCAACATGGAGATAAAGAAAGTGTTGAGTCTGAGGCAACTAAAGCTGGTACAGCATTCGGTGGAGCAGTAGGTATGACTGTAGGTAAAAATATTGGTGCATCAGTAGGTACTGCATTAGGAGGACCAATTGGAGCAGTATTAGGTACATTAGCTGGTGCAGCATTAGGTGCATTAGTTGGTAATGCAGCAGGTAAAATTGCTAACTGGTTCCAATCTGATGGTGATTATGCTAATTTAAAAGTAACAGTAGATGATTTAACTGCAGCAACAGAACAATTAACAGAAGCTCAAAATATATATAATACTAGTTTATTAAATCTAAAAATATTAGAGGAACAAACCGGTCAGAGTGGAGAGAAATTATATCAAGCTGTTCAAAATGGAACATTATCAGTAGATAATATGACTGCTTCACAATTACAAGTATATCAAGCTTATGTAAATACAAAGGATGCTATGGAACAATTACATACAGCACAACAAACACAAATGGACTATGAAACATCTATGGATTTGGAAAGAGCTAAAAATACGGATAATTATCAAGGTTATATTGACAAAATGATGCAAGCAAATAAAGATGGTATATATTCTAATGATGAACTTATGGATAGATTATCTCAAGTATATGCAAAATTGGATAAGAACTCTCGTGAAGCATTTATGGAACATATACCAGAGAATATGAGAGAAGGTATTGAAACTGGAGCAGAACAATATTATTCTGGTTGGGATAAATTCTGTACAAATGCCAAAAATCTATTTAGTGATTTAGGTGATTGGATTGGTAATTTCTTTAGCGATTTATGGTCAGGCATAACTGGTTTCTTTGAAAGTAGTTGGAATTGGGTTACTGGTCAAGGGATAAAAACAAAAGAACAAATAGAACGAGAGAAAAAGGATAATGAACAATTAGCTCAAATTCAAACACAGAGAGATAGACTAAATTCAATAAAAGACAAAATACCTGCAAGTGAATATAATAAAGTAATGAATGACTTAAATTCTGTAGAACAAAGTATTAAAAACAGAATTGCATCGTATGATGTTGGTACACCTTATGTACCAAATGACCAATTAGCTTATGTTCATAAAGGAGAAGCAATTATACCAGCAAAATATAATAAACCATATACAGGAAATGATAATTCGGCATTATATTCAGTAATAGATAGTATGAACCAAGAAATTGGAAATTTGAGACAGTTAATACAAGAAGGTATACCAGTAACAGGAACATTTAAACAAAAAGGTAGTGATTTACTTGCAGTAACAGAAAGAGCTAAAAGCAAGAGGGGTAACAACCCAATTAGCAATCCAGCTTATGCTAGATAAAGGAGGTAAGGTTATGGCATTAACACATTATATGTATTATGTAGTAAGTGAAAAATATCCACTATTTACATTTGATGGCGAAAAAATGCCAGAACCTGACCAACCTGATTGTTCTTGGGGAAATCCAGGTAGAGGATATTTGGAAAAATCAGAACAATTAGTTCGTTCAACTAGAAACGCTTATGGTCAGGTTATAGCTCAAAAAATAAACAGAAGGTTAAGAAAATTTGATAGTTTAAATTGGCCTATACTTACAGCTAATCAAGTACATTGGTTAAAACAAAAAGTTGCTAACTTTGAAGTGAAATTGGGATATTATGACATAGAAGATGATGCTTGGGTAACAAGAAGATTTTATTTTGGAGATATGGAATGTGAACCAATAGAATGGGAAGCCATAGATGCTGGTCCATTCGCTTCACAGAGATATTATAAAAGACCTACTGTTTATAGAAATGTAAAGGTGAATATTATTGATATGCGGGTACTAAATTTGGTTTTATTTGGGGTATTAACAGAAGGGAGTTTATAAATGTTAGAACAAAAATACTTAAATGTGCGAACAAGAAATGAAGGTTATATAGATTTATTGATGTTCGTTCAAGATACTAATATTCGTATAACTAATGTAAGTTCTAATGATATGCTTTCTTATTGTGATATAAGCTCCATTATAGATTTAGATAGATATACAAGTGATACTATGGCTACATTAGAAGAAAACTTATGGATATTAAATGGAGCTTATTACAATCCTGAGTCAGGTAGACTTTATGATGGTTATATTTCAAATAGTATGTCAGATGATGATGGTAATTTTACAACAAATCCAACCATAGATTTGACTTTACTACAAGAATATAAAGCTGAATATTTTTCAATAGTATTAAATCCATCTGTAAAAAGTGCCTACCCAAAACAAATAATTGTTAGTTTTTTAAATAGTTCTGGAGAGGTAGGGAGTCAAACCATCAATTTGGATGAAGTTGATACTCTACCTAGTTTAATAATTGAAACTAACTTAGGAGATACTATGATAAATAGTGTTCATATAGAATTTGTTGGAACTCAAGTTAGACATAGAAGAATAAGAGTATCTACATTAATGTTTGGTAAAGTTGAAGTATTTTCACAAGACCAAATGATAAATACTGACTGGACTGACAAAACATCATTTGTTGCAGATAGTATTCCATCAAGAGTATTTTCATTTCAAATGGAAAACTATGATAAACGATATAATATTGACAATCCAGATAATAAACTTCCAGTAATGGATAGAAATACACAGGTTATGGTTAGATGGGGTTATAATATAGCAGGTTACAATGAAGAAACCGGTGAAAATGAAAATACCGGTAATAATGTTCAAATAGAATGGACAGATTTTAAGCATTTGAGATTAACTAGTGTATCAACTACAAGTGATGGTTTAGTTGATTTTGAATGCGGTTCAGTATTGGATATGATGGATGATATTTACGATTCGGATGTATATGTAAAAGATAGGACTATAAGAAATGTAGTATCTAATTTGTTGGATTTTTCAGGTGTGCCAACAGATACAGTAATCTATGATGGAGATTTTGCGGATACTATAATAGATGTTCCATTATCTGAGTCTCCAGTGAGAGAACTAATCCAATTATGTGCTTTTGCTTGTGGAGCTACTTTAATGATATTGGATAATGGAAAAATAAAATTTGCAGATATAGATTTGGATAACCCGCAAATAAAACAAACTTATGATTTTACTAGCTTTACAGATGAACCTAGAGCAGAACAATTGGAATATACATCCAATTTATCATTAAAAGCATACCATAGTGAAATAGCAGAAGATGATAGTAGTATAACTACTCAAACAGTATATACTAGAGAAGTTGATATTACATATTCTGCTACTTATGGAGCTACAGCAACAATAAAATCTGGTAATGGACAAATAACTAGTGGAAGATATTATGCTACTAGATGTCATTTAGTATTAAACTTACCAGATAATAATGGAGTAGAAATAGAAATTACTGGTAGACCAATTACAATTATTGAAACTCCAGATAAGTCAGTTACAAATGATACACTAGTATTGGATAGTACACTAATGAAAGAAGATACAGATGGTTTAATTAAACAAAAATATATTGGATGGTACAGTAAACGATTTAAGTATACAGTATCAACAAGAGGTGAACCATTAGTTAATGCTGGAGATTTTATACAAATACAAACACCATTTACACAAACACAAAATTACCAATTAGTAGACCCAAAAACAGTATATGTATTACAACAACATATATCTTTTGATGGAGCTTGGGAAGGAGATATGGAGGTGGTTATGCTATGAATGGAACAGAATGGATAAAACCAGTATATGATAGAACATCTGGAGATGTGTTACATGCACAAGATAACCCACAAGAAATATCAAAAGGTGCATATAATTATGAAGATTTAAACAGAATTGAAAATAATACTAGATATGTAGCCGATGATATGTTAAAAAGAGGCATAACTACAGAATATATAACATTGAACTCCAAGTATAACTGGTCGAATAAGGATATTCCTACAAGAACAGATATGAATAGAATTATAAATAATGTGTTATTATTACAAGCATTATCTAACCTAGAAATATTGGATGACTTAGAAACTATACAAACAAGTTCTCAAATGACTTGGATATTAGCTAATGCAATAGAAAAAAATCTGGAAATTATGTTAAATCAACCATTACCAGAACCAGATACATATTATTTGGAAATAGTAAATGGAACAGGTTCTGGATATTATACAGAAGATACTGTAGTAGATATAGTTGGAGTACCTTATGGAGACCAAGCTTCATTTATGATATTTGACAGATGGGTAGGAGATGCAGATGATTTACAATATGTTGGAGATGTATATGCTCAACAAACTACATTTACTATGTGGCATAAAGATGTTAAATTAGAAGCACGATTTAAAATAAATATTCCTAGAACATTCAAAATAATAAACGGTTTTATAAATGATGGTAGCGGAGATACAGAAAGAACATTTTTACCAGGAGATGTATTTGATATTCAAGCAAATGTAGCTCCAGATGATAAAGTATTTTATCAATGGTTGTTTAATGATGATAATTTGGAAAGATATGTTACTGCTCCAATGGCTTCTACAACTAGTGTATCAATGCCAGATGCAGATTTAACTCTAACAGCATTTTATATTTATCCTGGTGTACATTATTTGAACGTAATAGATGGTAATGGTTCAGGTTATTATGAATATGGGGATAGGCCTTATGCTAGTCAAAATCCATCTAGCGAAAAATATATATTTTCAAATTGGAGTTATGATACCCAATATTTAGATGGTGAAGTTACAGACCCTTATGTTGGAATAAATATGCCAGATAAAAATATTAGATTAAAAGCAAATTATTCATATAATTATTCATATAATACCGTAACAGTAATAAATGGTTCTGGTGGAGGAGAAAATTTACGAGAAGGTTCTACTATCCAAATAGTTGGAGACCAAGCAATGGAAGGCGAAGGTTTTGATTATTGGTCAATTAGTGGTGAAGGTGGTTTAGCTTGGTATTCAGATATACAAGATAAGACTGCAGATTTTGTAGTTGGCGATGGGGATGCAATAATAATAGCTATGTATGGTCCAGCACATAATGTATCTATAACTAATGTAAACAATACTGGTAATGTATCTACTACACAACATGTAGAAGGTCATCAAGTATCAATAAGTACAGAAAAATATGTTGGAGATTATGTATTCGACCATTGGGAAGAGAATGGAAATACAATATCATCATCTAACCCATATAGGTTTATTATGAGTACATCAGATAGAACATTTACAGCAGTATATAAACTTAAAACAACATTTACATTAACTGTAAATAATGGTACAGGTTCTGGAGAATATGAACAAGGTTCAGCTGTAGTAATTAGAGCTAATGACCCAGCAGAAGATTTCGTATTTTATAGATGGAATTATAGTGGAATAAATGGAATAGTTAGTAGATATTCACAACAAACAAGTATAACTATGGGCGATGAAGATTGTTCTTGTACACCAGAATATAGACAATTATTTGATTTAACAGTAATAAATGGAACTGGAACAGGAACATATAGAGATGGTTATTGGTTTTCCATAGATGCAAATCCACCACCAGAAAATTATAGATTTAGTCATTGGCAAGTAAATAGTGGTAGTGTAATCTTAGGAAATATATATGCTTCTCATATGTATATAACTATTAGTGGTAGTGATTGTACATTAGAGGCTATATATGAAGAATTACCATTATATACATTAAACGTAGAAGGTGGTAGTGGTAGTGGACAATATAGACACGGTACTAGAATACAAATAGTAGCTGACCCTGCTCCAGATATATACAGATTTTTAAATTGGAGTGGTGATGTAGAAAACGAAGAATTATCAAATGTATTTGCATCAACATCATTTGTAACATCCATATCTAAAAATATGACAGTTAAGGCTAATTATTTTATACCAGAAAAAGTTGAATATTACCAATTAACAGTAAATAATGGTTCTGGCACAGGTTCTCGTAAAGGAGCATCAGAAGTTACTATCAGAGCTAATTCTGCTCCAAATGGATATAAATTTTGGAAATGGACCGGTGATGTATCTACCGTAAAAGATAAATATAAAGAAGAAACAACTTTAATAATGCCATTATATCCAATTACAGTTACTGCAACATATATAGAAGAGGACGCCACAGAACTATTTACATTGACTGTAAATTATGGAAAATGTGAAGTTCCAAATAATTATAATGATGAAACTAGTTGGGAAAGCACTGGAGAT
>CALURG010000099.1 GCA_944323115.1 Candidatus Gastranaerophilales bacterium
TATCATAATCATATCATGTTTTGAATTTTCGATTGTATCAATACTATTAGATAAATTACTTTTACTTAATATTTTCGTATCAGAATTGACAATTGCTTTTATTTCAAACTGTTCTTCATTATCAAATATTTCCCCATGTGTATCTCCATATGTTAATGTAACAATGGCTTCATCTTCACTTAATCTTTCAACACTTTCAAAAGAAAGTGAATTTCCAGTAATATTACTATTTTGCTGAGCAAAATTTTGTAACAATTCTTTTTGTAGTTCTTCTCCTTGTATATTTCTAGCCACACTTACACAATATACATCATCCTCTTCTTCAACATGAAGATAATCTCCAATTTTTATGTCTTCAAAAGACATATCAGCACCTGTTCTTGCATTTATAAGTTTTGTATTTTCATCGATTTGTGTTTTTCTGTTTTTACCTTCATTTTGAAATTGAATTTCTTCCTCTGAAATTTGCGTTATGTATCCATAATACCATCTTTCATCATTTTTTACAGAATCTGTTATATCTTCTATTTCATTTGTTTCTGTATTTTGATTTTCATTATCTTCATTCTCGATTGTTTGTCCTTGATTTATGGTTGTGTTTTCACTTTCATTTCTAAAGGTATTCGTATTTTCTTCTTGTGAACTGGTATTCGTAAATTGAGCCAATACTATAATAAAAACAATTAATATTACGGCTCCTAAAAGAATCTGTAATAACATATTATCTTTAAACTTTTTCATAAATTTGGCCTCCTTATGAAATAAGATTTGTTTAATACTTCTATGAATAAGAGTATATCATACTTCATTCTAAAAATAAATATAATATTCATAATTTCCCTATTTACAAATTTATGTAAATGTAGTACAATAGTCCTATAAAATAGATGATAGAGGTAATTATGAAAATTTTAAGTATAGATACAGCAAGTAATTTATGTACAGTTGCTATTTTAGAAAATGAAACTTGTTTAAAAGAAATTATTGTTGATGATTCAAGAAATCACTCAGAAAAAATTATGCCAGTTATTGAACAAGTTTTATCTGACACACAGCTTTCATTAAAAGATATGGACTTAATTGTATGTGATAAAGGACCTGGTTCTTTTACTGGAATTAGAATTGGAGTGGGAACTGTATTGGCATTTAGAGATAGTTTACATATAGAATGTATTGGGATTAGCTCTCTTGAAGCATTAGTATATAATACAAATACCAATGGAATTGTGTGTTCCTTAATAGATGCCAAAAATGATAATGTTTATTTTGGACTATTTGATTTCGAAGATGGTCAAGTGACACAAATCGGTAATTTAGAATTTAAAAATATAAATGAAATCATTCCTATATTAAATAGATATGTTTCCCCTATCACATTCGTTGGTGATGGAGCAGAAATACATAAAAATTTTTTACAAGACAATATTAAAAATTCTATATTTTGTGACAAAAATAACTTAAGTAGTATTTCACTTGGAATTGCAGGATATAAGACATACAAAAAAGGCATACAAAATTCTATTATGCCATTATACCTAAGAAAATCACAAGCAGAGAGAGCCCTTGAAGAGAAAGGTGGAAGTATTCATGGAAATCACTGAAATGACTTTAGATGATTTAGAACTAATGAAAGATACTTTATATTCTGACTTTGATAATTTTTGGAGTTATAATATTTTAAAACAAGAATTAGAAAATGAAAAAACAACCTATGTAGTAGCTAAAGAAAATAATGAAATCGTTGGATTCGCCGGAATGATGGTTTTTATGGATGAAGCTACTTTAAATAATATTGTTGTCAAAAAATCTTGTCGTGGTAGAGGTATTGGCGGAGAATTATTAGAAGCACTTATAGAAATTTGTGCAGATTTAAATTTAAAAACTTTTACATTGGAAGTAAATACATCAAATATCCCAGCCATTAAATTATATGAAAAATTTGGATTCCAAAATCTAGGTATTCGTAAAAAATATTACAATAATTCTCAAGATGCCTATATTATGACGAAATATGATTTATAAAAAATAACCCCCGTATTAAATTTTAGTTTAATATGGGGGTTATTTTTTATATTTTAAACAAACTTTTCTATTTTTATAATCATTCTTCCACTTTTTGTTTGTCCTATGATTTCTTTTATATAGAATCTTCCTTTTCCTCTTATGGTAATCATATCTCCTACTTTTATTTGTTTTGTTTTTTTGGTTTCATTTTGAAAATTGATAAATACTCTTTCCATATTGATAATATCAAGCGCTTTATTTCTTGAACATCTAGCAAGTTCTGAGATAATATTATCTAATCTTAAAGAAGAGACAATAATTTCTAATTCTTCTTTTTTAATATGGACTGGTCTTAATTTTTCTATGTTTTCCACAGTTATCGTTGATTTAGAAAATCTAGTTAACTCTCCTAAATTTTGCTCTAGGAACTTTGAAATATCTTTGTCTATAATAATGTCTGCTCCATCATTATCTACAATAATATCTCCTACTTTTTCTCTTTTTACCCCTAATTTAATAACTGCTCCTAAATACTCTCTATGTGTATATTTTCCCTTTAAATCGTCTGGCAGTTGTATTCTAATAATTTGAACAATATTACTTAAATTTTTTTTAACCACATCCATATTAAATTTTTCTGGATAAATGACAAACATTTTTCTTTCCGCTTCTTCAAAACCACCATAGATAAGATAATTTTCTATTTTTATCTTGTTAATAAATTTTTGCACCAATTCCGATTGTGCCATATCCAAAAAATCTGTATATTCGATTTTGTTTTTATTTTCACATAATTCTATTTTATCTAAAATCTGTGCTAATAATATTTTATCATCTTTATCTCTATATTCGTTTAAAATTTCTCTGTTCATATAAACCTCTATCCTATTAATAATAACAAACATAATGTTCCTAATGGAACGGTTATATTATCTGTTCCTTTTACAGATATTGCTTCTATTGCTGTTATAACAAAACCTATCATTGCCGTAACTAATGACCAATGTGGTGTCGCCCAATATACCCCTGGATGCCAGAATGCTAAATATCCTCCAATCAATAAAGTTGCGATTGCAAACATAGTAAGTGAACCAGCAAAAGATTTTTTGGAATCTCCCAATTTGTATTTTTTGCTTTTTATGTTTTTTCCTACTAATGCTGCTAGTCCATCTCCATAAGCCATTACTAGATTGGGAATTAACCCTAATGATGGCATATCATATATTCCGAAAGATACAATTACTAATATTAGTAGAGATACTGCATAATACACTGTTCCAAATCCGTCTTGTTCATCTCTTTCCATGACTTTTATGATATTCTTTTTAAATGATAAATAATTTATTATGATAAATGTTGCAGGTACAAATGCAGCAAACCATACATTTGTAAAGAAGTACATCGCTATAAACCACCAGTTGCCTAACATGATATGTATGAATTTTCTGCTTGCTTCTCTTCCTTTTTTCTCAAATATTTTTGCTCCTATAATTACTAAAGCTATATATAAATATGATACTACGATTCCTAACCAATTCATCTTTTCCTCAACCTTTTATTTTACAATGTATAACAACATACATAATATCACATAAATCCTAAAAAGTCTAGTTTTAAAACTATTTTAGGAATAGTCCTATTCTTTGTCTTAAATTTTCATTTTTATTAATGCAAAAATACTTTCCATAATATTAAAAATTTCTGTTACCAAAATCATA
>CALURG010000100.1 GCA_944323115.1 Candidatus Gastranaerophilales bacterium
TAAAGATAAATATGCAGCTCAAGACCCAAATGGATTATACAGAATAATTTATGATGCTAAAAATCAGGCATCTTTAGATGTTCGTGACTTACTTGAAAGCTATTCAGATACTAAAGTAAATGGTAGAACAGTTCTTAGCAATTTAGGTAAAAAAGGTCGTGAGGGCGTGTTTACAGGTTCAAAGGAAAGTGCAGAAGCCATAGCTAAATATTTAGATAGTAGAGGAATAGAAACAACAATGAAGGTTAATCCTCAAGGACTAGGTTATGATTTAAGTATAACAGTAGGTAAAAAAGGCAATTTAGAAGCTTTTAAGAAATTACAAACAAGTAATAGTGCTATGCAAGCTTTTGACAATATGAATTTAAGAAGAACTTTAGGCTACACAATTAAGGATAAGCATAGAATAGATTTATTAAGAAAGAATAAGGAGCTTAGGAAGTTAGCTAATTCTGTTCGAGATGACTATGAGCAATTAGCTGATATATTTGAACAACAATTAGGTGTAGATTTCTCAGGAATAACTGATAGAAGTGGTTATGTAAGACGTGAACTTCTTGAAAATAATCCATTTGAAGATTTAGTAAATAATACTAAACGTGGTACAGGTAATGTCAATACACGTTACTTTGCTTCGAGAAAGTACCCATATCCGACAATGGTTACTGAGCGTTTAAGAAGTGGAGATATGTCAAAAGTAGGAGAAACTGTTAGAGAAAAAGGAGCAACAGGTGCTAATATAGGTTTAAATGAACAACAAATGGCTATGAAAAACGTTGAAAATTCTATAAAACGTACACAAGGTCAGTTATCAGCTAATAAAGAAAAACAACTAAGAGAAACTATAGAACAGCTTAAAGAGCGTATTGAAAATACTGTAGAACCTTCTAATAAAGAATTAGCTATACAAGAACGTATAGATAAATTAGCTGTTAGAGAACAAAAAGCTTTTGACACTTTAAATGAAACAAGGAAAGCATTAGATAATAAAGTAATTGAAAAAGCTTCTGCAAATCCTAATTCAAAAGTAACAAAAACTTTAATAGATAAAACCACTAAATTTGGAGAAGCTCAAAAAGCATATGATAATTTTCATGCAGAACTTATTAAAAAATATGGTGATAATCTTGAGGGTATTACACTTAATGATTTTAATAAGTTAGAAAAATTGGATAATGCCCTTATAAAAACAGCTTATGATGTTCAAATAGCAACTACTAAGTTAAAAGGAAGTATAGATGATAGTGTAAGGTCTTTAATGAAAGATACTGCTAAAACGTTTACTAATGAAGATAGTGTTTATAAAGAATTAAATGATGTGGCTGTTCAAAAACAACTTCAAGCTACACAAAAAGAATTAGCATCATCAGCTAGAGAGGAATTAAATAGAAGTCTTACTGATAAGTTAAAGAGAACTGAGGACGAATTAAAAGATTTATTAGATACTGATGCCTCTGTTTTAGCTGCTAGAGATGCAAAGAAGCTAGAGCGTATTGAAAGATTACAACAAACAATGGACGTTCTAAAAAGCAAAGAAGGCACTAAGTTATTTGATGATAATTTTATTGCAGGTATAAACAACTTTATAGATTATGCTTCTAAAAATGCAGCAGGAGCTAAAATATATAATGAAGCTTTAGCTGTAGGTACATTCTATGATGATAATTTAGTCCGTGTTACACAAGATACGTTACCTAAAGATTTAGTTCCGTCAGGTATGCAATTACTTTCAAGCGAACAAGTAGGACGTATGAAAGCACAATTGCAAAGTATTAAAGGAATATTACCTGATAACACTAAAGCTATTGATGAACTAATAAACTATCTTGATGGTGGCAGAGTTTATATGGATAAGAACCTTGTTAATTTGTTAAATTTTGGAACAGGAAAAGAAGTTAGTCCTATACTTAAATTAGTTAATGGGTTTAATAATGTGTTTAAACAATTTAGCGTATTTTCTCCAGGTTTCTTATTTAGAAACATAACAGGTAATACTATAAATCTTGTACTATCAGGCGTTCCTGTGTCAGAATTATCAGGATTATATAGACAAGCTGCTAAGTTATTAGATGATGACTATGTTTTAGACATTATAAATAAAGCTAATTTAGGAACATTAACAGATTTAGAAAAAGCAGACTTTGACTTACTTAGTCAGTTTGTAAGTAATGGTTTCTATAGAGCAGGTACTGGTGTACAAGATTTAGGAGAAATAGTTACTAAATCATATAATGCTACAGAAGAACCTTTAACTAATTTTCAACAATATGCTAAAGCTGTTGGAGGTACGCCTGCTTCTAGGCTAAAAGAAAAGACTATAGGTAGAGCCACAGACTTTGTAGCTTCAGCCAATGATAAACTCGACAGTCTTAATCGTATGGCTGCTTTGATTTATGGTAATAAGCACCCTAACTATTATAGAAGATTAGGTTTTGATAATGCAGCAGATGCTGTTAGATATGCACTATTTGACCCAGGTAATATGTCACCTACTGAAATAAATATTATTAAAAAGATAATACCTTTCTATACTTTCA